>NZ_CP090347.1:2700000-3000000 GCF_021398715.1 Microbacterium binotii | reverse complement strand
ATCGCCACGTGACCGGCCGCGCCGCCGAGCGAGACCACGAGGTTCTCGCGGCGCTGCTCGAGGGGCACGTCGACGATTCCGAGCGGGACCGTGAGGGCGCCGGCTGCGCGCCAGCCGGGGGAGTGCAGCCCCATCCGCGGGTCGACGACGAGGTCGGGCATGAGTTCGTCGAGGGATGAGGGCTCCTCGAGCGGCGGAAGCCACACCTGATGGGCGGCGGGGCCGCGACCCTTCATCCGCTCGACGGCGATCTGGAAGGTCGAGCGCTCCTCGACCGGCTGCGACACGATGTCGCGCGAGGTGTCGACGGGCTCCTCGATGAGCTCGAGCGGCTGGGGCGCTGCTGTGAAGACCTCGATGCGGGCGGCCTCACCCGATGTGTCGGCCGACTCGCTCGAGCGTCCTCCGGTGAGCTTCGTCTTGGGCGTTCCCGAGACATAGGCGGCGCGGAACTGCACGAGGTTGTCGGTGTCGGCCTTGAGGTAGCCGACGCCGGGCTCCTGCGGCAGGGTGTAGGCGTCGGGGGTGCCGATGATCGTGCGCGACTCGGCGGCCGAGAACGTGCGCAGACCGATGCGGTACGACAGGTACGTGTCGAGGCCGCGCAGCTTGCCCTCTTCCAGGCGCTGCGATGCCAGCAGCAGATGCACCTGGAGCGAACGGCCGACGCGGCCGATGTTGATGAAGCTCTCCACGAACTCCGGCTTCGCTGCCAGCAGCTCGCTGAACTCGTCGGCCACGATCAGCAGCGCCGGAAGCGGCGCGAGGTCGGTGCGCCCGCCGCGGCGGGCCTTCTCGTAGTCCGAGACGTTGGCGAAGTTGCCGGCGGCGCGCAGCAGCTCCTGGCGGCGCACGATCTCACCCTGCAGGGCGTCCTGGAAGCGGTCGACGAGGGCGAGCTCGCTGCCGAGGTTGGTGATGATCGCCGAGACGTGGGGCATCCCTGCCATACCGGCGAAGGTCGCGCCACCCTTGAAGTCGACGAGCACGAAGTTCAACTGCTCGGGCGAATGCGTCAACGCGAGGGCGAGCACGAGCGTGCGCAGCACCTCGGACTTACCGGAACCCGTGGCGCCGATCATCACGCCGTGCGGACCCATACCCTGCTGGGCCGCCTCCTTGAGGTCGAGCACGAGCGGGGCGCCCGTCGTGTCCTGACCGATCGGCACGCGGAGGCGGTCGCGTTCCAGGCGACCGGACCAGGTGCGGTCGAAGTCGATCTCGCGCACGTCGGGCATGCCGAGCAGTTCGACGAGTTCGCGCTGACCCTGCTGGGCACCGGGCGTCTCAGCGAGCGCGGCCGGGTTCGAGTAGAGCGGCATGAGCCGACGCGCGGTGGCCTCGGCCACGGCGATCGAGGTGGTGTCGGGGGTGAAGGTGCGCGATCCTGACACCACGTCGATGAGCTCGGCGTGACGATCGGATGCGGCGGCCTCCGGCATGACGATGCGCAGGACGTCGGGGTTCTCGAGCTCGCCCCAGCGACCGGGGAGCTCCACCACGGTGACGCCCAGCATCCCGTCGCCGCCGACGACCGGGTCGCCCATCGGCAGTTGGACGCCGTCGACCACGAGGATGACGTGCGGGGTGGCGCCGCCGCCGCGGGCGAAACGCGCGCGTTCGCGGAGCCCGGCGGGCAACAGGTCTTCGAGGTCGTCCAGCGATGAGGCGATCATGCGGGCGGGGCCCAGCTTGTCGCTGGAGCGCGACGAGAGCGCGTGCGGCAGCCACTTGGCCCACTCCCACGCCGGGAGCTGGTCGGGGCCGGCGAGGATCGCGACGACGACGTCCTCGGGATCCTGCAGGGTCGCCGCTCCCACGACCATGGCGCGGGCGAGGGCGCGCACCGCATCCTCGTCAGGACCGACGACCTCGATGCGTGCGTAGTCCGTGAGGGTGACGCCGAGGGGCAGATCCGGCTGGATCTCGTGGGTGAGCATGAACCGGTGGGCCGCGGATGCGGCGACGGGGTCGAGCTGGGCGAGCGGGGGCAGATCCGGCGCTTCGAGCGAGATGCACAGCGGCTGGTCGCACGTTCCGATCCGGGTGAGGAGAAAGCCCTCGTCGCCGGGCTGGCGCTCCCAGACGCGAGTGCGTTCCTCGGCGATGAACGGCAGCGCGGACGGGGACGGCGTCACCCATGCGCCGTGGCGACGCTGCTTGCGCGCGGCCGTGCGGACGGTCTCGCGGAGGTCGCTGAGGTAGGCGAGGTACTCGCGGCGGTTACCCAGCACTTGGGCGTTGCGCTGCGCGCGCTGGCGCCATCCGTTGACGGCGACGAATCCGAGCGAAGACAGCAGGAACATGCCGCCGGTGATGAAGCCGGTCGGTCCGGCATTGGAGATCGTCACCATGACGATCGCGCCCACGCTGCCGAGCATCGGCAGCAGGGAGGTGAGCATACTGCTGCCGCCCTCGTTCGGAACGAGCTCCGGCGGGGGCTGCACGACGATGCGACCACTCGGCACGGACGGCGGGGCCAGGCGTGGTCCCTTGCTCACGAAGCGGCTCCGATCAGTCGGCTGACGGTGAAGATGCGACTCCCGATCCGGATGCGGGTGTCGTCGTCGACGAAGGTGCGCGCGTGGGGCGCGAGAGGCACCACCTGGCCGTCATCGTCGAGCAGCTCCGTCCCGTTGGTCGACCCCGTGTCGGTGACCCAGAGGCCCGCGTGATCGAACTCGAGTCGGAGATGGGTCTTGGAGACGCTGGAGTCGGGATCCGTCACCGTCACCAGCAGATCGGTCTGCTCGGTCTGCTCGGGGCTGCGGCCGAGGTTGACGGCGACGGGCAGAGGCAAGCGGGCGCGCTGGCCCGTGTCGAAGATGAGCAGCAGCTCGCCGGTGGGGCGCTCGCCCGGGTCGGCCTGATCGACGACCGGTGCCGCGGCAGTGGGACCCGCCCAGCCCGCGACCGCTGCGGCGGGAGCCGGAACATCGGGTGCTGCGGCGGCGGTGGTGACGGGCGCCGCAGGCGGCTCGGGGGGCACGGGCGCGGCGATCGGTCCCCGAGCCCTGCCGGATTCGACGGGTGCGGGGGACCACGGGCGTGCGATGACGGTCGGGGAGGGGACGGCGACGATCTCGTCGGCGGAGCGCCGTCTGCTGCGCCGCTCCGCCGCGGGGCGCCGCGGAGCGGCGACGACGACGGTCTGCGCGGCGCGGTCGGCCCAGGAGCGACGCAGGCCCGAGCGGTCGGCGGATGCGGATCCCTCGACGACCCACGCTCCCGCGCCGAAGACGAGGGAGCCGATGCCCACCAGCAGGCCGCGCACGAAGCTGCGCCCCGCGCCGGGTGAATACGGGCCGTCGAGGCGCGCGACGCGCAGCCCGAACAGGGCCTTGCCGGGACCGGATCCGGTGCGGGCCTGGAGGATCCACAGGGCCAGGACCGCCTCGGCGCTCACGAGGAGCCCGAAGACGGCCGACCCGCTCACGAGGGCGACGGTGATGCCGATGGTGACCACGATGGCGACGTCGATCGTGAAGGCGGCGAGTCGTGCTCCGACCCCGGCGGGCTCGCCCGTGAACTGCGGCGGCAGACTCATGCGCCCATCATTCCACGCAGGATATCGACGGTATCGGCGGCGAGCAGGCCGGCGGGCAGTGACAAGGCGATCGCGATCCATTCGATGACGTCCCCGAACCGCGACCAGCGCAGGGACTGCGCGCCGCGGCTCGTGGGGATGATGACCAGCGCGGCGATCGCGCCCACGGCCAGGAAGATGCCCGCCAGCACGGTGAGCAGCACGGGGTTCGCCTCGCGGGTCGCGGTCAGCACCATGACGACGGCCACGGCACCTGCGGCGAGCCGGGGCAGCCACCGCAGCAACGGGACCGAGAAGCGCCGCGCTCCGAGCAGGAGCGCGAGCACGACGGTGATCGCCAGGGCGATGCGGGCGGAGAGCACGAGCGGGTCGAAGTCGTCCATGTCGGGGAGCGCGAAGGGGGCGCTCAGGGCGACGGCGAGCGTCAGCACGAACGTGCCGGCGACGAGGCGCCCGGTCGAGCGCGCCACGAGGTCGCGGGCATCGGCGGCACCGATCGAGTGGATCTCTTCGGGCAGCTGCTGGCGCACGCTCCATCGCGTGGTCTGGTAGCGCTCGTAGTCGATGAAGATACCGGGCGGGACATCCACGAGGGTGGCCAACAGGATGCGCAGTGCTACGGGCGCGAGGCCCAGCGTGACGGCGGTGGGCGCGGCCAGGGGCAGCGAGAGGATGAGCGAGAAGCCCCATACCGCGGCCAGCACAAGCAACAGGGTCGTGGCGGCAGACAGGCGGGCGTGCAGCCCCGCGGGGCGTCCGACGAGCGCGAGCATCCCCGCCAACACCGCTGCCGAGAGCAGGCCGACGAACACCTGCAGCGTGGAGGTCGCGGCGGGGAACGCGGGGACGATGCCGGCGCCCGCGGCGAAGGCCAGTGTCAGGACCGCGACGAGCGCGGCGTCGGTGCCGTTGGCGACACCCCTCGCGCGCACGGCGAGCGCCATGCCCGCGGTGACGGCGAAGGCGCCCATCGCGACCGCCAACGGGAAGCGCAGCGACTCCCGGACGGCGTCGGGTGCGATGAGTGAGAACACCGCGAGCACGAGGGCGATGCCGCCGAGCACCCACCAGGCTCCGGGCGCCTCCCCGCGGGAGGGGTCACGACGGCGCCGGCGGTCCTGCTTCACCTTCTGAGACAGATCCACGAGCGCGAGCACCGTGCCGTCGCTGAGGTCGTCGACGCGCAACAGCGGGCTCACCTCCCGTCCGTCGACCTCGAGGAGCACGTCGCGCCCGACTTCCTGGCGGATGCCGAGACTCGCGAGCGCGTCGGCGATGCTGGCCGCGGGAGGGATCAGGAGATCGTGGCGCGAGGCTCCGTCGACGATCGCGATCCGACGGCGTTCCTCGGTGTCGGCGGGCGTGGTCACTGCTGACCTCCAGCCACGGCGTATCGCCGCAGCGCCCGGTGTGCGCCTGCCATCGTCGTGCCGCCCCCACTTCTCACGTCTCGACAGCGTAACGCCCGGTGTCGTCGTGCGATGCCCGCGCGCGGATTGTCCACAGACCCGCTACGATTCTGCGCCCGCGTCGATCAGGCGCCCAGCGCCGCCGCGGCGATCGCTCGGGTGGCCTCGATGTCCCGCATCCACAGGGGTGCGACGACCGGCCGGATCCCGAGGGCGTCCACGGATGCGGCGGCGTCGGCATCCTCCTCCGCCAGCAGCCATGCATCGAGGACGCCGCCGGCGCTGCGGCTGCCGTAGTGGGCGGCCACCGCCGCCGCGGAGGTCTCGACTCCGATCGCGGTGAGGCAGACATCCGCCATGCCACGCACGACGCGCCCGCCGATGATGGGCGAGACGCCGACGACCCGGGCCGAGGTCGTGGACAGTGCTTCTCGGATGCCGGGGACGGCGAGTACGGGTCCGATCGAGACCACGGGGTTGGAGGGGGCGAGCACGACGACGTCGGCCTGCGCGATGGCTTCGACCACGCCGGGCGCGGGGGCGGCCGCGTCCATTCCGGGGTTCTCGAAGGCGCGGGGCGCGAGCGTGGCGCGGTGGCGCGTCCACCACTCCTGGAAGTGGAGGCGCCCGCCGTCCTCGAGAAGCACGTGGGTGTCGACCTCGGCGTCGGTCATCGGCAGCAGGCGCACGCCCAGCGGCCACCGTTCGGACAGCCGTGCGACGACCTCGGAAACCGTGGCGCCGCCGCGCAGCCACCCGGTCCGTGCGAGGTGCGTGCCGAGGTCCAGGTCGCCGAGGGTGAACCATGGCCAGCCCGCTCCCCAGGCCTGCAGCTCCTCGTTGACCCGCTCGGTGTCGCCCGCACGGCCCCAGCCGCGCACCGTGTCGTTCTGTCCCGCGAGGCGGTAGAGCACCGAGTCGATGTCCGGCTGCAGGCGCACACCGGACAGCCACAGATCGTCGCCCGTGTTGACGATGATCGTCGCGGGCTCAGCGCCGCGGCGGGCCAGCTCCGCCCGCATCCCCTCGCTGAACGTGGATCCGCCCACGCCTCCCGCGATGACGACGACCCGGGGTTGCTCGCTCTGTGCCATCCCGTGATTCTCCCAGAGCGCGTCGCCCGCGGCGGGCCGTTACGCTACGCGCATGCTGCCGTTCGGGAAGAAGCGCCGCGAGGCGGATGCGGCAGCTCGCCGCGTCACGCGCCCGGTGTTCGAGGCTCGCGGGTGGACGTGGGAGGACGCGACCCCGCCGCCCGCCATCGAGATCGCCGAGGCGGTGATGCGGGCGCGTCGCTCGCAGGACATCTGGCCGACTGGAAGGGCTACGGGTTGAACAAGGTCGACTGGCGCGACACTCCCACCGCGGAAGGGATGTTCTCCCTGAAACTCGGCGAAGCGCACGACGTGTGGGAGAACACGCCGCCGGCCGACGGTGCGATCGGCATCCGCATCGGCAAGGTGCGCCTGCTCGGAACCCCCACCGATCGGGGCATCCCCACCGTCGCGTCGACGCTGGATCAGTCCTGAGGTCTCGCCTCAGCCGCCGCACGCGCGGCGCCGGGGAGCGCTGCGAGCACCGCGGCGAGGGCGTCGTCGTCGTGTGCGGCGGTCAGGAACCACGCCTCGTACACGCTCGGCGGCAGGGAGACTCCCGCATCCAGCATCGCGTGGAAGAACGCCGGATACCGCCACGCCTCCTGCGTCTGCGCGGCCGCGTACGACAGCGGCGCCTCCGGGAGGAAGGCCACGCCGAACAGTGAACCCGCCCGCGGGACGGCGTGCGTCACGCCCGCCTGCTCCAGCGCGCCCGACAGTGCCGTCGCGACGGTGGATGCGGCGGCGTCCACCCGGGCGTACACCTCGGGCGTGGCGAGCCGCAGCGTCGCGAGACCGGCGGCGACCGACAGCGGGTTCCCCGACAGGGTGCCCGCCTGGTACACCGGCCCCACCGGAGCGAGGGTGTCCATCACGTCGGCGCGGCCGCCGAGGGCGGCCAACGGCATCCCGCCGCCGACGACCTTCCCGAAGGTGAGGATGTCGGGGGCGTAGTGCTCGCCGGCATCCTGCTGCAGTCCCCAGAAACCGGCCGGGTGCACGCGGAAGCCGGTCAGCACCTCGTCGAGGATGAGGAGCGCGCCGTGCCGGTGAGCGATGTCGGCGAGGGCGGCGTTGAAGCCCGGCGCGGGCGGCACGACGCCCATGTTGGCGGCCGCGGCCTCCACGATGACGGCCGCGATCCGGTCGCCGTGCACGGCGAACACCTCGCGCACCTGCGTGAGGTCGTTGTAGTCGATGACGAGCGTCTGCGCCGCGATGGGGGCGGGCACCCCCGCCGAGCCGGGAAGCGCGAGCGTCGCGACGCCGGAGCCCGCCGCCGCGAGGAGCCCGTCGGAGTGGCCGTGGTAGTGGCCGGAGAACTTCACGAGCAGATCGCGGCCCGTGTAGCCGCGGGCGAGCCGGATGGCGGTCATCGTCGCCTCGGTGCCGGTGGAGACGAGGCGCACGCGGTCGATGGGTGCGGCGTCGCCCACGCGCACCCGGTCGGCGATCAGCGCGGCGAGGTCGACCTCGGCCTCCGTCGGCGCGCCGAAGGAGAGCCCGCGCGCCGCCGCCTCCTGCACGGCCGCGACGACCTCGGGATGCGCGTGGCCGAGCAGCGCCGGACCCCACGACGCCACGAGGTCCACGTACCGGCGCCCGGCCGCATCCGTCACGTACGGCCCAGCGGCCGACGCGAGGAAGCGGGGCGCCCCGCCCACCGAGCCGTAGGCGCGAACGGGGGAGTTCACACCGCCCGGGATGACCTCGCGGGCGTGCGCGAAGAGTTCGTCGTTGCGGTCGGTCATGACTCGTCCTTCCGAGGATCTCGCCGCATCCTGCGCCGTCGGAGAGGCGCGGATCGGATGCGGTGTCAGCGGCTCTCGCGCAGCCAGCCGGCCGCCTCGAGCGCCCAATAGGTGAGAATGGCGTCGGCGCCGGCGCGGCGGATGCCGAGCAGCGACTCCGTGATCGCACCCCGGCGGTCGATCCAGCCGTGCGCGGCAGCGGCCTCGATCATCGCGTACTCGCCCGACACCTGATAGGCCCACACCGGGACCTCGACGGATGCGCGCACGTCGGCGAGTACGTCGAGGTAGGGCAGGGCGGGCTTGACCATGACGATGTCGGCGCCTTCGGCGACGTCCACAACGGCCTCACGCACGCCCTCGCGGCCGTTGCCGGGGTCGAGCTGGTAGGTGCGGCGGTCGCCCTTCAGCTGCGAGTCGACGGCCTCGCGGAACGGGCCGTAGAAGGCGCCCGCGTACTTCGCCGCGTAGGCGAGGAGGATGGTGTCGGTGAAGCCTTCGGCGTCGAGGGCGGCGCGGACATGGGCGACCTGGCCGTCCATCATTCCCGACAGCCCCAGCAGGTGGCTGCCGGCGGATGCCTGTGCGATGGCCATCGCGGCGTAGCGCTCGAGGGTCGCGTCGTTGTCGACCGCGCCCTGCGGGGTGAGCACGCCGCAGTGACCGTGATCCGTGAACTCGTCGAGGCAGAGATCGCTCTGTACGACGAGGGCGTCGCCGACCTCCGCCACGAGTGCCGCCGTGGCCACGTTCAGGATGCCGTCCGGGTCGTCCGCTCCCGAGCCCACGGCGTCACGGACCGTCGGCACGCCGAACAGCATCACGCCGCCGACGCCGGCGGCCGCCGCATCCGCCGCCGCGCGACGCAGCGAGTCGAGCGAGTGCTGCACGACTCCCGGCATGGAACCGATCGGCTGCGGCTCACTCACTCCCTCGCGCACGAACATCGGCAGCACGAGCTGCGACGGTGCCAGATGCGTCTCGCGGACCAGACGCCGGACGGCGGGTGACTGGCGGAGCCTGCGCAGTCGATGTGCGGGAAAGCTCACGGCTGGAACTCGTCGGCGGCGTGCGGGAGCGCGAAGTGCGAGACGGCTTCGATGAGCGCGTCGACGGTCTGTCGGTCGGCGACGACCGAGACGCCGAGTCCGGCACGGCGTGCATCGTTCGCGGTCTGCGGACCGATCGCGGCGATGACGGTCGATTCAGGGATGTCGGGGAACTGCAGCTGCACCTGCTCCGCGACCGAACCGCTCGTGACGAGGATCGCGTTGATCCGGCCCGACGCCACGTCGTGGGCGATGCGCTCGGTGACGGGCACACCCACCGTGCGGTAGGCGACGACGCTGCGCACATCGTGCCCGGCCTCGGTGAGCTTGCGGGTCAGCACGGGCTTGGCGATCTCGCTGCGCAGCGTCAGGATGCGGCGCGGCTCGGGCTCGAGCGCGATCATCTGCTCGGCCATGCCGGCGGCGGAGTTGTCGCGGTCGGGAACCAGGTCGACGCGGTAGCCGGCAGCCTGCAGCGCCGCCGCGGTGGTCTCGCCCACGGCGGCGACCTTGGTGGAGGGGGGAATCACGGCGCGATAGGCGAAGAGCACGTCGACCGTGGTCGCGCTGGTCATGGTGACCCAGTCGAAGCGGCCGGCGGCAAGGTCGGCGAGGGCGGCTTCGAGCGTCTGCTCGTCATTGGTCGGAGCGAAGTTGATGAGGGGGGCTACGACCGGCACCGCACCCTGCGAGCGCAGCGTCGCCGCCACCCCGTCGCCCCAGGGGCCGCCGCGGGGCACGAGCACGCGCCAGCCCGTCAGGGGCTTGGCGGCTTCGTGCCGTCGGGGCTCTTCGTGCATGGCTTCGGCTTTCATGGTGAGACCTCGGCTGCTCCATGCTCGAGCAGCTCGCGTGCGACGTCACTCCCGGTTTCGCGTGCACCTGCGATCGGGTCGTCATCGCCGGCAGCTCTCGCACCATCGCTGCTGCCCGTCGGCCCAGCATACCCGTCCCTCACGCACAGGTTTCTCTCAGCTTGGATCGCGCGACTTCCGTCGGCGGCGTACACCGTGGCGCGCACGTGCAGCTGATCTCCCTCGAGCACGGCGTGCACCCCGACCGGCGCGGAGCACCCGGCATCCAGGCCTGCGAGCACCGCCCGCTCGACCGTGACCGCGACGCGGGTCGCGGCGTCGTCGAGTCGCCCGATCGCCGTGAGCAGGTCGGCGGGCGCATCCTGGCGCGCCTCGACGGCGAGCGAGCCCTGGCCGGGAGCGGTGGGCCACTGCGCGAGTGCGAGGGGCTCGGTGAAGAGCTCGCCGGTGGCACCGCCGAGACGGGCGAGGCCGGCCGCGGCGAGGATGACCGCATCCAGCTCTCCGTCGCGTACACGCGACAGGCGCGAGTCGACGTTGCCGCGCAGATCCTGGGCGACGAGACCGGGGTTTCGCCGCCGCAGCTGGGCGATGCGGCGAGGGGAGCCGGTTCCGATGACGCTGCCGACGGCCATCTCGGCGATCGGAGTGCCGTCACGTGTGATCACGACGTCGCGGGCGTCTTCTCGCTGCGGGGTGGCGGCGATCACGAGCCCGGGTGCCTCGGCCGTGGGGAGGTCCTTGAGGGAATGCACCAGCAGGTCGCATTCACCCGCCAGCAGCGCCTCGCGCAGGCGCGTCGCGAACACGCCCCGACCGCCCAGCTGCGACAGCGAGGCGCGTGAGACGTCGCCCTCGGAGGTAATCGGGACGAGCACGACCTCGCGCCCGGACACCGTCGCCAGCAGATCGGCGATCTGCTGCGACTGTGCGGTCGCGAGGGCGCTGCGCCGAGTACCCAGGCGCAGCGGTGCGCTCACACCCCGCTCCGGTGCCGACATCCGCGGGTCACGACAGAATCTCGGCGATGGCCGAGGTCGGGACGAGGCGGCCCGTGAAGAAGGGGACTTCCTCGCGCACGTGGCGACGCGCCTCGGTGTAACGCAGCGCCCGCATCATGTCGACCAGGTCGCTCAGCTCGTCCGCCTCCATGGGCAGCAGCCACTCGTAGTCGCCGAGCGCGAACGAGGCCACCGTGTTCGCGACGACGTTCGTGTACGCGGCGCCCTTGCGGCCGTGGTCGGCCAGCATGGCGCGGCGCTCCTCCTCCGGCAGCAGGTACCACTCGTAGCTGCGCACGAAGGGGTAGACCGTGAGCCACTCGCGGGCGTGCTCGCCGCGGAGGAATCCGGGCACGTGCGAGCGGTTGAACTCGGCGTCGCGATGCACGCCCATGGCGTTCCACACCGGAAGCAGGTCCTGCAGGAGGTCGGTGCGTCGGAGGCGCCGCAGATCGCGCTGCAGGTCCTCGGCGACAGGCCCGTGCATCCAGACCATCAGATCGGCGTCGGCGCGAAGCCCGCTGACGTCGTAGAAGCCGCGGATGGTGACGCCACCGGCCTCGATCAGCTCGACGAGAGCGGCGAGCTCGGTGTCGTCCGTCGCGGTGACGGGCTTCGCGGGGTCGCGGCGGAACACCGCCCAGAGGGTGAACTGCGTGGACGTCGACTCGGGTGCGGAGCTCATGACCTCCAGTCTCACCCCGTCGTCGTCAGACGCCAAACGGCGTCGGCCGGTGCTATCCGCGATGCGTCGGTGCGGGGGAGGGAATCAGCGCACGTAGGCGCGGATGGCGCCCCACACGATGACGCCGACGGCAGCCGCCGTGCCGATGACGGCGAGCGTCGCCGCCGCCGGCTCCTCGCGCGCGAAGCGGCGGAACTGGGCGATGCGACGCTCGGCCGCCGTGCCCACGCGGCGCGGGACGTTGGCCTTCTCCTCGATCGCGGCGAGCGTGGCCTTGAGCTCCGCACGCGCCTTCTCGACGGGATCGGTGATGCCCAGGGGGACACCGGTGCGGGGAACGGGAACCGGAGCGGTCATTCGCCTGCCTCCTTCACGACGCGCACGTCTTCGGCGATGTGGGATGCGGGGTTGTCCTTGCCGATCCTGCGGAAGCGCAGGTACCCGAGCAGGGCCAGCACGACGGCGATGAGCAGCATCGCGCCGAACAGCACGAGGGCGGCGACCCACGGCTGCCACCAGGACGAGAGCCCGATGATGATGAACGCGCCGAGCGCCGGGATCGACCAGAACAGGATGATCAGGGCGCCGAGCATGAGGCCGCCGCCGATACCGGCGTTCTTCGCCGCCTTGCCGAGCCACTTCTTCGCGGAGTCGATCTCCGCCGTCACGAGGTTGCGGACGAGCTCGGGGACCTCGCCGACCAGGGTCAGCAGGCTCTTCTCCGACTTGTCACGGAAGCCGCGGGGGGTGGTCATGTCACTTCCCGCCCGACGAGGAGCCGCCCGTGCTGCGCTTGGCGGCGGGGCGCTTCGCGGTGGTGGAGGACGTGGACTTCTTCGCGGCCGTCGCCGTGGTTTCGGCGGCGTCCGCGACGTCCTCCGCTGCGTCGGCGCCGGCGTCGAGCGCGGCATCCAGACGCTGACCGGGGGTGCCGTCGGTCGTGACGGCCTTGGTGATCTTCACCGCGCCGCTGAACAGGGCGCTCGGCACCGCGAGCAGTGCCGACTTGCCCAGCTCCTGCAGCTTGCCGACCTGCTTCTGCACGGGCGCCAGGTTCCACACCTTCTGCGCCTGCGTCTTGATCTGTTCGTAGCGCTCACGGCCTGCGCGCGTTCCGAGCACGTAGCCCGCTGCCAGTCCGATGACGAGTCCAGCCTTGCCCCTCATGGGGTCTCCTCACGTTCGGGGTGGATCAAGCGAGTGTGCGCCCAGCGTAGCGCTGTATGCCGTTCGGGTTATCCGGTTGACATGTGCGCTCACTCCTGAGAACGCGGCGACCCCCACAGCGCCGAACGGCGCAGCCGATCGGTCTCTTCGCGAGCGTCGGGGACGACCTGGGCGAGCCCGGTCCCCGACAGCCACGCACCGACGGCGCCGAGGCCGGGCACGGCCCGGATGGCTCCGCGTGCGGCGGCGGTGTGCTCCGCGCGCCCGATGACGGATGCGGGCTGCGACTGCACCCAGCGGGCGCGATGCGAACCCCGGACCGAAGCCGGGTCGAGGCGAAGACCGAGCAGGGCGGAGGCCTCGTCGAGCGCGAGCGCCGCAGCGGCGTCGTCGGTGAGCTGAGCGGTCGCCGGGTCTTCGCCCTGGGCGCCGAAGGAGACGCGGACGACGTGCACGCCGGGGCCCGCCGCATCCGCGATCCACTCCCATTTGGCGCTGGCGTGCGTGAGCGCCTTCGCCCGGTGCGAGCCGGGCACCGTGAGCACGCCGGTTCCGCGCGGCGGGGTGTCCAGGCCCGGCTCGTGCACGACGAGGGTGATGATCTCGACCACGGGCGGCGCGGTCGTCATCGGCTCGAGCGTCGGGACGACAGGCACGAGCAGGCGGCGCGCCTCGTCCTCCGTGGTCGCGACGACCACGAGATCGGCCTCGAGGCGTTCCTCCGCCTCGAGCTGGAGGGACCAGCGTGCGTCGTCGCGCTCGAGCGCGGTGACGCCCGCATCCGTGCGCAGGTCGACGCCCAGCTCCTCGAGGCGGGCGACGAGGGCGTGCACGAGGCGGGTCATGCCGCCGCGGAGCCCGGCGACGGCGCTCCCGGGAGTGCCGGTGCTGCGGCCTCGCAGCTCGCTCACGGCGCCGCTGAGCGAACCCGCGCGGGTGAGTGCGGCGTTCAGGCCGGGGGCTGCGAGGTCCACGTCGATGTCGTCGGGGCGGGCCGAGTAGACGCCGCTCGTGACGGGGGCGACGAGGCGGCCGAGCACGGCCTCGCCCATCCGGCTGCGTACGAGGTGACCGAGGCTGCGGTCGTGACCGATCGTCAGCGGCGGGCGGAGGCGATCCAGGTAGGCGCGCCAGGCGCCCGACCAGCCGATGATGCGCCGCACGCTCGGATCGAACGGGTTCTCCGGGATGCCGAGCACGCCGCCGCGCGGCAGGGGCGCGGCTCGTTCGCCGGGAAGACCCGCGACCCACGCGCCGCCGGCGGCGGGGGTCACCACCTCGTCACCGATGCCGAGCTCGTCGATCAGCGCGCGCACGGTGCCGCCGCGCGTCGCGTAGCTCTCCGCTCCCACATCCACCGAGAGGCCCGCGACCTCGGCGCCGCGCAGCACGCCGCCGGGCTGCGCTGATGCTTCGAGCACCGTCACGCGGAAGCCGAGCTTGGCGAAGTCGAGCGCTGCGACCAGGCCGGCGACGCCTCCGCCGACGACCGCGACGCGGGTGGCCTCGGCCCGCGCGGCGAGATCGTCGAGATCCGCCGCGCTCACACCTGCTCCTCGTGCGCCAGTTCGACGATGCGTGTCAGCACGTCGGGGTCCGTCTCGGGCGGGACGCCGTGCCCCAGGTTGAGGATGTGCGCGCGCGCCGCACGTCCGCGCGCGATCACGTCGCGCACGTGCTCCTCCACGATCTGCCACGGCGCCTGCAGGAGGGCAGGGTCGATGTTGCCCTGCACGGTGACGCCCTGTCCGAGGATCGCGGCGGCCTCGTCGAGGGGTGTGCGCCAATCGACGCCGACCGCATCCGTCGTGCCGTCGAGCCGCATGTCGGTGAGCAGGTGTCCCGTGCCGACGCCGAAGTGGATGCGGGGTGCGTCGGCACCGGCGAGAGCCGCCCGCGAGTGGGGGGCGACGTACGTGCGGTAGTCGGCGACCGACAGCGAGCCCGCCCACGAGTCGAACAGCTGCACCGCGGAAGCTCCCGCATCCGTCTGCGCAGCGAGGAACGTGCGCGAGACCTCCGCGAGCCAGCCGGCCAGCGCGTGCCACGACTGCGGGTCGGCATGCATGAGCGCCCGGGCGCGCAGGTGCTCCTTCGACGGTCCGCCCTCGACGAGGTACGCGGCGAGTGTGAAGGGCGCGCCCGCGAACCCGATGAGCGGGGTGTCGCCGAGCTCGTCCACGACGATGCGCACGGCCTCGCGCACCGGTTCCGCCGCGGCGGCGACCGCCTGCGGGTCGATGTCCACGATCCGGGCGACGTCGGATGCAGTGCGTACCGGGTCCGGGAATACCGGGCCGCGCCCGGGCTCGATCTCCACGGCGATGCCGGCGAGGCGCAGCGGCACGACGATGTCGCTGAAGAAGATGCCCGCGTCCACTCCGTGACGGCGCACGGGCTGCAGGGTGATCTCGGCCGCGAGGTCGGGGGTCAGGCAGGCGTCGAGCATGCGGGTTCCCACGCGCAGGTCGCGGTACTCGGGCAACGACCGCCCCGCCTGACGCATGAACCAGACCGGGAGACGGTCGGTGCGCTCGCCTTTGAGGGCGCGGATGAGGGGGGAGGAGGCGGGTCCGGTGGAGCTCACTCCGACATCCTCCCATCCGGTGGGTGAGCGCCACATGTCGAGCAACTGCACGTTCGTGCGCAAGCTCCCGCGGCCGGTGATTTCGACGCGGCGTACAATCGAGGGGTGCTGTTGTGTGTCAGCGCGAGTCACAAGACCGCGTCCTTCGAGCTCCTCGAGCGACTCAGCATCCACACCACCCGCGTCGCCCCTTTGATCGCCGAGCACGACGAGTGCGTGCAGGGTGCCGTCGTCGTGGCGACCTGCAACCGCTTCGAGGCGTACGTCGACATGGACGAGCCCGTCACCGCGGCCGAGGCCGTGGGGCTCGAGGCGGCGCTGTCGGCGATCGAGTCCGCGACGGGCGTCTCGGCCGATGAGTTCTCCGGTTCGTACGAGGTCATCTCCGGCCCGAGCGTTGCGCAGCACCTGTTCGCCGTCGCGTCCGGTCTCGAATCCGTCGTCGTCGGCGAGGGGGAGATCGCCGGTCAGGTGCGCCGTGCGCTGACGGAGGCGCGGGGCGACGGCACGACCTCCCCCGAGCTCGAGCGCCTGTTCCAGCGCGCGTCCGAGACGCAGCGCGGCGTCAAGAACAGCACGGCGCTCGGCCGCGCCGGCCGCTCGCTCGTGCGTCTCGCCCTCGATCTCGCGTCGGCGCGGTTCGCCGACTGGGCGACGCTGCGCGTCCTGCTCGTGGGCACCGGTGCGTACGCGGCCGCCACCCTCGCTGCGCTCCGCGAGCGCGGCGTCACCGACATCACGGTGCACTCGCCGTCGGGCCGGGGCGAGCGCTTCGCCCGCAAGCACGGCCTCGCCGTCGCGGATGCGGCGGGCTTCGCCACGGCCGCCAAGCTGTCGGACCTCGTCATCACCTGCACGAGCGTCGAGCACCCCGTGCTCAGCGCCGCGACCTTCGGCGACGAGGCGTCCATCTCGCGGACGGCTCCCGGCCATGACCGACACCGCCGCCTCGTCATCGATCTCGGTCTGCCGCGCAACGTCGACCCCGACGTCGCGACCGTCAGGGGCACCGACCTGCTCGATCTCGAGACCATCCGCGTGCACGCGCCGCTCGAAGAGCTGCAGGCGACGGATGCGGCACGCGCCCTCGTGGCCGACGCCGCCCAGCGCTTCACGGTCGTCGGCGAGCGTCGCACGGTCGCGCCCGCCGTCGTCGCCCTGCGCACGCACATGTTCGAGCTGCTCGAGGCGGAGATCGCCCGCGGACGTCGCCGCGGCGACGACGAGCGGACCGAGCAGGCGCTGCGCCACCTGGTGGGTCGCCTGCTGCACACCCCCACGACCCGCGCGCACGCGCTCGCCGAGCAGGGGCGCGCCGACGAGGTCTTCGCCGCGCTCGAGGTGCTCTACGGTCTCGCGCCGGAGGATGCCGCATCCGAGGACGACGGCGACGCCGCATCCGAGCTCGCCGGCTGACCCGCCCGCGCATTGCGGGGTCGCCCGCCCGCCCAGCACCCGATCCTGCCCGCCCGTCCCCGTGCCGCCCGTCGCCTGGTCCTGCCCGCGCGTCCCCGTCTCGCCGGTCGCCCGGCCGGGCTGGCTAGCGCGGCCCACCTGATCAGCTCGCCTGTCAGAGATCGACGCCTCGGCGTCGATCTCTGACAGGCGAGCGTGCCGGGCTGATGTTCCTCTGTCACAGATCGACGCGTTGGCGTCGATCTGTGACAGAGGAACAGGTCGGGGGTGCACCCGGAGCGCCCCCGGCACTCGTCCCCATCCAACGCACCCATTCCTGCCGCCGCGGTCCGGGGACTGGCACCATGGAGGCATGAGCGCCGAACCGCCCGCCGCCTGGGCGCCGGATGTCCGCGAAGCCATGAAGGGCGTCGCGAACTTCCAGGTGAGTGCGCCGATCACGCTGATCGCGGGGTGCCTATGGGACTTCGGGGAGGACGAGCTCGCCGAACGTGCCCTCGCCATGAGCGCCGACGATCACGCCGCCATCCTCCGGATCGCCGCGGTCTACGAGAACCCCCGCCACCCGCTTCCCGTGGTGGGGCGCAACATCACCCACGGCCATGTGAATGCCCTGGCGGCGATCGCCTACTTCGAAGGCGCACTGCGGCCGCTCGCGCAGAACCGGCGCCGGCCGCAGAAGAACCGGCCGGATCGCTTCCGCACGCCTCCCCCTGTCCGCGACCACGAAGGAGACGCATGAGCGCCGACCTGCACATCACCGCCGACGAGAACGCCGACGCGCTGCTGACGCGCGACCCGTTCGCCCTGCTGATCGGGATGCTGCTCGACCAGCAGGTGGCGATGGAGACCGCCTTCGCCGGACCGCTGAAGATCCTCGACCGCATCGGCACGCTCGACCCGGCGTCGCTCGCGGCGTACGACCCGGAGGCCTTCGCCGCGGCGTTCGGGCAGACCCCCGCCGTGCACCGCTTTCCGGGTTCCATGGCGGAGCGCGTGCAGAAGCTCAGCGCCGAGATCGCCGACCGCTGGCACGGCGATGCGGCGGCGATCTGGACCGAGGGTGACCCCGACGGCCGGGAGGTGCTGAAGCGGCTCAAGGCGCTCCCGGGCTTCGGCGAGCAGAAGGCCAAGATCTTCCTCGCGCTGCTGGGCAAGCAGCGCGGCTTCACGGGCGGCGGGTGGCGCGAGGCCTCCGCTCCGTACGGCGAGGACGGCTCGTTCCGTTCGGTCGCCGACATCACGAGTCCCGAGTCCCTCACGAAGGTCCGCGAGACCAAGCGGGCCGCGAAAGCCGCCGCCAAGAGCTGAGCGCTCAGGGAAGCCATAGGCACCCCCCGGATACAGTGCAGGTATGTCGAACGGGGGAGATGCCGCGTCTGCGAGGCCCGCGCGCCGTGCGGCGGCGCGGACCGGAGCGACGGCAGCAGCGCTGCTGATCGCGGCTCTCGCGCTCGCCGGATGCGGCGCGCAACCTCGTCCGGCGCCCAGCGCGACGGCGCTTCCTTCCGGCATCACGGCCACTCTGCTGCCCGCGACACCTGCCCAGAGCGCCGACGAAGTGCGACTGTGGGTCGAGAACACGACCGACGAGAATCTCGCGCTCACCCGCATCCGCATCGACGCTCCGGGCTTCGCCGGCATCGGCCGCAAGGTCGGCTCCGGGAGCATCGAGGTCGAGGCGGGGCAGAGCGCGGAGATCGTGGTGTCCCTGCCGCAGATCCGTTGCGAGGCGGACGCGAGTGCGCCCGCGGGGGCGGATGCGGCGCCGCTGCCCACTCCCTCACCGTCGGCGAGTGGTGCGAGCGAAGACCCCACCGCGACGATCGGGTTCGCCCTCGGTGCGGCCATCGGCGTGGCCGTGACGCCGCTCGCCGACCCCGAGGGTGTCGTGGCGGCACGGATCGCCGCCGCGTGCGCGGCCGCGCCCGCCGGCTGACCTTCGCAGAACACGCGGCGGAGCGCCGCACCGGCGCGGATAGAATCGGATGATCCCGCGCCGCATCCCCTATGCGCCCGCGCGCCCTTCGCACAGCGACCATTGGAGCCACCGTGGCCGAGCAGTCCCGTCTCGACAAAGTCATCGCCCTCGCCCGCCATCGCGGGTTCGTCTTCCAGGCGGGCGAGATCTACGGCGGATCGCGCTCCGCGTGGGACTACGGCCCCCTCGGTACGGAACTCAAGGAGAACATCCGCCGCGAGTGGTGGCAGACCTTCGTCCGAGGCCGCGGCGACATGGTGGGTCTCGACTCGTCGATTATCCTGCCCAAGCGCGTGTGGGAGGCATCCGGCCACGTCGCCACCTTCACCGATCCGCTGGTGGAGTGCCTGCACTGTCACAAGCGGTTCCGCGCCGACAACCTCATCGAGGACTTCGAAGCGCGTAAGGGGCGCCCGGCGGAGAACGGGTTGGCCGACATCCCGTGCCCGAACTGCGGCACCAAGGGGCAGTACACCGAGCCGAAGGCCTTCTCCGGCCTCGTGAAGACCTACCTCGGCGTCGTCGACGACGAGTCGGGGCTGTATTTCCTTCGCCCCGAGACCGCGCAGGGCATCTTCATCAACTTCTCGAACGTGCTCACCGCGAGCCGCAAGAAGCCGCCGTTCGGCGTCGGCCAGGTCGGCAAGGCGTTCCGCAACGAGATCACGCCCGGAAACTTCATCTTCCGCACGCGCGAGTTCGAGCAGATGGAGATCGAGTACTTCACGCCGCCGGCCGAGGCGAACGAGTGGTTCGAGCACTGGGTGGAGGCCTGCTGGAACTGGTTCATCGATCTCGGCATCGACGCCGACAACATGCGTCGCCTCGACGTTCCCGAGGAAGACCGCGCGCACTACTCCGCCGGCACGATCGACGTCGAGTACCGCTTCGGGTTCCAGGGCAAGGAGTGGGGCGAGCTCATGGGCGTCGCCAACCGCACCGACTACGACCTGTCGAGCCACGCCGAGGCGTCGGGCACGAAGCTCGCGTACTTCGACCAGTCTTCGAACACGACCTACACGCCGTACGTCATCGAGCCCTCGTTCGGTCTCACGCGCGCGATGATGGCCTTCCTCGTCGATGCCTACCGCGAGGAAGAGGTGCCGAACGCGAAGGGCGGCGTCGACACCCGCACGGTGCTCAAGCTCGACCCGCGCCTCGCCCCCGTCAAGGTCGCGGTGCTGCCGCTGAGCCGCAACGAGAACCTCTCGCCGCTCGCACGACGTGTGGCGGATGAGCTGCGCGGACGCTGGAACGTCGACTTCGACGACGCCGGTGCCATCGGCCGCCGCTACCGCCGCCAGGACGAGATCGGTACACCGTTCTGTGTCACGGTCGATTTCGACTCGCTCGAAGACGACGCCGTCACGGTCCGCGATCGCGACACCATGACGCAGGAGCGCGTGCCGCTCGACACGCTGCACGGCTATCTGGCGAAGCGCCTGCGCGGCGCTTGAGGCCAGCCGGCATCGGAGCGGGCGCATGGGAACGGACGGGAGGCGCCACTTCCCGACCGACGGCGGCGTCTTCATCAAGCCGACCTGGATCGTGCGAACGACGGCGCCTGCATCGGTAGCGCTCGACGCGTTCACTACGGCGCTGGTGGATGCGAAATACCGTGTGGTCGACTCTGCGCCGTCGATGCGCCGGTTGAAGGCCGGCTCGGCGCTGCGGTTCATCGCCTCGAATGCGGTCGGTGTCGAACTCATCCCCGGGATGCGGTCATGGGGATTCGAGGCGCGGGCGACCCTGACGGCGGAGACGGATGCGGGGCGCACCCGCATCCTGATCATGCTCGATCGCCTCGCGCACGGAAGCATCATCGCGTTGCCCTACACGGCCGACGCTCTCGACCGCGGGGCGGCGGCGCTGGTCGATGCCAGTCACGAACTCGTGGTCGCTCCGCTGACGGAAGGCAAGGGGCTGCGTCCCTCGGATGCGGGCCGGTAGCGTTGACGGAGGGCCCTCGAGCGTGCGGCCCGAGGGGAGACGGAGATTCCGTGGATGACAGCTCGGTCGTGTTGACCGTCGTGATGGTCGTCGCCGTGCTCGGCGGCATCTTCGCCGCCGGCTGGCACGTCTGGTACGCCATCGGACTCTCGCGGGTGCTCCAAGAGCGAGAGACCGAGCCCTGGCGGGCCTGGGTTCCGATCATGAACGAGGCGGAACTCTTCCGGCTCGGCAATGTCGACCCCGTCAAGGCCGCGCTCCTGCTCGTCCCCTTCGTCAACGTCTACGCGCTGATCCTGAAGATCATGGCCGTGCACCGCATCAACAGCGAGGCCGGCCGCGGCGCCGGAAGCACCGTGCTGGGAGTGCTGCTGCCGCCCGTGTGGGCTGCGGTGCTCTCCGGCGGGCGTGCTCCGGCCACGCCGCAGCAACCTGCGGTCGCGCCCGGACGTCCCGCGCCCGTGTTCGCCGTGGCCCCGCCGGCACAGCGCCCGCCTGCGATCCCGGATGCGGTCGTCGCGCCGCCCGTGCCCCCGGTCGCTCCCGCTGCGGCAGGCCCCGCCCCCGCAGCCTCAGCTCCGGCAGCACCGGCGCCCGCGACCTCGGCCGCGGCAGCCCCCGTCGCCGGTGGTGTCGGCCCGGTTCGTCGCGGGGCGACACCCGGTGTGCCCGCCGCCCCCTCCGCCGCTGTTCCGCCCCCGCCGGCGGCAGCCATGGCCGCGCCTGTTGCCGCCGCCCCCGCTCCCGCTCAGGTTGCACCGGCCGCGCCGCAGGCGCCATCAGCCCCGCAGGCTCCCGTCACGCGCTCCGGCTCGGTCGAACCCGAACCTGCGCCGCTCACTCGCCGTGCGCGACGCGGTGCGGAGGAGCAGGGCGTTCCCGCGGGCTGGTCGCTCGCGCTGCCTTCGGGCGAGGTCGTGCCCGTTGCCGCTACGTCGCTCGTGCTCGGTCGCAATCCGAAGGCAACGGAGAGCGGGGTGCAGTACGTCGCGGTCGCCGACGAAGCGCGCACCGTGTCGAAGGAGCATGCGCGTCTGGTCTGGGACGGCAGTGGATGGACGATCACCGATCTCGGCTCTACGAACGGTGTCAGCGTGCTGGATGCGTCCGGCGCGGAACAGGCCGTGTCGGCGAACGGGTCGGCTCCGGTGACGGATCGCGTCGTTCTCGGCGATGCGGTGGTCGAACTCCGTCGGGCGGGCTGAGCGGGGCTCAGTCCTTCGGCTCGTCGTCGCGGTAGAGTCCGCCGCCGCGCCGGGAGGGTTGGGGCGCAGCGGCCGCCTGTCGCCGTCGAGCGACGAACACACCGAGCACGCCGGCTCCGCCGATCGCGATGAGTGCGCCCACGCCCGCCGTGGTGCCGAAGAGGATCGCCTCCTCGTCGGGAGCCGGCTTGTGGACCACCGTGACGGGATCCGCGGCGGGCTGAACCGGTGCAGTGCCCTCGCCGTCGACGAACGGACTCTCGGGTCCCCGGATGCCCGGGCCGGGCTGCATCACGATGGCGTCGTACGGCTGGATCGCGCCCCATCCGGCGCGGTCGTCGCGCGCATCCGGATCGGCCCGGACCGCGGTCGCCATCAGACGGTACGCCCACTGCGCCGGGGTCTCGTCGGGATGAGCGGCCGCGACGAGAGCGGCGGCGGCCGACACGTACCCGGCGGAGTAGCTGGTGGCGGGCGCGTCCTGCGCGTACATGCAGTCGCCGCCGAATGCCGACGTCGTGATGATCTCCTGTCCGAGTGCCGACACCGAGACGTGCGAGCCATGGATGCTGTCGTCGGTGACGACGCCGGACAGGTCTGTGGCGGCGGTACCGAGCACGCCGGGGTTGCCCGCCGGAAACCGGGGCACATCGGCTTCACTCTCGACGAGCGACAGGGCCCCGTTGCGGTTGCCGGCACTACCGACGATGAGGCTGCCGCGTGAGGTGGCATAGGCCACCGCATCCGCGATCTCCGGCACGTTGTCCGTCGTGCTCATCGACACGTTGATGATCTGCGCGCCGGCGTCGGCCGCCCACCGGATGCCGGCGGCGAGCTTGCCGACCTGAGGTCCGAAGCCGGCATCGATCTGCTGCTTGTCGTTGCCTGCGAACACGCGCACCGAGAGGATCTTCACGTCGGGGGCGAGCCCCTGAATGCCGGACGCGTCGAGTTTGCGTGCCGCGATCTGTCCGGCGATCGCTGTTCCGTGGCCGAAGCTGTCGGTCGAGCCGTCGGCCGCTTCGCCGTCGCCCACGAGGTTGATCCCGCCGGCGAACGCGTCGACCAAGTGCGGATTGATCGCGAGCACGCCGGAGTCGACGATGGCGACCGTCACACCTTCCCCGCGAGTGATCTGCCATGCGAGATCGCTCTGCATCATGGACAGTGCCGGCGGCGCCTGGGCGATGCGGGTCGCGGCGTTGCAGCCGTTCTGCGATGCCGCTGCGGCCGTGGGTGCGGTCGGTGGCGATGCACCCCACAGCACTCCGACGAGCGCCGCCGCTGAGACCGCTGCGGCGATGCGGCGAATCGGATGCGGAGCGGTTCCTTCTGCCGGGCGCACGCGCTCAGCCTCCCGCCGTCGCGCTCGGAGTCGGAATGGGCGTCGAGCCGTCGGGTGACATGCCCGCGGCCTGCTCCGTCAGCGCCGGGCCGGTGCGCAGCAGATCGATCCAGACGTCTGCGGCACTGCCGATATCGCCGGGGGTGAACCCGAGACGGGCGATGGTCTCCTCCGTCGCGCCGGGCAGTGCATAGGAGGTCCCGGTCGCGTCGACCAGGGTCACGAGCGCAGTGTTCTGGTCGCCGCGCCCGCCCGAGCGGACCAGGGCGCCGGCGCCGGCGGTCACACGCACCTGGGCGGTGGCGGTCTCGCTGCGCGGCTGCGCGGCGAGCACCGTGCGGGTCTGCGCGTTGTCACCGATGAGTGCGGCGCAGGGGCGGTCGTCCGTGTCGATGGCGGTGAAGCTCTCGGTGGGCCAGTCCGCGCCACCGGCGCGCTTGGCGGCGGAGGGAAGACCGCCCGTCTCGGACTGGGTGACCTCACGTACCTCCGAGTTCTGGCCGCCCAGCTGGTACAGCTGCCATGCGAGGGGGGTGAGCTCGGCGAGCGTGCCGTCCGACTGCACGAGGGAGCGCTTGTCATCGGGCTCACCCGTGACGTGCAGCACCTGTCCGACGCGCAGCGAGGAGCCTTGGACAGCGGCGCCCGCGTTGGACACGCGCAGCGGTGCGAGGTCCGCGCCGGGCGTGAACAGGTTCAGCCAATCGACGGGAACCTTCACGGGGTTGAGCGTTCCGATGCCCGCCGCGCGAAGCACGGCGTCACTGTCGTTCGTGGAGACCGCGAAGCGCAGCCCGTCAGCGATCACATAGCGAGCGCCGTCGGCATCCACGACGACCGCGCGCCCGGTCGCCTCCTGCGGCGTCGTGCCCCCGATGCGCACATCGAGGGCCGCGTCGTCGGTGACGCACGCGCCCCATCCCGTGTTCGTGAGGCCGCCCGGAGTCGGGATCTCGTCGGGTGCACCGACGATACCGAGCGTCGGGCCGAGGCGGACGCCCTCGAGGTTCTGCTGATCGGTGTCGATCACCTGGAAGTCGCTGGAGGGCAGCAGAAGGCGGGCGCTGGCCGTATTGATGACGGGGTACAGCACCCCGTCCTGCGTGATGAAGCGGGACCCGGTGTCTTTGACGATGATGAGCTTGCCGTTGTCCCACCCGTTCGGCAGGCCGGGACGGATGAGGCCCCAGAAGACGCCGACCAGGATCACGCCGACCGTCAGAGCGATGGCGGCGATGACGGCGCGCAGCGGAGCGGTGGGCTCGAGCTCCTTGCCGCCGGGCGCGCCACTGACGAAGGCGGTGAGCAGTCGACGGCGCGAGAATGTCTGCGCCTCGATGAGGTCGTTCTTGGTCGCCATGGATCAGGCCAGCCCCGCCGCGATGACGCCCAAGGGCAGCAGCAGCGCGAGCAGCACGAGCTCGACCGTGTCGGACAGTCGTGCGAGGCGCGTGCGGGCCTTCGGTGAGAGCAGCGTGACGGTCACCACGATCGCGGCGGCCGCCCCCAGCGCGATCAGCAGCGCGGCGCGCAGGTCGGGCTGGGTCAGTGAGATGGTCAGACCGGAGACGGCAAGGCCGGCGGTGCCGACGGCCATGATGGCGAGCACGCCCGAGCGGGCGTAGGTCTGGCGGGACGGGAACATCATGCCGAGGAACGCGAGCGTGCAGAGGATCGCGCCCACGACGCCGTCGGAGGCGACGAGCGGTGTGGCGGCGAGCACGGCGATGCCGAGCGCGACGCGGAGGGCGACGAGGGTGCGCTGTCCGCGCGCCGTGCGCGCCCGCACGTCGGCGGCGTCGATCGGCTGCGGGTCGGCGAACATGTCCGCATCGCTCTGCGGTGAGATGACGCGCAGACGCGTCGAGCTGAGGACGAGCCACGGCAGAGTGCCGGAGAGCGTGCCGACGATTCCGATCATCAGTGCGTAGGGTGCGACCGTGCCCTCGGGCAGGAGCGCGGTGATCGCTGCGGTGATCCCGACCACTCCGCCCAGCGCCACGGGCACGAGCTGAACCTCGGCGCGGTCGGGCATGAGCGCGAGTGCGGCCCCTCCCACAACGAGCATTCCGAGCCCCGCGGCGGCGAGCGGCCAGCCCCACAGATCCAGCGATGCGGGGACGGCGAGGTATCCCGAGAGGGCGGCGAAGACGGATGCGGCAATGCCCAGCCCCTGGCCTGCCTCGAGCTGCCCGAGCCGGGCGACGACGGCGGCGACGGTCGCGAGGATGACGGCGCCGCCGCCCGCGATGAGCGCCCCGAGGCCCAGCGAGGGGCCGGCCGCCAGCAGGAGGAGAGCACAGAGACCGAGGAGGGTGAGGCTGACAGCCAGAGCGGTACGGGCGTTGTCCCGCGCGGTCCACGGACGGTTCTGCTGTCCGGTGGCGTCGATGACCGCTTCGACGATGTCGTCGTAGACCCGCGGCTGTGCGATGAGCCCGCCACGGGCGAGCGTGAGGACGTCGCCGTCGGACACTCCCTGCGACGCTGCGCCCTGCGCCGCATCCAACACCGTGCCGTCGGCCTTCTGCAGCGCGTAGCCCGCGTAGGTCATGGTCGGATCGAGCACACCGAGACTCCGGGCGAAGCCGGGCATGAATTCGATGAGCGGCACGTGGGCGGGCACGCCGATGTCGAGCCGGCGCCCTTCGCTCTGCACGGAGATCCGAAGTAGCGCGCGCGGCGCGCTGATCGTCTGGGCCACGGTGCGGGCTCCCCCTCCGGCTCGGGCGACAAGATGCGCTGTCCTCGCGCGCCGCCATTCTATGGTCCTGCGCACGCTGGGCATGGCTGCTGGACGATGCAGGTCGGGTGGGTTATAACGTGAGAGAAGTCTCATGGCAATGCCCTGTGGAGAGCTTGCCCACCCCTCGAAAACCTCCCTAGCTTTAGATCGGTCGGTTTCCTACGCCCTTCACCTCGCGAAGAGCGGCCGGCTGGCGGGAACGCCGATGATGAGGGATGAGGGGGAAGTCGTGGCAGATGTGATCTCCGCTGAAGAGGGTGCTCTCAAGCGCGGCGCCCAGGCAGTCAACACGGCCAAGGCCGGTGTCGACCAGCAGGTCAAGAAGGTCCGTTCCGAGATCGAGCAGGTCTCCGGATTCTGGACGGGCGCCGCAGCCGGCGCTTACACGCAGCTCATGGCGCGGTGGAACCAGGAGACCACCAAGCTCAACGAGGTGCTGGTGACGCTCGAGGAGGCCCTGTCGGGCACGGAGCGCGACCAGGCCGCCTCGGAGGAGTCGCACCAGCAGACGATCTCCGGTCTCAACTCGATGATGGGCGCCTGACGCTTCGGCGCAGGCTTTCGGAAAGGAAACCTCCATGCAGTCCATGTCCGTCCGTCCCGAGCAGGTCATCGCGCTCTCGCAGCAGATCCGCGGCGGTGCCAACGGGATCAAGTCTCAGCTCGAGACCCTCGAGTCCGAGGTCGGCAAG
Source organism: Microbacterium binotii (assembly GCF_021398715.1). NCBI lineage: Bacteria > Bacillati > Actinomycetota > Actinomycetes > Micrococcales > Microbacteriaceae > Microbacterium > Microbacterium binotii. The sequence continues at coordinate 2,973,557 of NZ_CP090347.1, read as the reverse complement.
CTCCGCGCTTCCTGGAACGGTGAGGCGCAGAACGCCTACGACGACGCTCAGCGCAAGTGGAACCAGTCGCTGATCGCCCTCAACACGCTCCTCGAGCAGATCGCGGCGAAGACCGAAGAGATCTCGCAGGGATACGTCTCGACCGACCGTTCGGCCGCTGGGCGCTTCGCGCTCTGACACGCCTCGTGCTGCGGGTCGGCCGGTGACGAACCGTGCCGGCCCGCATCCGACTTTCACACACAGACTTACCGGGGGAACACCATGAGCATCGTCAGTCAAATCGCGCTCAGCCTCGATCTTCTTGCGCAGAACGTCCAGCGTCTGCAAGAGCAGGCCGCCATCTTGCCGCCCGAAGGCGACATCAAGACGGTGGAAGGCGCCGCCGAGGAGGCTGCACAGGCCAGGTACGTCAACGCTCTGAAGTACGTCGCGGGTGCGGTGGCTGCGAAGACCGAAGTGGTCCGCATGTACATCGAGCAGAACGCGGAGTCCCTCCAGAAGGCGGCGGATGCTCTGTTGACCACCGACGGTGACACCTCGCTCGAAGCTCGCCAAGCCGCTGCCTTCATCGAAGCGGCTGCCGAGGCGAACCCGACCTCCGGTACGACCTCGAGTTCGTCCCCCCAGCCGCCCGCGACGGGCACCGGGTCGGGCGCGGCGAAGGCGTGGTGAGCGGTCACCGGTCGTCCGGTCGCTCACGGCGACGAACGGCCGGCTGGGTGGCTGCGATCGCAGCGCTCGCGGTCGTCGTGCCCGCGACACCTGCGGCAGCCGCTGACGGACAGTGGTGGTACGACGTCTATGACGTGGCCGGAGTCCATGCCGAGGGCTGGACGGGCGAGGGCGTCAAGATCGCGGTGGTCGACAGTCAGATCAACCCGGAGCTCCCTGACTTCGCGGGCGCCGATCTGACCGTCGCTCCGGGAGCCGCTTGCGAGGGCGCCGAACCGTCCACGACCGAGGCGAACGCCATGTCGGAGCACGGCTCGACCGTGACGGCGATGCTCGTCGGGAACGGCACGGGGGTGGCGGGGACGAAGGGCATCGTGCCCGACGCGTCGGTGACGTTCTACGGTGTTGGAGCGCTCGCCGAGTGCACGCCCACACCGGAGGTCGACGCCGCCGGTCTGACACCCGTGATGTGGATGATCCAGCGCGCTCTCGACGACGGGGCCGACATCATCATGACGGCCATCGTCATCGGGATGCCGGGAGCGAACGACCACCTCACCGTCGCGAAGGCCGCCGCCATGAAGGTGCCGATCGTCGCGGGCAACCCGAACAACGGCATCAAAGAAGGCATCTACCCTGCCGGATTGAACGCGGTGATCGCGGTCAGCGGCGTCGACATCGATGGCAATCTGGCCATCGGAGGCCTAGGCGTGCCGAACGCGATCCTCGACACCACGGTCGTCGCTCCCGGCGTCGACATCGCCGTCATCGGTGACGGTTCAGGTTCGTGGAACGTGTCGGGCCGCGCCACAGGAACGTCGCTGGCCACGCCCCAGGTCGCAGGGATCCTCGCCGCCGCGAAACAGAAGTACCCGTCCGCGACCGGAAACCAGCTCATGCAGTCGCTGGTGCACAACACCGGTAAGGACGATCATCCGCTGGAGTACAGCGCGACCGGCGGTTTCGGTTTCGGGGCGGCGTCGTTGCAGCACGTGCTCAGCAAGGACCCGACGCAGTACGACGATGTGAATCCGGTCCTCGGCAAGGGAACGCAGGTGCCGAGTCCCGCCGACGTCGAGGCGGCCGCGTCGGCGTTGGAGTCGCCGGCACCGACGGGGCCTGACGCTCCCGACGCCCCGGAGGGCTCGGGCGCATCCATCCTCCCCGTGATCCTCGGGGTCGGAGTCGGTGTCCTCATCCTCATCATCGCCGCGGTCGTCGTGACCGTGGTACTCGTCCGTAGAAGCAACAGCTCCCAGCGAAAGGGGCAGCCATGAGTGAATGGGAGACCCGTCTCACCAACCTCGCGCAGGGGTCTGAATGGCGGATTCCGAACCTGGACCGCGTCGGTGAGGCGCTCACTGCGCTGACGACGCTCATGAACCGCGTCGCCAGCGATCCGGGTATCAAAGGAAGCGCGGAACGCGAGGTCACCGCGCAGATGGATGCGGCGAAGTCCGACATCGGCGATCTGATCGATTACGTCAAGACCTCGCTCCCGCGGGCCATCCAGTCGGCCAACGACCGCCGCGAGTCCGCTCGCAACCTCCTGGCGCAGCTCGGCCCGGGGGGACTGAGCAGCGATCAGCAGAGTGCGATCCGCAACGCGGCCGACGGCGCCAAGTTCTTCTTCGGAGGGTTCTCCGTGATCGCCGGAGAGGGCGCCATCGCAGCGGCCAACTGGTACATGGGCTCGCAGCGGGAGGAGCAGGCGCGCAGGGGCGTGGAGCAGGTCAGCTCGGAGATCGATTCCGACATCCGGGCGTTCCCGCCGCCGCCGCCGATGGCGAACGTGTACGGGGCGATTCCCAACATCCCGGACCATCTGCGGGATTCCAACTGGGATCCGGGCGGGGGCGACAACGGCTCCAGCTTCGAGCGTTACCCCGACTACAACGTCCCCTCGGGCGTCGGCAACGGCGGCGGCGGGGTCGTCGTTCCCGGTCCCGTCGGCGAGCCCCCGCGCTTCATTCCTGATCCTCCGCCGGGGGGCGACGACAACGGGAGTGGTGGCACGGGTCGACCGCCCATCTACAACGCACTGCCCCTGCCCTTGCCAGGTCCCGGAGTCATCGTCCACCCCGATGGTCCGACCGACGGCATCGGCACATACCCCGGTGGTCATACGCCTCTGCTGCCCGGCGGCTCGGGCGGACCCGGCGGTCTCGGCGGAGTCGGCTCGGGCGGTTCGGGGTCAGGCGGTCTGTCCAGTGGCTTCATGGCCGGCGCCGGAGGAGCTGCGGCTCTCGGCGGCCTGGGTAAGGCCGCGGCGGCTGGAGGACTCGGGCGCCTGGGTGGCATCGGCGGCGTCGGTGGCGGCGGTGCCGGTATCGCCGGGCGTGGTGGCGCCGGTGGTCTCGGCGGCGGCCTCACGGCGAACGCCGGTGGAGGTGCCGGTGGCGGCCTCCTGGGCAAGGGGGGCGTGGGTGCCGGCGGTGCGGCTGGCGCCGCCGGCGAAGCCGGTGGCTCGCGCGGTGCCACCGGCATGATGGGTGGCGGCGGTGCCGGTGCGGGTGCCGGTGGAGGCGGACGCAGCGACAAGAAGGGTCGCGGCCTCGGCGGCCCGATCGCGCCGTCGATCGAAGACGATGCAGAGTTCGGCCCTCGCTCCGAGGGCGCGGGCGCAGGGGGAAGGGACTGACACATGAGCGAGAAGATCTCCGCAGAAGAGGGAGCGCTGCTGCGCGGTGCCGAGGCGGTCTCCGCGACTCATCTCGACATCGCCGACAGCACCCGTCGCGTCGCCGCGGAGCTCGACCAGATCCGGTCGATCTGGCAGGGCGAGGCGGCTCAGTCCTACGCGCAGATGATGCAGACGTGGACGGCGGGCGCGCAGAAGATCAATCAGACCTTGGTGCACCTCGAGGAGGCACTGCGGTCCACGGTGCGTTCGCAAGAGGCCATTGAGGAGCAGCACCAGTCCACGATCGGTGGCCTAGGCGCGATGATGGGAGGCATGTGAGATGGGCGATCTGAGCATCACTCCTTCGGCACTGACCGCATCCGCCGCCGAACTACGGCGCGAGTCACAGCGGATCGAGGGCGCTCTGCGAGCACTCGAGCAAGAAGCGAACCGCCTGCGCGGCAACTGGGACGGCGCGGCCCGCGTGGCCTACGACAATGCACAGCGCGCGTGGTCGATGGAGTTCGAGCACATGAAGTCCGTGCTCGCGAGCATCGCTTCGGCGACCGAGTCGATCGCCGAGGACTACGTCACGACCGACCGCAACGCGGCGAAACTGTTCCAGCGCTGACGATGGCGCGAACCCGTGAGACGCGGGTCGATTGAGGTATCGGGGAGTGAACGCGCGCGTTCGCTCCCCGATGTCGTTCCGCGCTAATGCCCGGTGAGGCTCCGTGCCGTCTCCAGCTCCTGGCGGAAGGCGGCGAGGCCCGCGGCAGGAAGCTCGAAGCCGACGCTCGAGCCCGCGTTCACGACGAGTCCTTCGCCCACCGGCATGCGACGGATGAGGTCGGCACCGGTGAACGTCACCATCCACGGCGCGAGAGCGTCGAGCTCGCTCGCGAGGTCGGGGTCGGTGAACACGGCCAGCACGCGCTCGGAGGCGCCGGGGTAGTACACCGGCTGGAAGCCCCGGAAATCCTCGCCGGGGTCGCCGCCGCTGGGCACGTAGACGGTGGATGCGGCGAACGTCCACAGCACGGTCTGCATCGTCAGACGCTGTTCGCGCGCCTGCAGGATCGCCAGATCGACGACGGTCGGTTCAGTCATTGCCCACCTCGTTCGGGAAGCGCTCGCGCGCCTCCTCGTCTGTCATCGGACGCAGCCCTCGGCTGTTGTCGAACCACCACGTGCGGCACACCTCGCAACGATAGAGCAGGTCCACCGGCGAGGTCGACGTCACGAACCGCGGCTGCCCGCCGCTGTACGCGCCCTCGCGGCACACCGGGCACCCGAGCTCCGTCTCAGTGCTCAATACCGTCTCACGAGCACCCACGCTCCATTCTCCAGCTTCGTCAGCACCGCGTTGCTGCGCATCGCGTCGCCGCCGGCGATGAGCGTCTCACGCGTGGAGTTCACCAGGTACGCCCCCGTGCCCGTGTTGACAGCGGTGTGGCCGTAGGTGGTGCTCGTGTTGGTGGGGTCGGGGTAGAAGTGCTCCCACCCGCCCGAATCCGCCACCGTCGGGCGGCGCAGCTCGCCGGGGTCGACCGGGAAGTGCACGGCGTAGATGTCCCCGCCGTTGAGGTAGGCGTCCTGCGCCATGGGCGCCATGCCGGTTTCGCGCGCCGCCTGCGCGGGCGTGTGGATCTTGGCCGCATCCTCTGTGGGCATCGCCCACACATCCGAGCCCGACCGGCCGAGCGTCGCCGCCGAGTGGTCGTAGTGCTGCACGACCTTGTCGCTGAAGATCGACGTGTGATACCCCTCATCGATCATGCTTTTGAGGTCGGCGGGGGAGAGCGGATCGCCGACGCGGGCACGGATGGTGGGGCCGTCCGGTGCGCGCACCGACGGCCCCGAGCCGCCGCCCTTCAGCACGCTGCTGAACAGGTCGCCCGCGCGCTGCAGCAGACCCTTCAGGTCGTCGAGCAGCTTGCCGAGGTTCTTGCACGAGCGCAGCACCTTCGTGACCGTCTCGCCGACGGTGGTCGCGAGCTGGCTGACGCGCGTCGTCACCTGACCGATCACGACGGGCGTGGCCAGGCCCACCGTCACCACCAGCTCGGCCACCCACGAGATGATCGCGCCGGCGAGCTGCGACAGCACATCGCGCACCAGATCGTGCACGACCTGCACGATCGTCGACGCCATCTGCAGACCCGTCGACATCGCCCCGGCCCAGGATGCGGCCCCCGACAGATGCTGCGCGACATCCTGCTGGAATCGGCGGTAGGCCTCCATCGCCTCACCCGCCATCTCGTCGACCTGGCCCACGACATGGGCGAGCTCCTGTGCCGAGGTCTCCAGCTGGGTCTGGATGTTCGACCACGTCTGCGCGAAGGCGGCGACCTCGCCCGCGTTGCCGGCGAAGTCGTTGAGCCAGCCCTTCAACGGTTCGAGGTGGTCGATGATCCAGCCGAGACCCGCCCCGATCAGTGACCCCAGCGGGTCGATCGCCGTGGCGGCCACATCGATCGCGACGCCGACGCCCGCGAGGCCGCCCTCGACCCAGGATCCGGAGTCCACTGCGGCGACGAGCTGACTGCCCGAGTCGAGCAGCCCCGCGCCGCTGAACGGTGTCGCCGTGTCGATGGGCGCCGCCACCAGCACGTTCGCGGTGCTCAACCGAGTCCCTGACCGAGCGTGTTGATGCCCTGTACGACGTCATCCTCGAACGAGGCCATGTCGCTGCCGACGCCGCGTAGCTCCGTCGCCGACCGGCGCAGCATCTGCTCGGCGGAGCCGATCGCCTGCTGCGCCATCGCGGCCGCCAGCTGGGCAGGCGGAACGAGGAACGCGCACAGCACGCCGAAGGCGCCGCCGCTCATGTTCGTGGACCCGGCCGCATCCCGCGCGACCGAGACGTCGGACGCGACGAGCTCGACCCGCGACGCCTGTGCGGCGATGAGATCGCCGTCGAGAGCGATGTGGTCGGCCATCACGACCACCGCACATTCGTCCCGCCGCCCTGCGGCAGGGCGTCTGCGATCTCGGCGCGCAGCCGCTCGGTGGCGCCGGCCTGCTCGCCGAACAACTCCGCGGCGATGCGCACCGCCTGCTCACCCGCCTGGCGCTGTGCGGCGCGCGCGGTATCGACGAGCAAGCGGGACAGCGCCTGCGGGGACAGTTCCATGGCCGCATCCGACAGGTCCGCATCGAGCAGCCGGCCTGACGCGTCGACCGTCACGCGCAGTTCACGCCGGGGTGAGCTGGCCGTGGCGCGCACCTCTGCGACCTCGCGCTGGAACTGCTGACCGCGCTTCGCCTGCTCCTGGGCAGCCGCGATCTGCTGCTCGACGCGGGCGATCGACGCGTCCGCATCCCGCATGAAATCGTCGCTCACCTTTGGCACGTTACGCCTCTCGGCGAGGGCCTCCCTGCGAAACCGGGTCGCCTGTGGAGAACCGAACGGAGTGGGGTCCGAGACCCAACGCGGATGCCGCCGCGAGCTGCGCCGCCGTGTCGACGTCGCGACGCAGCGTCGACTCCTCCGGCACGTCGAGGCGCACGCAGCCGAGCGCCAGATGGCGGGCCAGCGAGTCCACTCCGAAGGCGCTCCGCCATGTCACCCCGGCACGCGCGGTGACGAGGGTCGAGCCGGTTCCCTCGGCATCCGCGACGACGGCGCGGTCGACGGATGCGGCCGCATCCAGTGCTCCGCGCAGGTCATCGGAGCGGAGCGCCGGCAGGTCGCCGAGCAGCGCCGCACGAGGCGCGTGCGATGCCGGCATCCCGAGCGCGATCGCCGCGTTCAGGCCACGCGGCACTTCCTCGGCGACCACCGTCACGCCGCCGATCGCCGCCACCGCCGCTGCCGTCTCGCGATCCGCGGTCACGACGACGACGCGCGCGACCGCGGCGGCGGCCGCGACGGTGTCGAGGCCGATCGCGCGAACCAGTGCGGCACTCGCGCCCAGTCTCGACTTGCCGGATGCCGCCGCCTTCAGCGGGACGACGATCGTCCAGTCGAGGTTCACGCGAAGCGGGCGCGCAGACGCGGAAGGATCTCCTCGCCGTAGGTGCGCAGGAACTGCTCCTGGTCCTCACCCGGGTCGTGGAACACCAGGTGCCGGAAACCGAGGTCGACGTAGCGGGCGATCTGCTCGACGTGCTCGTCGGGATCGGTCGAGACGATGAAACGGGATGCGGCGCGCTCGATCGGCAGCTCGGCCGCGCGACGCTGCATCTCGATCGGGTCGTGGATGCCCATCTTCTGCTCGGCGCTGAGCGCGAGCGGTGCCCAGAAGCGCGTCTTCTCCAGCGCCGTCTCGCGGTCGGCGGCGTAGGAGACCTTGACCTCGATCAGGGTGTCGACGTCGTCGCTCGAGCGTCCCGCTTTCTCGATCCCCTCGGCGAGGGCCGGGAGCAGTGTGTCGGTGTAGAGCTTCGGATCCTTGCCGCTCGTCGTGATGAAGCCGTCGGCGATGCGCCCCGCCAGACGTGTGGCCGCGGGGCCCGCGGCGCCGATGTAGATCGGCACGGGCGTCGTCGGGCGGTCGTAGACCGTCGCGTCGCTCACACTCCAGAAGTTGCCCTCATAGGTGACGCGCTCGCCCGCCCACAGTTTTTCGATGAGGGTGATGGCCTCCTTGAGGCGCTGGAACCGCTCGGGCGGCTCGGGCCAGTCGAGTCCGAGGGTCACCTCGTTGAGCGCCTCACCGGTGCCCACGCCGAGGATCACCCGGCCAGGGAACATCACCCCGAGCGTTGCGAACGCCTGCGCCACGACGGCGGGGTGATAGCGGAAGGTCGGCGTCAGCACACTCGTGCCCAGCAATACCCGCGAGGTGCGCGATCCCACGGCCCCGAGCCAGGGCAGCGCCGCCGGGGCGTGACCGCCCTCGTGCATCCAGGGCTGGAAGTGGTCGGAGATGAAGACCGAGTCGAAACCGACCTCCTCCGCCAGCACGGCGAAGTCGGCGAGTCGATCGGGGGAGAACTGCTCGGCCGAGGCCTTGTAGCCCAGACGCAGGGGAACGGTCATGACTCTCCTCTCGCCCGCGACGCGTCGCGGTGCAGTGGGGCCGGCAGGAACTCCGACCCATCGGTGGAACCCAGCATGGCGCGGAAGGCGTCGACGGTGTCGGGCCACAGCAGGGTGAGCCTTCCCGACCGGGCGTCGACGTACCAGTTGTCGCAGCCCCCGGTGAGCCAGGGGCGGGATGCGGCCGCCGCATCGATGCGGGCGGTGTACGCCGACTCCGCATCCGGACGCAGACGCAGGATGCCGTCGCCGGCACGGTCGAGGCAGCGGGCCACGTACTCCGCCTGAGCTTCCAGCATCAGCAGCGACGAGTTGTGTCCGAGCGACGCGTTGGGGCCGTTGAGCACGAACAGGTTGGGGAAGCCCGCGACCACGGTAGAGGCGTAGGAGGTCATCCCCTCACTCCAGTGCTCCGCGAGTGTCTCGCCCTGCTCGCCCGTCACGAGCTCCGCATAGGGCTGCTCGGATGCGGCGAACCCGGTCGCGAGCACGAGCATGTCGGCTCGGTAGCGGGCGCCGGATGCGGCAACGAGCTCGCCGCCGTCCACGCGCGCGAGCGCCGACGGCTCGAACGCGACCGCATCCGAGGCGACGGCCGGGTAGAACTCGTCCGAGAGCAGCACGCGCTTGCAGCCGAACGCGTAGTCCGGGGTCAGCGCGCGGCGGAGCGCCGGGTCCGCCACCTGTGCTTCCAGGTGGGCGAGCGCGACCGTGCGGGCGGCGCGCGCCGCATCCTCATCACCGGAGCGGGAGGCGAAGCGTTCCTCGCCCTCCCGGTACAGCTCGTCGCGCAACCGCGCCAGCTCGTCCGGATGCTGGGCGAACCGGCGCCGGTCGGCGGCGGTGTAGTCCACGTCGCCGCGCGGCACGATCCAGGCCGGTGTGCGCTGGAACAGCACGACCTCGGCGCCCTGTGCGACGAGCGCCGGCACGAGCTGCACGGCGGACGCGCCCGTGCCGACCACGGCGATGCGGCGGCCGGCGAGAGGCGCGGTGTGGTCCCAGCGCGCGGAATGGAACAAGGGGCCCTCGAAGGTCTCGAGTCCCGGGATGTCGGGGATCGACGGTTCCGTCAGCCGCCCGCAGGCGAGTACGAGACGACGGGCGCGCACATCCTCGCCGCGTCCGGTCTCGACGAGCCAGCGCTCGCCGTCCCACGCCGCCGACTGCAGCGGCGTGTCCAGCTGCAGGCGCTCGCCGAGCTGCTCGGCTTCCGCGATGTGCTGCAGGTAGCGGTGGATCTCGTCGCCGCGGGCGAAGAGCCCCGACCAGTCCGGCCACGGGTGGTTCGCGAGCCCGTAGAGGTGAGAGGGCACGTCGCACGCGACGCCCGGGTACGTGTTGTCGCGCCAGGTGCCGCCGACCGAGCTGCCCCGATCGAGCACGGCGAACGATTCCCGTCCCGCCCGACGCAGGGCCGACGCCATCGCGAGTCCGCCGAACCCCGCGCCGACGATCGCGACATCGACCTCGCGGGTCATCGCACCGCCGCCTTGCGCTCGTCCGACGGTTCGCCGTAGACCGTGGTGCGCTGGCGTAGCGGGCGGAAGAGCCGACGGGCGATCCGCGCCGCATCCGGGAGGGGAAGCTCGTTGCCCGACTCGATGCCGGCCTCGGGGCGCACGCGACCGTCGAGCAGCGTGCCGCCGAGGTCGTCGCCGCCCGCCTGCAGCAGCACGGCGCTCGTCTCGAGTCCGTGCCGGGTCCACGGGATCTGGATGTGGGGGATGCTGCCCGAGAAGAACAGGCGCGACACCGCCGCCATCGCGCGGTGCTCGTCGAGCGCCGAGCGTCCCTCGACCAGGCCGATGCCACCCGCGGGGCCGGGGAGGGGGATCGGGACGAACTCCGTGAACCCCCGCGTCTCGGACTGGATGCGGCGCAGGGTGCCGAGGTGCGCGATGCGCTCCGCCGCGGTCTCGACGTGACCGTAGAAGAGCACGCTCGTCGAGCGGAACCCGGCGCGGTGGGCGGCCGTGATCGTCTCGATCCAGCGGTCGATCTCGAGATCGCCGGGAGCGATGAGGCCGCGGATGCGCTCCGAGAGCACCTTCACTCCGGTGCCCGGAACGGTGTCGACGCCCGCATCCCGCATCGCGGCGAACGCCTCGTCGAGCGTGAGGCCGTTCCGGGTGGCGAGGTCCTGCACGTCCTGCGGACGGTAGGCGTGCAGGTGGATGTCGGGCGCGGCGGCGCGCGCGGCCCGCACGATGTCGAGGTACGCCTCCGGCGCCTCTTGCGGAGCGATCAAGCCCTGGATGCACAGCTCCGTCGCACCGAGGTCCCACGCGTCCGCGGCGATCGCCGCCGCATCCGCGAGATCGAACTGGTCGGGTGTCTGCGCGCCCGCCGCGCGGAAACCGGTCGAGGTGAGATTGCGATTGACGGCGATCGTGATCGCCTCGCCGACCGTGTAGCGGCGTACGTCGTCGGCGATGTGCGCGAGGTCGTCCAGGGCGGTGCCCGTCGCCTCGAGCAGGCGCAGCCACTCGGCGTCGTCGAGCGCGAGCGGATCGGCCGCTGCCCGCTCCGCCAGCCCCCGCACGGTGCTCGCGCGTGCGCTCGGGTTGGTGTTCCTCTGAACGTGAGAGGCGGTGCGGGCGAGGTGGGTCGCGGGGTCGGAGAGGGCAGCGACCGGGGCGTGCATCGCGGGGTCGAGCCATGTGTCGGGGTCGGCGAGGTACTCGGGGTGAGCGGTGAGGCGCTCGCGCAACTCGTAGCCGAGGGATGCGGTCGCCGCCGCCAGATCGTCGACGTGCGGCCACGGACGCTCGGGGTTCACATGGTCCGCGGTCAGCGGCGACACCCCGCCCCAGTCGTCGATCCCTGCACCGACGAGCAGAGCGAACTCGGTCGGATCCGACAGGTTCGGCGGCACCTGGATCCGCATCCGCGCTCCCATCACGATCCGCGCCGCCGCGACGACCGTCGCATACTCGAGCAGGTCCGCATCCGGGGCGTCCTGCATCGCGGTGCGCGGCTTCGCACGGAAGTTCTGCACGATCACTTCCTGGATGTGGCCGTGCCGCTCCTCGGCGTCGCGCAGCGCGATGAGCGATTCCGCCCGGTCGAGCGGGGTCTCGCCGATGCCCACCAGGATGCCGGTGGTGAACGGGATGCGGGCAGCCCCCGCATCCTCGATCACCTGCAGCCGGAGCGCGGGATCCTTGTCGGGGGACCCGAAGTGCGGCTGGCCCGGCGTCTCGAACAGGGCGCGAGAGGTCGTCTCGAGCATCATCCCCATCGAGGGTGCGACCGGGCGGAGGGTCTCGAGCTCGTGCGCGTGCATGACGCCAGGGTTCAGATGCGCGAGCAGGCCGGTCTCGGCCGTCACGAGGCGGGCGATCGCCGCGACGTAGTCGAGCGTGGATGCGTACCCGTGCTCGTCGAGCCAGGCGCGCGCCTCGGGCCAGCGTTCCTCCGGGCGGTCGCCGAGGGTCAGCAGCACCTCCTTGCATCCGAGCGCCGCCCCCTGGCGCACCACCTGCAGCACCTGCTCGGGCGACATGTAGGCGGGTTTGTTCTTCTTCAGCAGCTGGCCCGGGGTGTCGACGAAGATGCAGTAGTGGCACCGGTCGCGGCAGAGCGTCGTCAGGGGCACGAAGACCTTGCGCGAGTAGGTGATGACGCCGGGGCGCCCGGCGAGAGCGAGACCCTCGTCGCGCAGCGCGGATGCGGCGGCGAACAGGAGATCGCGGTCGGTGCCGTCGGCGGTGACGAGGGCGAGAACCTCGTTCACGCTCAGCCGTGCGCCCGCTCGGGCGCGGTCGATCACGTGGGCGACGAGCACGGGAGCCGTCTCGGGCCCCACATCTGACCGGGGGTCGGTACGAGGCGTGGGCACCGGTCCAGTCTTCCACCGCCGTGCGCGGTCGGGGTCGCACGAAGCTGGCGGATCGTTGTCCGTCTGTGAGCAAATTCGATGCCACGGCCGAGGCGTCGCTGGCAGACTTGGACCATGGTGACGCTCATGCTCGACTCGGGACACCTCGAGATCGTGCTGTCGGGCGCCGAGAAGGCGCTGGCATTCCGCAAGCGGAATGTGACGCTCGATCGTGCCGCGATCTCGCGGGTGCAGCTGACCGACGACCCCTGGACGTGGCTGCGCGGCGTCCGCTCACCCGGCACATTCATCCCCGCGACGCTCGCCATCGGAACGTGGCGTTACGCCGGCGGCAAGGACTTCGCCGTCATCCGCAAGAACCGCCCCGGCGTGGTCATCGACCTCGAGGGCGACACCGAGTTCCAGCGCCTTGTGCTCGGCACCCGACACGGCGAGGCCCTCGTGAGGGCGCTGCGCGTCGACGCGGGCGACGACCCGACCGACGTCGTCGAGCTCGCCTCCAGCTGAGCAGGGTCCCGCGGAGCCGGGAGTCAGCCGACATCGCGGGGGCGGGCCCCCGCATCCGCCGAGCGAGCATCCGTTCGCCGAATGAGCATTCAATGAGGTACTCGCTCGATGATCGGATGCTCGCTCGGCGAGGAAGCGCGGGCCCCCGCCGGAGGTGGGTCAGCCGACGTCGCGGCGCCAGCTGGCGAAGTATCCGAGCACCGTGAGCAGCAGGCCGTACGCGAGCAGCACGAGGCCGCCGACCCACCACTCGAGCGGCGCGCCCGCATCCCCTCCCGCGCTGGCCGAGAACAGGCTTGCGCCGACGAGGGTGTCGCTTGCGGCTCCCGGCAGGAACCGGGCCGCGTCGCTCAGACCGGAGACGAAGGCGCCGCCGAAGCGCAGCAGGGGCTCGATGAACTGCGTGAAGGCGAGCACGATGACGACCGCCGCGACCTGGTTGCGCACCACGAGACCCACGCCGATGCCGACCACGACCCACAGCACGAAGGCGATCACGATGCGTCCCAGCATCGCCCACGTGTCCGAGGAGTCGAGGCCCGTGCGCTGCCCGAACCCGGCGAGGACGCCGGCGGCGGGGCCGACCGTGACGATCAGCGCCAGCGCGGCGTAGACCAGGCCCATGACGGCCCCAGCCAGGACCTTCGCCGTGAGCACCCGCCCGCGCTTCGGAGTCGTGAGGAACGTCGGGGTGAGCGTGTTGTGGCGGAACTCACCGGTGACCAGCAGCGTGCCGATCAGCAGCGGGAACACGTAGCCGACGGATGCGGCGAGGCTGTAGATCAGGGCGCTGACGTCGCCCGGTACGCCGGTCGCCGTGAGGCCGCCGCCGCTCGAGGGCAGGGCACCGCTCGCGGCCAGCGCGAACACCACGGACAGGCCGGCCGCGGTGAACCCGACGTAACCGGCGAGGACGATGCCGAGGATCCACCAGATCGAGGTGGTGAACTGCTTGGTCAGCTCGGAGCGGGTGACGTTCACAAGGCTCATGCCCGGCCCCCTTCCTCGCGGTCGTCGGCTTCGGGATGCGGCTCGGCCTCATCCATCGGCTCGGTGATCTGGATGGCCTCGGTCGGTGCGGGATCTGCGTCGGAGGTCTCGCCTTCCGCCGGCTCGGAGTCGGACGCGGGAACCTCTCCGCTCTCAGCGGCGGGCGCGAGATCATCGGCGGCAGCCGCCTGCTGCTCGTCCGGCGCCGCGGTCTCCTCGACCGGGGCAGTGTGATCGGCGGGGGCAGTCTCGGAGGCGGCCGCAGCATCCTCCCGAGCGGCCTCGGCGGCGCCCTCGGGAACCGGAGCGTCCAGCGGCACCTCCACGTCGGGCGCCTCGGTGATCTCCGACGTCTCCGGGGCGGGATCGTTCTCCGGTGCGAGCGGGGCGTCCTCGTCGACCGCGGGGATGGCCGCGGCCTCGCCCACCGGTGGGTGCACGCGCGTGCCGTCGACCAGCGCAAGGAAGATCTCCTCGAGCTCGGGACCGCGGCGCTGCAGGCCCGACAGGGCGATGCCGGATGCGGCGGCGAGCGCGCCCACCTCGACGGGCTCCGCTCCGCGAACCGTGAGTCCCGAACGCAGCACCTCGAACGAGTGTCCCGCCGCGGTGAGCGCGGCCTCAAGGGCGGCGCGATCGGGGGCATCGACGACCGTCGCGTACTCGTCGGGGTCGGCGAGGTCTTCGATGCCGCCGTCGAACACGAGTCGTCCGCGGGCGAGGATGAGCAGGCGATCCGCGGTCTGCTGGATCTCCATGAGCAGGTGCGAGGAGACGAGCACCGTGCGGCCTTCGTCGGCGAAGGCGCGCAGCAGCATCCGCATCCACTTGATGCCCTCGGGGTCGAGGCCGTTGGAGGGCTCGTCGAGCACGAGGACGCCCGGGTCGCCGAGGAGCGCGGTGGCCAGGCCCAGTCGCTGCCGCATCCCGAGGGAGTACCCGCCGACCTTGCGTCCGGCGGCGTCCGAGAGACCGACGAGGGCGAGCGTCTCGTCGATACGGCCGGTCGGCAGCCCCGCCGCCTGCGCGTAGACCTTCAGGTGGTTGGCGCCGCTGCGACCGGGGTGGAAGCTCGACGCCTCGAGGGCGGCGCCGACGGTGCGCAGCGGATCGCGCAGTTCGCTGTAGTGCGATCCGCCGATCGTCGTCGTGCCCGAGGTGGGCCGGACGAGCCCCAGCAGCATGCGTAGGGAGGTCGTCTTACCGGCGCCGTTCGGGCCGAGGAACCCGGTCACGAGGCCGGGCTCGATACGCGCGCTCAATCGGGAGACGGCATCGATCGTGCCGAATCTCTTGGTGACCTCGGAGAACTCCAGGATCTGGCCGTCGGGCATGGGAACCTCCGTCAAGGTCAGAACGTTTCTCCATTCTGGCGGAAATCCGCGGAAAATCGGGGATCGACTCTCGCCGATCCCGTGCGGGTGCTCCGGCGGCGCTAACGTGGCGGGCATGAGCGGTACGGATGCGACGGTGCTGGTGCGGTCGGATCAGGGGGTGGGGCGGCTGACGCTCAACCGTCCGCGCGCGCTCAACGCCGTCGACATCGATATGGTGCGACGGCTCGCCGGGGCCCTGGATGCGTGGGAGCACGACGCCGATGTCGAGGTCGTGCTGCTCGACGGTGCGGGCGATCGCGGCTTCTGCGCGGGCGGCGACGTACGTCTCCTGCGTGAGCAGGCGATGAGCTCCGACGCGGAGCGCACCGCCGACTTCTTCCTCGCGGAGTACGCGCTGAACGCCCGCCTCGCCGAGTATCCGAAGCCGGTCGTGACGATCGCCGACGGGATCACCATGGGCGGCGGCGTGGGGCTCGCCTCGCACGCCGGGCACCGCGTGGTCACCGAGCGCTCGCAGCTGGCGATGCCCGAGACCCGCATCGGCTTCACGCCGGATGTCGGTGGCACGTGGCTGCTCGCGCATGCGCCCGGGCGCATCGGCGAGTACCTCGCGCTGACGGGCGGCACGATGGATGCGGCCGACGCGATCTACGCCGGCTTCGCCGACCACCTCGTTCCCTCGGACCGCATCGACGCCTTCCGCGACGCCCTCGAGACCCGCGCGGATCCGCAGGGGCCGGCGGAGCTCGTGCTCCTGTTCGACGAGACGCCCGACATCTCGCGCCTCGAGACGGCGAGAGCGTGGATCGACGACGCGTTCTCCGCCGATTCGGTCAGCGAGATCCTCGCGCGGCTGCGCGCGCATCCCGAGCCGGATGCGGTCGCCGCCGCCGAACTGATCGCCGCGCTCTCGCCCACCGCGCTGACCGTGACGCTCGAGGCCGTGCGTCGCGCGCGGCGCAGGCGGTCGCTGCGCGAGGTGCTGGAGCAGGAGTACGGGCTCGTGATGTGGTTCGCCCTCACCCAGCACGACCTCGTCGAGGGCATCCGCGCGCAGCTCGTGGACAAGGACCGGTCCCCGCGCTGGCATCCCGCCGCACTCGACGATCTCGACCCCGGGATCGTCGATCAGGCCTTCGCCTTCCGGCCCCCACGGGCGCTCTGGGGCTGATCGTGGCCGCGGGGGAGAAGAGGAAGCGCCGGACCTACTCGATCGGCGTCGCGCTCGACGGCTTCTTCTTCGTCTTCGCCGGCCTCGCCTCGATCTGGCTTGCCTACCTGAGCTTCACCGAGACCTTCCGCGTCGGATGGTGGGGCATCCCGCTCGCGATCGCGTTCTGGGTCCTGCTGGCGTACCTCGTGCTGCCCCGGCTGCACCGCATCCTGACGATGATCTACGTGCCCGACTACTTCATCGGTCGCACACGCACGAGCGACGGACTACTCGGCGACCCCGTCAACCTCGCGTTCATGGGCAGTGCCGAGCAGATCGAGGAGGTGCTGCGCCGAGCGGGCTGGACGAAGGCCGACCCCGTGACCCTCGCCTCCTCGTGGCGCATCATCACATCGACCCTCACCAGGCGCAGCTACGACGAGGCCCCCGTCAGCCCGCTGTTCCTGTTCTCCAGGCAGCAGGACTTCGCCTACCAGCAGGAAGTGGACGGCAACCCCGCGCAGCGCCACCACGTGCGCTTCTGGCGCTGCCCCGACGACTGGCTGCTGCCGGGCGGACGCCGGGTCGAATGGCTGGCCGCCGGCACCTTCGACACCGCCGTCGGGC
The DNA here is from genome assembly GCF_021398715.1 of Microbacterium binotii. NCBI lineage: Bacteria > Bacillati > Actinomycetota > Actinomycetes > Micrococcales > Microbacteriaceae > Microbacterium > Microbacterium binotii. The sequence continues at coordinate 2,956,817 of NZ_CP090347.1, read as the reverse complement.
TGTCGCTGTTCACCCTCCAGGTGACCCACCGGATCGACGCCGACACGGACATCGAGCGCGACCACATCGTGCAGACCGTGACCGCGGCGGAGCCCCGGGTGCGCGTCGACGTGATCGCGGACTTCTCCACCGGCTATCACGCCCGCAACGGCGGCGGCGACAGCATCCGCACCGACGGCGATCTGCCGATCGTGGACGTGCGGGGGGTGACGGCGTGAGCGAGAAGGTCCCCCGCAAGCGCACGGCATTCGAGTCGCCGGCGCGCCTCGCGCGTCCGCTTGACCACGACCCCAACATGCCGCGGCCCGCGGCGACCGTCGCCGGCGGACTCCTCGTCCTGCTGCGCGTGCTGGCGGGAGTGATCTGGCTGCTGTCGATCACGTTCGAGTGGCGTCACATCGTGCACGACGCATCGGTCGTTATCGACGGAGTCCCCCTCAGCGAGGAGGAACGGGCGCTCGGGCTGGGGTTCGTCTGGCTCGTGGGCGGCGCCGTGCTGCTGTTCGACGCCGTCATGGCGATCTTCGTCCTGCGCGGCGGCAACCGTTCGCGGGTCACCGTGCTCTTGTTCTCGGTGCTGTCGATCAGCTTCGCCTTCTCGACCTGGTGGGTGCAGGGCCAGGACATCCGCATCAGCAGCACCCTGTTGAACCTCGGCCTCGACATCCTGGTGCTCCTCGCCCTGTCCAGTCGCAAGGCCGCCGCCTACGCGCGACGAAACGAACGACGCTGAGCTCACGGCGCCCGAACAGGCACGGGCCGGTAGCCTGGACGCTGCCGTGCGGCAGGTGAAAGCGAGGCGGCGTGTTCGACAGTCCCCTCTCCGCATCCGCGTACGACATCCTCCAGGTCGCAGCCGATGCCGACGACGAGACCCTGCGGCGTGCGTTCCGGGTGCGCCTGCGTGAGACGCATCCCGACACCGGCGGCGACGCGGTGCGCTTCGTCGAGGTGCAGCGGGCGTGGGAGCTCGTGGGCACGCCCGAGGCGCGAGCGGCCTACGACCGCGGCCGGGGTGCGGTGAGCGCTGCGCCCGAGGCGGAGGGTGCATGGACGCCGCCGCGCGCACGGCAGGACACGCGTCCGCGCGCACGATCCGCCGGCCAGCCCGGGGGATGGCGGCGCGAACGGTATCTCACGCTCATCCGCGAGTGGGTGGGGCGCGGTGCCGAGGTGCCCGATCCCTACGACGCGCAACTGGTGCGCTCGGCGCCGCGCGAGATCCGGCGCCTCCTGGCCGACGCGCTCGCCGAGGAGGCGACCGCCCGCATCGTCGCCGACCTCGGCATGGGCTACAGCGTCTGGCACGACGTCGCCGCATCCGGTCGCAGCGGAGACCTCGACGACAAGCTCGACCACATCGTGCTCGGGCCGAGCGGCCTCTACGGGGTGCTCTCCGAGGACTTCGGCGGCCCGGTCGGTTTCCGTCGCGGCGAGATCATCGGCCCCGCCGTCGTCGGCGCCCCCGTCAGCGATCTGCTCTCGCGGATGCGGGTCGTCGCCCGCGCGGCGCGGGTGCGCTTCAGCGGCGCGATCGTCGTGCTGCCCGACAACGACCTCGCCCAGCAGATCACCGAGCTCGGCACCGTGCGCGGCACGCCCGTCGTGGTCGCCGGGCGCTCGGCGCTGGCCACCGTGCTGCGGCGCGGCGTGACGGGCGCGCGCGACATCGGGGGCAACGAGGTGTTCGACGTGCGTACGCGCCTGGACGCCACGGTGCGCTTCGTCTGATCGCACGGTCGCGGGCCGGATGCGGCGAGCCACCCGCCGCTAGCGTGGAGGCATGGATCCGGTCACCGCGACGTTCCTCATCCTGGGGTTGGCGGTGCTCGCGTTCCTCTCGGGCCGCATACCCCTCGAGGTCGTGGCGATCGGCGTCGCCCTCGCCCTGTGGGCGACCGGCGTGCTTACCCTTCCCGAAGCGCTCGCCGGGTTCGGCGATCCCACGGTGCTGTTCATCGCCAGCCTGTTCGTCGTGGCCAGCGCGCTCGAGCGCAGCGGCATCACCCGCTGGCTCGGGGGCCTGATCGTCGCTCGCGCCGGCCATCGTCGAGGCCCGGTCCTCGGCGCACTCGGTGCACTCGTGGCCGTGCTGACCGCCTTCCTCAGCATCAACGGCGCCGTCGCCGCCCTCGTGCCCGTCGCCGCAGTGATCGCCCGACGCGCCCGCATTCCCGCGTCGAAAGTGATGATCCCGCTGGCCTTCCTCGCATCGGCTGCGTCGCTGCTCACCCTCACCGGGACGCCGGTGAACGTCGTCGTCTCAGAGCTCGCCGAGGCCGAGACCGGCCGAGGGTTCGGCTTCGCGGAGTTCGCGCTCGTCGGGCTGCCGCTGCTGGGAGCCGCCCTCACCATCATCATCCTGTTCGGAGACCGTCTGCTGCCCTCCCGGCCCGATGCCGCCGCGCATGCCGCATCCGGGCCGCGCGAGGCGGAGACGTTGTCGCTGGTACCCGAGGCCGTCCGCACCGGCGCCGTGCGGACGGTGCCGACCGGGATGCGGCGGGGAGCCCGACGCACGCTCGTCATCACCGCCATCATGGTCGTGCTCCTGGCGACGGGACTCACGCCGCCCGCGGTGGCGGGCCTCGTGGCGGCCGGTGCCCTCGTGCTCACCCGCGTCGTGACGCTTCCCGCCCTGTATCAGGACATCTCGTGGACGACGCTGGTGCTCATCGCCGGCATGATCCCGCTCTCGGCCGCGTTCTTGCAGACCGGCGCCGCGGAGGTCGTGGCCGACGGGGTTCTCCGCGTCGTCGGCTCGGCGGATCCGCACCTCGCGCTGCTCGCGGTCTGCGTGGTCACCGTCGTGCTCGGTCAGTTCATCTCGAACGTCGCGACGGTGCTGATCGTCGCGCCCGTCGCCACCGCGATCGCGGTGAACCTCGGGGTCAGTCCCCTCACCTTCCTCATGGCGTTGACCGTCGCCGGAGCGGCGTCCTTCCTGACACCCGTCGCGACGCCGGCCAACCTGATGGTGCTGTCCCCCGGCGGGTACCGGTTCGGCGACTACTGGCGTCTCGGGCTCCCGCTCGCCCTGCTGTTCCTCGCGGCGGCCGTGCTGTACGTGCCGCTCATCTGGCGGTTCTGAGCCGACGCCTATCCGGCTCTGGCAGGCTGAGGCGGTGATCACCGATGCCGCGCGCGCGTTCCTCGCCGAGTACCACCTGGCAACCCTGTCGACGCTGGACCGGCAGGGCCGCATCCACTCGGTGCCGGTCGGCATCACGTACGAGGACGGCATCGTGCGGGTGATCGGCTCCCGCGGCACGCAGAAGTTCCTCAACGTCGAGCGCACCGGACGCGCCAGCGTCAACACCGTCGACGGTCGCCGCTGGCTCAGCTTCGAGGGTCCCGCGCGCGTCATCGAGGATGCGGATGCTGTCGCCCGCGCCGTCGAGCTCTACACCCGCCGCTACCGCGAGCCCCGTCCGAACCCCGATCGCGTCGCGCTCGAGATCACCGTCGAGCGCGTGCTCGGATCCCCCGACTTCCGCGTCTGAGAGCGGGCTCCCGCGCGGCTCAGACCAGGCCGAACAGCTCGAGCGGGTGCGTCAGCCGCCACCAGGGGCTCGGGCCGTCCAGTTCGCCGTCGAGCACGACGTCCACCGTCGACGCGTTCTTCGGGCCGGTCGCGACGAGCGAACCGACCACGTCGCCCTGCTCGCGCGCGTCGCCGAGATCGAACGAGGTCGCCAGCGACGCGGCAGAGCCGTTCCACAGCACCACATCGGCGTCGGCCGCGGTCACGATCGGAACGGGCGCGCCCCACCTCGTCTCCACCCGTCCGACGGTCGTGCCGGCCGCGACCGAGGGCTTGAGTTGCAGCTCCTGCTCGACCTGGGCGAAGAGGGCGCGCGTCGCCGCATCCCGCGTCTCGACGTCGGGCTGGCCGAGCGTCGCGGCGTAGATGCGGACCGTGGTGTCGCCGACCGTGACGTCCTTCGCGGCGAGCAGATTGTAGGAGTCGAGCGTGCCGGTCTTGAGGCCGACGACACCGGGATCCGCGAGCAGGTTGTTCGTGTTCTCGACGAGACCCGCCCCGGGAAGCTCGACGGAGGGGGTGCGCACGATCTCGGCGATGACGGGGTCGGCGAGCGCGCGCTTGGCGACCTCCAGCAGAGCTGCTGGGGTGGCCGCGTTCTCGGCCTCGATGCCGGCGGGGCCGGCGATCGTGATGCCGGTCAGTCCGTGCGCTGCGAGCCAGTCGTTGGCCGCCCGCGCGTAGACCGCGTTGTTGGGCCAGATGGTGTCGGCGAGGCGGTCGGCGTAGTTGTTCGCGGATCCCATGAGCATGCCCTGCAGCATCTGGTACTCCGTCAGCGTGCCGCCCACCGGAACGTCGAGCGCCGACTCGCCGTTGCGGCGGTACGACCAGTATTCGCGTTCGTCGGCCGCGCTGAACGCGAACTCCCGGCCCTGTTCGCCTGCCGCGAGAGGCATCTGGTCGAGCACGACCATCGCGGTCACGACTTTTGTGATGCTGGCGATCGAGCGGGCATCGGGGCTGGAGGCGATCGAAGAACCAACGCCGTCGACGACGACGGCGGCGCTGCCGGCACCCGGCCACGCGCCGACGGCCGCGGCCGACGGAGTGGCCTCGACGGCCGACGCCTGCACGGTCGGGGCGACGGCGTACAGCGGCCACAGCAGTGTGGTGCCGCAATACGCCGCGATGACCGCGACGATCAGCGCGATCGGCACCAGGACCCCGGGACGCCACGGCGTCCGGCGGGGGGCGCGGGCGAGCAGGTCCGCGGCGACGGGGGTGAACGATGCTGCACCCGCGGCTTCGAGTTGTGGAGTCGTCCCCGACGCCCGTGCGACCGCGGTCTCGTCCACCCAGTTCAGCGCCGTGGTCACGGGAGGCACGACGACCGGCACGGATGCCGCCGCATCCTGGGGCGGGGAGAAGGAGTGCCCCGTGGCGGCGTCCTCCGGCGTGTCGTTGAAGCTCGCGGCGGCGATCATCGCGGGAGTGGATGCGGCGTCGACAGGCGCGCGCGGCACCTCGATCTCGAGGTCGTGGGGCGGCAGAGGAGCCTCGTCGACGGACGGCTCGGCGTCTCCGCCGCGGCGCAGCGAACGCCGAGTGGGCGGGGTCGGGCCAGTCACGGTCACCCGCCTACGGTAGCGCGAGCAGCGGGTCTATACTCGGCACGTCAACCACGGGAGTCCGGTGAGCCGGGCTGAGAGGAAGCGGATCCACGCTTCGACCGTCGAACCTGATCCGGATCATGCCGGCGCAGGAAGGAGCATCAATGCACACGTCCACGTCCACATCCGCTCGTCCTTCCCTCACCTCCCGGTGGCGGTGGCGGGTCGTCGACATCGTCGTCGCCAGCGTGATCGGCGTCGCGGCCGGCGTCATCTTCTGGGTCTGGGGTCAGGCCTGGACGCCGCTGAGCACGGCGCTCGCGTTCTTGCCGGGGCTCGAGGGTCTGCTCGCCGGAGGATGGCTGTTCGCGGGTGTCCTCACGGGGCTCATCATCCGCAAGCCGGGCGCCGCGCTGTACGGCGAGGTCGTCGCCGCGGTCGTCTCGATGGCACTCGGCACGCAGTGGGGCTTCACCACCTTCATCTGGGGAGTGGTGCAGGGGGTGGGAGCCGAACTCGGCTTCGCGCTGTTCGCCTACGCGAACTACCGTCTCTGGGTCGCTCTCGTCTCGGGTGCGCTCGCGGGACTGGCCGTGGCGCTGCTCGACACCAACTTCTCCTCCATCGCCGCGTACGACGCGGGCCCCCGCGCGATCTACTTCGTCTCGGCGATCGTCTCGGGCATCCTCATCGCGGGGCTCGTCTCGTGGCTCATCGCCCGCGCGCTCGCCGCCACGGGAGCGCTCGACCGGTTCGCCTCCGGACGGCAGGCGCGCATCGTCGAAGCCGCCGACGCGGCGTGACTCCCGGCGCGCGGGTCGTCGCCCGCGGGTGGGGGTGGCGGCACGCGGGCCGCAGACGCTGGGCCGTCGCCGACATCGATCTCACGATCGAGCCCGGCGAGCGGGTGCTGCTGCTGGGCGCGAGCGGCGCGGGCAAGTCGACGCTGCTGCGCGCCTTCGCCGGTGTGCTGGGCGGCGACGAGGACGGCGAGGCGACGGGGGAGCTGAGCGTCGACGGTGCGCACCCCGCATCCGTCCGCGGGGTCGCGGGCATGGTGCTGCAGGATCCCGACGCCCAGGTGATCCTCGCCCGGGTCGGCGACGATGTCGCGTTCGGATGCGAGAACCTCGGCGTGCCGGCCGACGAGATCTGGCCGCGAGTCGGTGAAGCGCTGGATGCCGTGGGGCTGCCCGTGCCGCTCGACCACCCCACGTCCGCGCTGTCGGGCGGGCAGAAGCAGCGGCTTGCGCTGGCCGGTACGCTGGCCATGCGCCCGAAGCTCCTGTTGCTCGACGAGCCGACGGCCAACCTCGATCCCGACGGCGCTCGTCAGGTGCGGGATGCGGTCGCCGCCGTCGCGGCCCGTACCGGGGCGACTCTCGTCGTCGTCGAGCACCGCGTCGACCTGTGGGCGGAGCTCGTCGAGCGCGTCGTCGTGCTCGCGCCCGACGGCGGGGTGCTGGCGGACGGCTCTCCCGCCGACGTCTTCGCCGCCGCGGCCGATGCCCTGACGCAGGCGGGCGTGTGGGTGCCGGGAGTCCCCGTGCGGATCACGCGGCGCCCGCGCACTGTGGAGGCATCGCCGCTCGTGGTCGGCGCCGGTCTCGCGGTCGGGCGCCGTCGGATCGGCCGCGGCGAGGCGCTCGCCGCCGCATCCGGGATCGACGTGCGGCTGAACGCGGGGCGGGCGCTCGCGATCACGGGAGCCAACGGTGCCGGCAAGTCGACGCTCGCGCTCACCCTCGCCGGGCTGCTGCCGCCGATCGGAGGCGAGGTGCGGGCGGCGGATGCGTTGGCCGCCGGCGTCGGATCCGATCCGTCCCGGTGGCGCGCAGCCCAGCTGCTCACGCGCATCGGCACCGTCTTCCAGGAGCCGGAGCACCAGTTGCTCACCGCTCGCGTGCGCGATGAGCTCGCCGTCGGTCCTCGTGCGCTGGGGCTCTCGGAGGCGGAGGTGGCCGCGCGCGTCGATCCGCTGCTCGAGCGCCTGCGTCTGGGGCGCCTCGCCGAGGTGAACCCCTTCACGCTCTCGGGTGGAGAGAAGCGCCGGTTGACCGTCGCCGCGGTCCTTGCGACCGCGCCGCGGGTCATCCTGCTCGACGAGCCGACCTACGGGCAGGACGCGCGCACCTGGCGGGAGCTCGCGGATCTGATCGACGAGCTTCGTGCCGACGGCACCGCGATCGGCTTCGTCTCGCACGATCCCGCCCTCGTCGCGGCGCTCGCCGACGACGAGCTGCGGCTGGGTCGGGCCTCATGAGCCTGTTCGCGATCGACGCCTCGGCGAGCCCTCTGGGACGGATCAACCCGGTCACCAAGCTCATCGCGACCCTCGTGGTCTCGGTCACGCTCCTGCTCTCGATCGACCCGGTCTCGGCGGCCGTGACGCTCGCGGCCACTCTCGTGCTGCTGGCGTTCTCGCGGCTGCGGGCACGCGAGCTGTGGCTGCGCGTGTGGCCGATCGGAGTCGCAGCCCTCATCGGCGGCGCGGCGACGGTGCTGTACGGCCGGCCCTCCGGCGCGGTCTTCTTCGAGTGGGGGCTCGTGCGCGTCAGCGAGGGGTCGCTCTCGCTCGCCGCCGCCATCGTGCTGCGTGTGCTGGCGATCGCACTGCCGTCCGTCGTCCTGTTCATCACGACCGACCCGACAGACCTCGCCGACGGTCTCGCCCAGCTGCTGCGCCTGCCCGCCCGCTTCGTGCTCGGTGCGCTCGCGGGCCTGCGCATGGTGGGACTGCTGGTCGACGACTGGCGTGAGCTCGCCCTGGCGCGCCGCGCACGCGGGGTGGCCGACCGCGGCCGCATCCGTCGGTTCCTCGGTCAGGCGTTCGCCCTGTTCGTGCTGTCGATCCGTCGCGGCACGAAGCTCGCGACCGCGATGGAGGCCCGCGGCTTCGGATCCGACGCCCCGCGCACCTGGGCCCGGCCGTCGCGGCTCGGCTGGCGCGATGTCGTGCTGCTCGCCCTCGCGGCGGCGATCGCCGCCGCATCCGTGATCGCCGCGGTGCTCGCCGGCACCTGGACCCTCGTCTTCGCCCTCTGACGCGTCCGGGGCGCCGCCCGCTGGTCTTGGCGCACCGCCCGCTGTTCCCCTGAGCACCGCCCGCTGTTCCCCTGAGCACCGCCCGCTGTCCCCCTGTCTGAAATCGAGCCGTAGGCGTCGATTTCAGACAGGGGAACAAGAAGCCCCCGTGCTCGCCTGTCACAGATCGAGCGCAGTGCGTCGATCTGTGACAGGCGAGCAGCAGGGACAGGGGAGCAGGGGGGGCAGGGGGCAGGTGGGGGCAGGTGGGGGCAGGTCGCGAGGGAGAGTGTGACGCTGGGACCCGGTGCCGCGTAGGGTGGAACCCGATACCGACGTACGAAGGAGAACGTATGGATGTCGCGGGTGCATCCGCGCTGGTCACGGGCGGCGCGAGCGGACTCGGCTGGGCCACGGCGCAGCGGCTCGCCGCCGACGGGGCGCACGTCGTCCTCGTCGATCTGCCGTCCTCGGCGGGCGCGGAACGCGCGGCCGAGCTGGGCGGCACGTTCGCCGCGGCCGACGTCACGAGTCCCGAGCAGATCGCGGATGCGGTCGCTGCCGCATCCGCCGCCGCGCCGTTGCGCGTGGTCGTCAACTGCGCGGGCATCGCCCCGCCGGCCAAGGTGCTGGATCGTGAGGGCGCCCCGACGCCGCTCGCCGACTTCGAGAAGCTCGTGCGCGTGAACCTCGTCGGCACCTACAACGTCATCGCCCAGTCGTCTGCCGCCATCGCCCGCACCGAACCGACGGCGGGCGGCGACCGGGGCGTCATCGTCAACACGGCGTCGGTCGCCGCGTTCGACGGCCAGATCGGGCAGCCCGCCTACTCCGCGTCCAAGGGCGGGGTGCATGCGATGACCCTCCCGATCGCCCGCGAGCTCGCGCGCCACGCGATCCGCGTCGTCACGATCGCGCCGGGCATCATGGAGACGCCGATGCTCGCGGGTCTGCCGCAGCCGGCGCAGGACTCGCTCGGCCAGCAGGTGCCGTACCCGGCCCGCCTCGGGCGCCCGGACGAATACGCCGGCCTCGTGGCCGAGATCGTGCGCAACGGGTACCTCAACGGCGAGACGATCCGTCTCGACGGCGCGATTCGGATGGCTCCGCGATGAGCGCCGACTCGATCCTGGTCGAGGTCGCCGACGGCCTCGCCCGCGTGACGCTGAATCGTCCCGATCGACTGAACGCGATGGACTTCGCGATGGGCGAGCGCTGGCGGGAGGCGGCCCGGCAGGTCACCTCGGACCCCGCGGTCGGCGCCGTGCTGCTGGATGCGGCGGGTCCCGCCTTCTGCGCCGGCGGCGACGTGATCTCCATGGCGACCTCCGGCGCCGACGGCAGCGATGTCACGGCCGCCGCGCACGTGATCCACGAAGGCATCCGCGCATTCGTCGAGTCCCGCGTGCCCGTCGTCGCCGCCGTCCAGGGAGCGGTCGCCGGCGGAGGGCTGGGTCTCATGCTCACGGCGGACTACATCGTCGCCGCCGAGGGAGCCAAGTTCGTCAGCCGCTACGCCAACATCGGCCTCACGCCGGACCTCGGCGTCTCGACCCTCCTGGCCGCCGCCATCGGCCCGCGCCGGGCGCTCCAGCTGCTGCTGCAGGACCGCACGCTGGCGGCGCCCGAGGCGCTCGAATGGGGACTCGTCGCCGAGGTGGCCGCTGACCCCGCATCCCGCGCTCTCGAGATCGCGCGGTTCTGGCTCGAGGGCGCGACGGGTGCGTTCGGGCAGGCGAAGCGGCTCGTCCGCTCGGGGGCCGACCGCTCGTTCGCCGAGAACCTCGACGACGAGGCGCGCACGATCGGCGCCGCCTTCGACACCCCTGACGCGAAGGCCCGCATCCAGGCCTTCGCCGCCGCATCCGCCCGCCGCGGGTGAACCCGACGCTCCCGACGTACCAAGGAGATCCCATGACCGAGCAGAAGCCGCTCGCCGGCAAGACCATCCTCATGTCCGGCGGCAGTCGCGGCATCGGCCTCGCGATCGCGCTGCGCGCGGCGCGCGACGGCGCGAACATCGCCCTGCTGGCCAAGACGGACACCCCGCATCCGAAGCTCGAGGGCACGGTGCACACTGCGGCGGCGGCGATCGAGGAGGCGGGCGGGCGCGCGTTGCCGCTGGTGGGCGACGTCCGCAACGAGGACGACATCACGCAGGCCGTGCTGACCGCCCACGGCGAGTTCGGCGGCATCGACATCGTCGTCAACAACGCCTCGGTCATCGACCTGTCGGGGTCTCTCGAGCTCGCGACGAAGAAGTACGACCTCATGCAGGACGTCAACGTGCGGGGCACCTTCCTGCTCTCCCGTGCCGCGGTGCCGATGCTGAAGGATGCGGCGAACCCGCACATCCTGTCGCTGTCGCCGCCGCTGAACCTGTCGCCGAGGTGGCTGGGCGCCCACACGGGGTACACGCTCGCGAAGTACGGGATGACGATGGCGACCCTCGGCATGGCAGCCGAGTTCGCGGACGCGGGGATCGCCGCCAACTCGCTGTGGCCGCGGACGACGATCGCGACCGCCGCCGTGCAGTTCTCCCTGGGCGGCGAGCGGATGATGGCCGTCAGCCGAACCCCGGAGATCTACGCGGACGCGGCGTACGAGGTGATCACGCGCCCCGCGCGCGAGTACACCGGCCAGACGCTCATCGTCGAAGACGTGCTCGCCGAGGCCGGCGTCACCGACCTCTCCGGATACGCCGCCGTGCCCGGCACACCCGACTCGGCGATGTTCCCCGACATCTTCCTCGACTGAGCGCACGGGGGCGTCCGAGGACGTTCGCACCTGGCACACAGGCAGGGCCTCCTACCCTTGCGCAGTGTCATTCTCCGCGCATCGACCCGGCCGCTTCGGCTCCGACGGCCGCATCGACCTCGAGTCGCAGCCTGAGGAAGAGGCGCTGTACCTGAGCGACGTCCGCCCCTCCGGCGACGTCGCGACCGGTCCGACCGAGGTGATCGACCCGATCGACGAGCCCGAGCAGGAGCCGCATCCCGAGGCATCCGTGCCCGACCCGGCGCCTCCCGTGGTCCGCGAACGCCGCAGCCCGCGCCGCCGCCCCCGCCAGCCCCTCTCGCGCACCCTCGCCGTGCTCGGCGGTGCCGAGGGCGAGGTGCTCGACGATGTTCCGAGCGAGACGCCGCGCTTCGTGCAGATGTTCTTCGTGCTGGTCGGCACCGCACTCGTCTCCGCCCTCTCGATGGGCTTCGCGCTCGTCACCGGGGTGCAGATCGCCGTCTGGGCCGCCGTGCCGCTCGCGATCATCTGGGCGCTCATCATCTTCAACCTCGACCGCTTCCTGACCTCGACGATGCGCTCCACCCGCAACGTGTGGCGGCTGCTCGGTCTCGCCTTCCCCCGCGTCATCATGGCGGCGCTCATCGGCATCGTCGTCGCCGAGCCGCTCGTGCTGCAGGTCTTCCACAACGACATCGCGCGAGAGGTCAACTCGACCAACGTGGTGCAAGCGCAGTCCGATCAGGATGCCGTCACGAACGGGCCCGAGAAGCAGGCCCTGGATGCCGCATCCGCCTCGCTCGCCGCCCTGCAGAATCAGGCGGCGACCGGTATCGTCGCGGGAACCTCCTCGACCTCGGCAGAGTCGGTCGCCGCGCAGGCGAACGTGGACCAGCTCACCCAGCAGCTCGCCGCGCAGCAGGGCGTGATCGATCAGGCCCGCGCGCTGTACCAGTGCGAGCTGACCGGCGAGGGAGCGGGCACCGTCCCCGGCTGCACCGGCGTGCAGGGATCGGGCACGAGCTCGGACGCCGCCCAGGCGCAGCTCACCCAGGCGCAGTCCGCGTACGACGCCCTCGCGACGCAGCTCAGCCAGGCCCAGGCCGCCCTCACCTCCGCCAACGCGGCCGGGACGGATGCGGCCGCCGCATCCGCCGACCAGAACAAGAAGCAGGCCGAGGACCAGCTGCCGGCTGCGCAGGCGCAGTACGACGCCGCGCTCGCCGCCTACAACGATCGCGCCGCATCCATCGCCGGGGGCAACGCGCAGGCGGTCGGGCTTCTCAGCCAGATCAGCGCGCTCGAACGGCTGTCCGAGCGCGAGCCGACCTTGGCCTGGGCCCACTGGCTGATCGCGGCGCTGTTCTTCATGATCGAGCTGCTGCCGGTGCTCGTGAAGGTGCTGACGAGCTTCGGCGATCCGTCCATCTACGAGAAGGCCGACGCCCTGCGCCGGCAGGTCTCCCTCGACCGGGTGACCGCGAAGACCTGGCACGAGCGCGCGGCGATCGTCACTGCGCCGGCGCCGCCCGCATCCGGCCCGCCTCCCGCCGCCGCGCGCACGTAGCGACGGCGGCTCGGGGCCGCGCCTCCAGCCGCGAGACTGCATCTCGTGCACGAGATCACGGGATTTACCCATGATCTCGTGGGGAAGATGCAGTCTCGCGGTCGGGAGGCTCCGTGGATGCGGGCTACGCCGGTTCCCAACGGAGGACGGTCTCGAGCAGGTCCGCCGTCGGGTGCACGCCGTCGAGCCGGAGGACCGGTTTGCCGAGCGTGGCGAGCCACGCTTCGTGGGTGGTCCGGCTCCGCCCGTCGAACTCCGGATCGTCGTAGCTCTGCGCCCAGTCCCGGAACGCGTCCCATGCCGCGTCGTCGAGCGGGCCTCCCTGCCTCCGGAGTCGCTCCCGTGCCTGGAGCCGCCGCATCCGTTCGACCGGATCGAGCGTGACGAAGACGACGGCGTCGCACTCCGCGGCGATGCTGTCACCCCAGCCCATCATCGAGCCGGAGAGCACCCATGCCGGACGGGGCACGAAGACCGTCCGCATGAGCGCCACCCGATCGGCATCCGCGCGCTTCGCGGTGAAAGGCGGGTCGGTCGGTAGCCAGAAGTAGTCGTCGGCATCCGCGTGCGGCACGCTCCACGCTGAGGCGAGGGCGGCGCCGAGCGTCGTGGTGCCGCTGCCGCTCGCTCCGAGGATGTGCACCCGTCCGTGTCGCATGCTCCCATCCTCGCAAGACCCGCCACATCCGTCTGCGGCATCCACGTGCCGCCACACTTCTGCGCAACCGCGCCAGTCAATGACAGCTGCATCTGCGCAACGGCGACGCAACTCGGACAAAGGGGAGAGGGAGCCCCCGGGGTCAGATGAGGCCGTGGCGAGCGAAGGCGTTGCGGATGCCGTCGTCGAGTACCGCGGTCGTGACCTCGTCGGCGAGGTCCTTCAGCTCCTGCGCGGCGTTGCCCATCGCGATGCCCGTGCCGCACACCTGGAACATCTCGACGTCGTTCCAGCTGTCGCCGATGCCGATCGCGTCGGCGGCGTCGATGCCGAGGTGGTCGAGCACCGCGGTGATCGCCGACCCCTTCGTGACGCCCTGCATGCCGATCTCGCCGTTGGTTCCACCCGGAAGCGGGATGCTGCCCGGCACGACGTGGAAGCGGTCGCCCAGTTCGGACTGTGCGCGAGAGACCGCATCCGTCGAGTCGCTGAGGAAGACCGCCTTGGCGACGCGGGTGCGATCGATCGTGGCCAGATCCCGGAAGCGCGGTGCGCCCTGCGGTGCCGTCTGCGGCCCGGCGCCGGCGGGCCGGGGGCGCAACGAGGAGAGCATCGCGGCGACGGCGGCCTGCACCTCGGCGGATGCGTACACGGCCTCCTCGGTCTGGAGGAAGTAGTGGATGTCGTGGGAGCGGAAGAACCGCTCGAGGCGGTCGACCGCATCCGCCGGCATCGGATCGGCGACGATCTCCTCGCCGCCCGCGATCGCATATGCGCCGCCGTTGGTGATCGCGCCGTCGAAGCCGATCTCACGCACCGCGGGGTGGATGTCGCCGGCCGAGCGTCCGGTGCTGAGGTAGACGAGGGCGCCGCGCTCGCGGGCGGTGCGGATCGCGGTCACCGTGGAGGGCGCGATCGTGGTGCCGTGATCGAGGATCGTGCCGTCGACGTCGAGGAATGCGATGCGGGGAGGGGTCACGATGATCCATTCTCCCCGGTGCCGCCTGAGAGGTGCGTCGGGGTGGGGTCGGGCAGGACGGCACACGCGTGTGCCCACGACACGTCCGCGAGGGACGATCGTGGGCACACGCGGCGGGCGGCGTCAGCGGGTGAGGCTGGCGCCGTTCGTGCGGATGACGTCGGCGTACCAGCCGAACGACTTCTTCTCGTAGCGCTCGAGCGTGCCGCTGCCGTCGTCGTTGCGGTCGACGTAGATGAAGCCGTACCGCTTGCTGAGCTGCGCGGTGGAGGCGCTGACGATGTCGATGCATCCCCAGGAGGTGTAGCCGAGCACGTCCACGCCATCCGTGATGGCTTCGCCGACCTGCACGAGGTGGTCGTTGAGGTAGGCGATGCGGTAGTCGTCGATGACGGTCTTGACGCCGTCGATCTCGACCAGCTGGTCCTTCGCGCCGAGCCCGTTCTCGACGATGAACAGCGGCTTCTGCCAGCGGTCCCAGAACTGGTTGAGCACGAGACGCAGGCCCACGGGGTCGATCTGCCAGCCCCACTCGCTCGCCTCGAGCGTGGGGTTCGGCACGCCGCCCATGATGTTGCCCTCGCCGGTGACCTTCTTGGCGGGGTCGGCGGTTTGAGCGACCGACATGTAGTAGCTGAACGAGACGAAGTCGACCGTGTTGGTCAGGTCCTCGCGGTCCTGCTCGGTGATCTCCAGCTCGATCCCCTTCTCGCGGAGTGTCCGCAGGAAGTACCCGGGGTACGCGCCGCGGGTATGCACGTCGCCGTATACGAGGTTGGAGTGATCGAAGTCCATGACGGCGAGCGCGTCGGCCGGCGACGGCGTCAGCGGGTACACGGGCATCGACAGCACCATGCAGCCGATCTGCGCGTCCGGTGCGACCTCGCGGGCGATGCGCGTCGCGCGGGCGGATGCGACCAGCTCATGGTGCATGGCCTGGTACAGCTGAGCGTCGCTCAGCTGCTCCTTCGGAGTGTTGATGCCGCCGGACATGAACGGCGCGTGCAGCAGCGAGTTGATCTCGTTGAAGGTCAGCCAGTACTTCACGCGCGAGCCGTAGCGCTCGAAGAGCGTGCGGGCGTAGTTCTCGTAGAAGCCGATGAGGCGACGGTCGGTCCAGCCGTCGTAGGTCTCGGCCAGATGCAGGGGCGTCTCGTAGTGCGAGATCGTCACGAGCGGCTCGATGCCGTGCTTCTCCAGCTCGTCCAGCACGCGATCGTAGAACGCGAGGCCCTCCTCGTTGGGCTCGGCCTCGTCGCCCTTCGGGAAGATGCGGCTCCACGCGATCGAGAAGCGGTAGACGCCGAAGCCCATCTTCGCGAACAGGGCGATGTCCTCCGCGTAGCGGTGGTAGAAGTCGACGGCCTCGAGCTTGAGGTTGTCGGCCGTGGGCTCAGCCGTGCGCGGGCCGACGATGCCACGGGGCATGACGTCCTGGACCGACAGGCCCTTGCCGCCCTGATCGTAGGCGCCCTCGACCTGGTTGGCGGCGGTGGCGCCGCCCCAGAGGAAGCCCTGGGGGAACGGGGTGGTGGTGCTCATGGTTCTCTTCCGTTTCGTATCTGGGATGCGGCGTGCGGGCGGGAGCATGTGCCCCCGCCCGCACGGGGTGTCACTTGGCGGCGACGGCCTGCTCGACGGCGACGGCGAAGAACAGCGGCTCGCCGTGCGCGATCGGGCCGGATGCCGGCGAGCCCACGTTCGGGTACAGGTCGGCGTTGGTCACGATGACGGGGGTCGTCAGGTCGTAACCCGCCGCGGCGATCGCTGCGAGGTCGAACTCGACGAGCAGGTCGCCCTTGCTCACCTGCTGTCCGCTGGTGACCTTGAGGCTGAAGTGCTCACCGGCGAGCTTGACGGTGTCGATGCCGATGTGGATCAGCACCTCGGCGCCGTCCGCGTGACGCAGGCCGATGGCGTGGCCGGTCGGGAACGCGGCGACCACGGTCGCGTCGAACGGGGCGTAGAGCGCGCCGCTGCGCGGGATGATGGCGACGCCCTGGCCGAGCGAACCGTCGGCGAAGGCCGCATCCGGCGTCTCCGACAGCGGCACCACGGTGCCGTCGACCGGGCTGAAGACCTCGAGGTCGGTGCTCTCGGCGGGGGCGACCGCGTCCTCTGCGGGCTCCTTGAAGCCCACGATCACCGTGAGCAGGAAGGGCACGATGATGGCGGCGCCGAGGCCGAGGGCCAGGAAGACCATGTTGCCGTTGCCGAGCAGGGCGGGGATCGCCAGGCCCGAGGGCACGACGAACGCGGTCGAGAACACGCCGCCGAGCGAGATGATCGCACCACCGATCGCACCGCCGACGATGCCGAAGGCGAACGGACGCTTGAGGGGAAGGTTCACACCGTAGATCGCGGGCTCGGTGATGCCGGCGAGGAAGCCCGAGAGCGTGGCCGGGGCGGCGAGCGACTTCAGGTTCTTGTTGCGGGCGCGCAGCCACACACCGGCCACCGCCGCCGCCTGCGCGAGGACGGCCGCGAAGACGGGGGCCACGAGGAACAGCTGACCGTTGTTCTGCAGCTCGAGCTGGAACAGCGGCACGAGACCCCAGTGCAGACCGAAGATCACGAAGACCTGCCACAGACCGCCCATCACGGCACCGCCCAGCCACGGCACGGTCTCGAAGACCCAGCCGATGCCGGTGCCGACCCAGCCGCTGATGATCGCGGAGATCGGCCCGATGACCACGAAGACCAGCGGCACCGCGATGAGCACCACGATCATGGGGGTCACGAATCGGCGGATCGCTGCCGGGAGCTTCGCGTAGAGGAAGCGCTCGGCGTGGCTCTGCAGCCAGACGACGATGATGATCGGGATGACGCTCGAGACGTAGTTGACCATCGTGAACGGGATGCCGAAGAAGGTGAGATCCGGGGCTCCGACGAGTGCCGTGACGCTCGGATACAGGAGCGCGCCGGCGATGGCGAGCGAGGTGAACTCGGACGCCTTGAAATAGCGGGCGGCTGTGATCGCGAGCGCGAGCGGCAGGAAGTTGATGAACGCGTCGGACAGCGCGTTCAGCACGATGTAGGTGGAAGTGGTCGTGTCGATCCAGCCGAACGTGACGGCAGCCGCCAGGAAGGCCTTCAGCAGCCCGGTGCCCGCGAGGGCCCAGAGCGCGGGGGTGAAGATCGCGGAGATCATCGCGATGAAGCGGTTGAACAGGTTGCCCTTCGGAGCGTCCTGTGCCGGGGACGACGCCCCGCCCGCGCCGCCGAACTTGGAGATCTTGCCGATCTCCGCGTACACCTCGGGCACCTCGTTGCCGATGACGACCTGGTACTGGCCACCGGCCTGGGCGACCGTGACGACGCCGGGAACAGCCTTGATCGAGGCCGCATCCGCCTTGCCCTCGTCCTTGAGGACGAAGCGCAGTCGGGTGGCGCAGTGGACCAGCGAGGTGATGTTCTCCTCGCCGCCGACGCCCTTCAGGACGCCTGCTGCTGTCTTCGAGTAGTCCATCTCGGACTCCCTCTTTCCGCCGCATCAGCGCGGCACTCGCGTGGGTGACGCGCCGGGTCGGGCCGTTTCCGGGCAACAAAAAAACCTGAACTCGTTCACCGTCGATCAAGACGATGTGAGTTCAGGTTTTGCCTGCTGCCGCAGTAACAATCCGTCGCGTCGCAGGGCATCTCCGCCCTGCGCGAGTTACCGTAGCACCTCTTCGATGCCGCCGCCACCGTCGCCCGGGTCGGTCTTGGCCCCGACCTGCGAGGCCAGTCGCTCGACATGCACGATGAGGTACAGCAGCTCTTCGTCGGTGAGGTCGGAGCCTGTCGCCGCGCGCACATAGGCCTTCACCTGCTCGGCGATCGCGTAGGAGCGCGGATAACTGTGCTTGGCGAACTCGAAGAACGACGTGTCGCTCGATCGCAGCATGGTCTTGGAGACCAGCCGCTGCAGCAGGAACTGCACGTGGAGGATGAAGCGCGCGTAGTCAGGACTCTCGACGTCCAGGGTCACCCCGAGCCCCGTCTCGACCGTCGTCGCCACGTGCTGTACCCGCCGGAACAGCAGCGCTGCCGTCCCGTTCGGCTCGTCACGGGTGGCGTTGAGCAGGTGCATCGTCAGGAAGACGGCTTCCTCGGGCGGAAGCTCGCGCTCGAGCGCGGTGCCGATGTGGGTGGCCATGTGCTCGGCGGCGCGGAACTCGTGCGGATGCAGCACCCGCAGCTCGGGCATATGGGTCGCGGGGATGCGCACGCCCTGGTCGAGGCGCTCGAGCACGTACTGGATGTGGTCGATCACCGGGATGACGAGGCGCCGACCGAGGTGGTGTCCGAGTTCGCGTTCGGCGAGGTCGACCGCGCCGGTGACCGCCTCGATGACCGGGTACGGCACATCCGTGAGCAGCTGCCGCTCCCGCTCGCCCTCGGCGCCGGAGTCGAGGACGAACGTCTTCTCGACCTTCGCCGGGTCCAGCCGGTCCTCGGGCTTCAGCTGGAAGCCCAGGCCGCGCCCCATGAGCACGCGCTCGCGGCCGTGCTCGTCGATGGAGATGACGACGTTGTTGTTGAGGACCTTGTGCGCGACGACGTGGTTCTCGCGCGCGCCGTCGCGCCCTTCGGGTGAGGGCATGCGTGCATCCTAACGGGGCGACCGATGCCCGGCGCCCCCGCCCAGGGCCGTTCGCCGAGCGAGCATCCGTTCGTCGAGTGAGCACCCGATCGGATACTCGCTCGCTCAATGGGTGCTCGTTCGGCGCGGTTCGTCGGGGCTGTCCCGCCCAGGGCCCTGGCAGCCGTGCACCGGTAGCCTGGAATGCATGACCGACCAGCCCCCCATCCGCCAGGCCGCGGCCCGCGACGCCGCATCCGCCGTGCGCCAGGTGCGCCCCCGCACCGAAGGCTGGTCGCAGCAGAAGGACGAGAGCGGCCGGCCGCTCCTGCAGTTCGCCAGCCCCAAGCGCGGCAAGCCGCCCGTGCACCTGGCCGACCTCACGCACGAGCAGCGCGCCGAGAAGCTCGTCGAACTCGGGTTCCCGAAGTTCCGTGCGGCGCAGCTCGAGAAGCACTACTTCACGCATTACACGAGCGACCACGCGCTCATGACGGACCTTCCCGCATCCGGTCGCGAGGAGCTCGTGGCGGGCCTCCTGCCGCCGCTTCTGACCGAGGTGCGCCGGCTCGAGACCGACCGCGGCGACACGATCAAGTTCCTCTGGAAGCTGCACGACGGCGCCCTCGTCGAGTCCGTGCTGATGCGCTATCCCGGTCGCATCACGCTCTGCGTCTCGTCGCAGGCCGGATGCGGCATGAACTGCCCCTTCTGCGCGACGGGCCAAGCGGGCCTGACCCGCAACATGAGCGCCGCGGAGATCGTCGAGCAGATCGTCCGCGCCAACCGGCTGATCCGCGAGGGCGGCCTCGGACCCGCCGAGCACCCGGACGAGCGCGTCACCAACATCGTGTTCATGGGCATGGGGGAGCCGTTGGCGAACTACGCCCGCGTCATGCACGCGGTGCGTGTGATGACCGACAAGAAGCACGGTCTGGGCATGAGCGCACGCGGCATCACGGTCTCCACCGTGGGGCTCGCTCCCGCCATCCGCAAGCTCGCGGACGAGGACATCCCGGTGACCTTCGCCCTGTCGCTGCACGCGCCCGACGACCAGCTGCGCGACGAGCTCATCCCCGTGAACTCCCGCTGGAAGGTCGACGAGGTGCTCGACGCCGCGCGCGGCTACTTCGAGAAGACGGGTCGGCGCGTGTCGATCGAGTACGCGCTGATCAAGGACATGAACGACCACGCCTGGCGCGCGGATCTGCTGGCCGAGAAGCTCAACGCGCGCGGTCGCGGCTGGGTCCACGTGAACCCGATCCCGCTGAACCCGACGCCCGGCTCGGTGTGGACCTCGTCCGAGCGCCCCGTGCAGAACGAGTTCGTGCGGCGTCTGAACGATGCCGGCATCCCGACGACGCTCCGCGACACCCGCGGCAAGGAGATCGACGGGGCGTGCGGGCAGCTCGTCGCGACCGAGGAGGACCAGGCGGTCGCCGCGGCGACCCCGGTCGACTGATCCGCCGCGGATCACCCCCGGTCTGGTCCCCGACGCGGTAGCGTCGTCGCACAGGGGAGGGTGCGATGCCGCAGATCGTGTGGGTGATTCTGTTCGTCCTCGTGTTCGCGGGCGTCGCGGCGTGGGTCGCGCGCCGGCTCCTGGGGATGCCGATCGGGTGGATCCGTCCGTTCGTGACCGGAGCGCTCGTCGTGGTGGCGGGATCGCCTCTCGCGCTGTGGGCGCTGCAGCAGGCCGGAGTCGTCGACGGCGACGTCCTCGCCGTCGACGACGCGATCGGCGCGCTGTTTCTGCTGCTCACGATCGGGTGGCTCTTCGCGGTCGACGTGATCGCGATCGTCGCCCTGGAGTTCCTCTGGCCGACCAGACCGATGCGCAATCCGGTCGTCGTCGTGCGCGAGCTGTTCCGACGCCGTGATCGCGCCCGCCGCTACGCCGAGATCATCTCCATCGCCTCACGGCACGGGCTCGGCGTCTACCGCGGCCGGCATCGGCCCGATCGCGAAGAGCTGCCCGCCGCGATCGTCGCCGCGCTGAACGACGCCGGCGTCACCTTCATCAAGATCGGCCAGGTGCTCTCCGCGCGCGACGACGTGTTGCCGCCGGAGTTCACGAACGCTCTGTCGACGCTGCAGATGGAGACCGTGCCGATCCCCTGGAGCGAAGCGCGTCACGCGATCGAGGCCCAGCTCGGTCGCCCCCTCCAGGAGGTCTTCGCCCGCGTCGACGAGACGCCGCTGGCGGCCGCATCCGTCGCGCAGGTGCACGCGGCCACGCTTCAGGACGGCGAGGAGGTCGTGATCAAGATCCAGCGACCGAGCGCACGCGCGCAGGTTGCGACCGACCTCGACATCGTCGAACGATTGGCCGCGGATGCGGAGCGCCACACCACGTGGGCGCGAGACTACGGCGTGACGGCGCTGGCCGCGGAGTTCGCCAGATCGCTGCGGGAAGAACTGGACTACCGCATCGAGGCGGCCAACACCGAGATGCTGCGAGGCGCGGCGGCTCGCTCGAAGCTCACGCCGCTCGCCGTGCCGAAGGTCTTCGCGCAGTACACGACCGCGCAGATGCTCGTGCAGGAGCGCGCCGAGGGCATCCCGTTCGGCCACGTCGACGCGTCGACGCTCGACCCGGATACGGCGACCAGGATCGCCGACGCCGTCGTCGACGCGGTGTTCGAGCAGATCGCCGTGCGGGGCGTGTTCCACGCCGATCTGCATCCGGGCAACCTCATGCTCGCGGCCGACGGTACCGTGACCCTCATCGACTTCGGCTCGGTAGGCGTGCTCGAGAAGAGCATGCGTCGGCTGTTGCTGCCGCTTCTCGTGGCGATCGCCAATGAGGACGACGTCGCCGCGACGGACATCGTGCTCATGCTCGTGACCCCGCCCGACACCGACACCTTCGATCAGGTCGCGCTGCAGCACGACATCGGCGTCATCCTCACCCGCATGCACAACGCGGGCGTCGACCAGAACGTCTTCGCGGCCCTCGTGGACGTCATGCGCCATCATCGCCTCGCCCTTCCCCCTTCGCTCCTGCTGGTCTTTCGCACGTTGGCCTCGCTCGAGGGCTCGCTGCGGCGCCTGCGCCACGACTACGACATGGTCGGCCGCGCGCTGTCGCAGGCGCCCGCCTTCACGCGCGCGCTGACGTCGCCGAAGGGGTTCGCGCTCACGGCGCAGACGCAGGCGGCGATCGTGGGCGAGCAGCTGCGGCGACTGCCGCGGACGCTCTCCACTCTCAGTCAGCAGCTCGAGGACGGCACGTTCTCCGTGCGCCTGCGCAGCTTCGACGACGCGACCGGTCGCGGGTTCGTGGAGCAGCTTTTCTCGCGCTTCACGACCACGCTCGTCGGCATCGCCCTCGTGATCTCCGCCGTCCTGCTGGGTGTCTCGGACGCGGGGCCGCACCTCACCGCGCAGGTACCGCTGTTCCCCTTCCTCGGTGCGGTGGTCGGCCTCGGTGGGCTGCTCCTGCTGCTGCGGAGCCTTCGCGCCGCCTTCGAGCGACGACGATAGGGCCCGGGCGACCCTCACCGTCTCAGACCCGGCTAGCGTGGACGGGTGCGGCGAAGAAGCGACGGGATGCGGCGATGACCGCGTACAGCGCGGGGCTCCTCCTCTTCCGGCCCGATACCGCCGAGGTCCTGATCGCGCACATGGGCGGACCCTTCTGGCAGCGCAAGCAGGCAGGGGCGTGGTCGATCCCCAAGGGGGAGTACGACCCCGCATCCGAAGACCCCCTCGCCGCCGCGGAGCGGGAGTTCCAGGAGGAACTGGGACTGACCCCGCCCGCCGGGGAACGTGTGGAGCTCGGCGAGTTCCGCTACGCGTCGGGCAAGCGCCTCCGGGTTTTCGCGCTCGACGCCGACGGTTTCGCCCTGGTCGGGATGCGGTTCGGCGAGTTCTCGCTCGAGTGGCCGCCTCATTCGGGGCGCATGGAGTCGTTCCCCGAGGTGGATCGTGCCGAATGGGTGCGGATCGACGACGCGCGCGACCTTCTGGTGGCGGCGCAGCGCCCTGTGCTCGACGCCCTCGCGCCGCACCTGGATGACTGAACGATCCCGACGCATTGTGTATACCCAAAGTGCTCAAAGTGTCACTGAGTGGCGTCGTGCGGTGGTTTATGCATACACTGTGCGAGTTCATCGGATGACGGCAGAGGAGGCGGGATGCGGGCGAGCGACCGTGCGTACCGCACCCTTCTCGAGCAGATCCAGTCCGGTGAGCTGGCGCCGGGAACGGTGCTCGCCGAGGTGGAGCAGGCGCGCCGGCTCGGCGTGAGCCGCACGCCGCTGCGAGAGGCCATCGGGCGCCTCGCCGCCGACGGCCTCGTCGCTCAGGCCTCGCCGCGGGTCACCGTCGTGACCGACATCGACGCCGACGACATCCGCGCCCTCTTCGCCGTGCGCCGGGCGCTCGAGGAGTCCGCCGCTCGCATCGCGGCGGAACGCGTGTCGGACGGGGCTCCGGGTGAGCCGTTCGCCGCGCTCGCCGAGCGCTGGGCGGCCGAGGA
Organism: Microbacterium binotii; assembly: GCF_021398715.1. Taxonomy (NCBI): domain Bacteria; kingdom Bacillati; phylum Actinomycetota; class Actinomycetes; order Micrococcales; family Microbacteriaceae; genus Microbacterium; species Microbacterium binotii. The sequence continues at coordinate 2,933,706 of NZ_CP090347.1, read as the reverse complement.
TCCGCAGGCGGATGCCGACGCCTACTACGCGACGATCGCGCAGTTCGATCAAGCGCTGGATGCGGCCGTCGGCAACGAGTATCTGATCGCCGCTCTGCGAACCGTGCGCACCCACCTGGTCCGTGTGCGCCGCCTCGCGCGCGACAACCCCGCACGTCTCGCCGCCTCCGCCGCCGAGCACCGCCTCATCGCGCGCGCGATCGCCGACGGCGACGCGGAGCTCGCCGCCCACGCCACCCACGTGCACCTGCACCACGCCCTGACCGCCATCCTCGCGTCGCTCGCCGACGCATCCGACGTCCCCCGCGTCGCACGATCCACCCCGGGAGCAGCATGATCACGCACCACCTCCGTGTCCACACGAGCGAAGAGAAGCTCACCCGCGAAGGCCAGCTGGCCTGGCACATCGCCGAGGTCGCCACCGACCCCGTGGCGGTCGACGCGGACGTCGTCGACATGATCGTCAACCGGCTCATCGACAACGCGGCGGTCGCCGCCGCATCCCTCACCCGCCGTCCCGTCGTCGCCGCGCGTCAGCAGGCGCTCGATCACGCGGTCTCGGTCGGCGGCGCCGGCGCGACGGTCTTCGGATGCGCGCTCGAGCGCCGCACCTCGCCCGAGTGGGCGGCGTGGGCCAACGGCGTCGCCGTGCGCGAGCTCGACTACCACGACACCTTCCTCGCGGCGGACTACTCGCACCCGGGCGACAACATCCCGCCGATCCTCGCCGTGGCGCAGCACGTCGGCGCCGACGGGCAGGCGCTCGTGCGGGGCATCGCGACCGGCTACGAGATCCAGATCGACCTCGTGCGGGCGATCAGCCTGCACAAGCACAAGATCGACCACGTCGCGCACCTCGGCCCCTCGGCCGCGGCCGGGATCGGCACCCTGCTGGGCTTGGACGCCGAGACGATCTACCAGGCCGTCGGGCAGGCGTTGCACACGACCACCGCGACTCGTCAGTCCCGCAAGGGCGAGATCTCCACCTGGAAGGCGCACGCCCCCGCGTTCGCCGGCAAGATGGCGGTCGAGGCCGTCGACCGCGCGATGCGCGGTGAGACCTCGCCCTCGCCCATCTACGAGGGTGAGGACGGCGTCGTCGCCTGGCTGCTCGACGGCAAGGACGCCTCCTACGACGTGCCGCTTCCCTCCGCGGGCGAGCCCAAGCGGGCGATCCTGGACTCGTACACCAAGGAGCACTCCGCCGAGTATCAGGCCCAGGCGTGGATCGACCTGGCCCGCAAGCTCGGCACCGAACGGCCCGAGCTCCGTGATCCCGCGAACGTCGACTCGATCGTGCTGCACACCAGCCACCACACGCACTACGTGATCGGCTCCGGGGCGAACGACCCGCAGAAGTACGACCCGACCGCATCCCGCGAGACGTTGGACCACTCGATCCCGTACATCTTCGCGGTCGCGCTCCAGGACGGCGCCTGGCATCACGTCGACTCCTACGCGCCCGAGCGTGCGGCGCGCGCGGACACCGTCGAGCTGTGGCACAAGGTCGCCACGGCGGAGGACGCCGAGTGGACCCGCCGCTACCACTCCGAGGACCCCGCCGAGAAGGCATTCGGGGGGCGCGTCGTGATCACCCTCACCGACGGGTCGGTCATCGAGGAGGAGATCGCCGTCGCCGACGCGCATCCGCTCGGGGCCCGGCCCTTCGTCCGCGAGGACTACGTCCGCAAGTTCCGGCTGCTGGCGGAGCCCGTGCTGGAGGAGACCGAGATCGAGCGGTTCCTCGGACTCGTGCAGCGCCTGCCTGAGCTGACCGCCGACGAGGTGCGTCAGCTCTCGATCGTCGCCAAACCGGGGCTGCTGCTCTCGCAGCCGGCGCCGAAGGGGCTGTTCTGATGCTCGGGTCGACGGCGTCCGCATCCGACAAGCGCCGCGCGTTCCGCGCGGGGCTCGCCTCGGGTGAGTTGATGCGGCTGCCCGGTGCCTTCAATCCGCTGTCCGCGCGCCTGATCGAACGCAAGGGATTCGAGGGCGTCTACATCTCGGGTGCGGTGCTCTCGGCCGATCTCGGGCTTCCCGACATCGGCCTGACGACCCTGACCGAGGTCGCCGGGCGCGGGGCCCAGATCGCCCGGACGACCGAACTCCCGGCGCTCATCGACGCCGACACCGGCTTCGGTGAACCCATGAACGTCGCACGCACCATCCAGATGCTCGAGGACGCCGGCGTCGCGGGCGCCCACATCGAGGACCAGATCAACCCGAAGCGCTGCGGGCACCTCGACGGCAAGGCCGTCGTGGACGAAGGAACGGCGCTTCGCCGCATCCGCGCCGCCGTCGACGCGCGCCGCGATCCCGACTTCCTCGTGATGGCGCGCACCGACATCCGCGCGATCGAGGGGTTGGACGCGGCGATCGACCGCGCCAAGGCGCTCGTGGATGCGGGAGCGGACGCGATCTTCCCGGAGGCGCTGGCGACCCTCGACGAGTTCGAGGCGATGCGCAAGGCCGTCGACGTGCCGATCCTCGCCAACATGACCGAGTTCGGCAAGAGCGAGCTCTTCTCGGTCGATCAGCTGCGCGACGTGGGCGTGAACATCGTCATCTGGCCGGTCTCGTTGCTGCGCATCGCGATGGGCGCCGCCGAGCGCGCGCTCGACGAGCTCGTCGACAAGGGACATCTGCGCGACAAGGTCGGCGAGATGCAGCATCGCGCCGAGCTCTACGACCTGATCGACTACGAGCAGTACAACAGCTTCGACGACAGCATCTTCACCTACACGCGTCCGTGACGCGCGGCCCAGCACGAAGGAGTGACATGACCGAGCAGGACCAGATCCGGAAGGGACTGGCGGGGGTCGTCGCCGACGAGACCGCCATCTCCAAGGTCAACCCCGAGACCAACTCGCTGCTGTACCGCGGCTACCCCGTGCAGGAGCTCGCTGCCACGCAGCCGGTCGAGGCGGTGGCGTACCTGCTGTGGCACGGCGAGCTGCCGAGCGACGAACAGCTCGCCGAGCTCCGCCGCATCGAGCGGGAGCACCGGCCGCTGACGGCGGCCGTGCAGTCGGCGATCGAGCTCGTGCCGCTCGACGCGCATCCCATGGATGAGGTGCGCACCGCGCTGAGCGTGCTCGGTGCCGCCGATCTCGCCGGTGTCGGGTCGGTCCTGGATGCCGTGGGGACTCCGGAGGAGAACCTTGCGCGGAGCCTCCGGCTGTTCGCCGCGCTGCCGGCGATCGTCGCCTACGGCCAGCGCCGCCGCCGCGGACAGCTTCCGATCCCGCCGCGCGACGACCTGGACTACGCGGCGAACTTCCTCTGGATGACCTTCGGTGAAGAGGCGGATGCGGTCGTCGTCGACGCCTTCAACCGGTCGATGATCCTGTACGCCGAGCACTCGTTCAACGCCTCCACCTTCACCGGACGGGTCATCGCCTCCACCCTCAGCGATCTGCACTCCGCCGTCGTCGGCGCGGTCGGTGCGCTGAAGGGTCCGCTGCACGGCGGCGCGAACGAGGCGGTGCTGCACATCTTCGACGAGATCGGCGAGGCGGAGAACGTCACCGCCTGGCTCGACGAGGCACTCGCGAACAAGCGCAAGATCATGGGCTTCGGTCACCGCGTCTACAAGCGCGGCGACTCCCGTGTGCCCACCATGAAGGCGGCGCTCGACGATCTGGTCGCCCACTACGACCGCCCGGATGTGGCACGGCTCTACGACGCGCTCGAGAGCGAGTTCGTGGCGCGCAAAGGCATCTACCCCAACCTCGACTACCCGTCGGGGCCCGCCTACAACCTCATCGGGTTCGACACGGCGACCTTCACCCCGCTGTTCGTCGCCGCGCGTGTGGTCGGGTGGACGGCGCACATCATGGAGCAGTACAGCCGCAACGCCCTCATCCGTCCGCTCTCGGTCTACACCGGCCACGAGGAACGGCACGTCGCGGGCTACGTCCCCGACGACGCGGCAGAGCATGTCAGCGAGCGGCCCGAAGAGAAGGGCTGAGTCCGTGCGCGAGGCGGTGCTGGTCGACGCGGTACGCACGCCCTCGGGTCGAGGGAAACCCGGGGGTGCGTTGAGCGGGGTGCATCCCGTGGACCTCGCCGCCGGCGTGCTGCGCGCCCTCGTCGAGCGCAACGGCCTCGAGGACGCCCTCGTCGACGACGTGCTGCTGGGCTGCGTCAGCCAGGTCGGCGAGCAGTCCACGAACATCGCGCGCCAAGCCGTGCTCGCGGCGGGCTTCGCCGAGACGGTGCCCGCCGCGACCTTCGACCGCCAGTGCGGCTCGGGTCAGCAGGCCGTCCACTCGGCGGCGCACGCGATCATGGCCGGGGCTGCCGACATCGTGATCGCCGGCGGTGTCGAGTCGATGAGCCGCGTGCCCCTCGGCTCGGCGGCCGCATCCGGGTCCCCCGTCTCGCCGCTGCTCCGCGAGCGCTATCCCGAGGGCCTCGTCTCGCAGGGCATCGCCGCCGAACGCATCGCTGCGAAGTGGGGCCTGTCGCGCCAAGCGCTGGACGCCTATGCGGCCGAGTCCCACCGCCGTGCCGCCGCGGCGGCTGCGGCGGGGTTCTTCGTCTCGCAGCTCGTGCCCGTCGAGGCGCCGACCGGTCTCGTCGAGACCGATGAGACGATCCGCGCGCAGACGACCGTGGACGCGCTGGCGGCTCTGCCGCCGGCGTTCCGCACCGACGCCGCGGCGGCGCGCTTCTCCGAGCTCGAGTGGCGCGTCACCGCCGGATCGTCGTCGCCGCTGACCGACGGCGCCTCCGCCGTGCTGCTCATGAGCGCCGAACGCGCCGCGGAGCTCGGGCTGCGCCCGCGCGCCGTCCTGCGTTCGTTCGCCGTCGTCGGCGACGACCCGCTCATGATGCTCACCGCGCCGATCCCGGCGACGCGCCGCATCCTGGATCGCGCGGGGCTCACGATCGACGACATCGACGCGTACGAGGTGAACGAGGCGTTCGCCTCGGTGCCGCTCGCGTGGCTGGGCGAGCTCGGCGCCGATCCCGCGCGTCTGAACCCCTGGGGCGGCGCGATCGCTCTCGGGCACGCGGTCGGCTCGTCCGGCACCCGGCTGCTCGGCACGCTCGTCGCGTACCTGGAGCACACCGGCGGGCGCCGGGGGCTGCAGGTGATGTGCGAGGGCGGCGGCATGGCGAACGCCCTCATCGTCGAACGGGTCTGAGGGGAATTCCCCGGGGAGCGACCCTGCCCCCGCAGGTGCGCTCATGCCACGATGGGCAGATGAGCACCTACGAGACGATCCTCGTCGAGCAGCACGGCCGCGTCGGGTGGATCACCCTGAATCGTCCCGACGCCCTCAACGCCCTCAACTCGACCCTGGTGGGTGAGCTCGCCGCCGCCGTCGCCGGTTTCGACGCCGACGAGGGCGTCGGGGCGATCGTGCTCACCGGGAGCGAGCGCGCGTTCGCCGCGGGTGCCGACATCAAGCAGATGGCCGACAAGTCCGCGCGCGACATGCTCGTGGACAACCCGTTCGCGGCCCTCGAAGCGGTGACACGGGCCCGGACGCCGCTCATCGCCGCGGTCGCCGGCTTCGCCCTCGGCGGCGGATGCGAGCTCGCCATGATCTGCGACATCATCCTGGCTGCCGACACCGCGCAGTTCGGTCAGCCCGAGATCGCGCTGGGCGTCATCCCGGGTCTCGGCGGAACCCAGCGGCTCACGCGTGCGGTAGGCGCGTACAAGGCCGCGGAGCTGGTGCTGACCGGGCGTCGCATGGGGGCCGAGGAGGCCGAGCGCGCGGGACTCGTCTCCCGCGTCGTCCCCGCGGCCGAGCTCCGGGATGCGGCGATGGAGGTCGCCGAGGCCATCGCCGCCAAATCGCTGCCGGTCGTCTATGCCGCGAAGGAGGCGCTGCGTGCGGCGCAGGAGACGACGCTGGCGGAGGGGCTGCGGTTCGAGAAGCAGAGCTTCGCGACGCTCTTCGCCCTCGAAGACCAGAAGGAGGGGATGGCCGCCTTCCGCGAGAAGCGTGCGCCTGAGTTCCGCCATCGCTGACACCGAGTGTCGTCTAGACTCGTCCTGTCGAAGGAGCACCGCCCCATGAGAATCATCGTGCTGGTCAAAGAAGTCCCCGACACCTACGGTGACCGCATCCTGGATCTGGAGACCGGACTGGCCGACCGCGCCGCCAGCGATCGCGTCATCGACGAGATCGGGGAGCGCGCCCTCGAGGCCGCGCTCTCCTTCGCCGACGCGCACGCGGGCACCGAGGTCGTGGCGATGATGATGGCCGCAGACGAGGCGACGCCCACGCTGCGCAAGGCGCTCGCGCTCGGCGCGGGCTCCGCCGTGCAGATCGTCGACGAAGCGCTCCGCGGCGCCGACCTCGGACTCACCGCCCAGGTGCTCGCCGCCTCCATCGCGCGGACCGGTTTCGACCTCGTCATCGCGGGCAACCAGTCCACCGACGGTGTGGGCGGCGTGATCCCCGCCATGATCGCCGAGCGGCTGGGCGTGGCCTCCGCCACGGGCCTCGCGCGCGTCGAGCTCGCCGAGGACGCCGTCGAGGGCGACCGTCCCGGAGACGGTGCCGTGCGCCGCATCCGTGCCGAACTGCCCGCCGTCATCTCGATCACCGAAGCGATGCCCGAGGTGCGGATGGCCGGTTTCAAGGGCGTGATGGCGGCGAAGAAGAAGCCCATCGAGACGCTGTCGCTCGCCGACCTCGGCATCGACGCGGACGACCCCGATGTCGCGCGCTCGATCATGATCGCGATCGCCCCCCGGCCCGCGCGCGCGGCCGGCCAGGTGATCGTCGACGAGGGCGACGGCGGCAACCGCCTCGCCGAGTTCCTGATCCAGAACCGCCTGGTCTGAGAGGTGACGACGATGACCGACTTCGCCGACGACGCGATCCTGGTGCTGCTGGAGACCTCCGCGGCGGGGGGACTCGCCGCATCCGGCGCCGCACTCCTCGGGGCCGCATCCCGCGTGGGAACGCCCGTCGCCCTCGTCGTGGGCGACGCGGCGCTCGCCGCAACGGCCGGGGAGTGGGGTGCGCCTCGCGTGCTCGTCGCCCCCGGGGGTGAGGGACTGGGTGTGGCCGAGGTCGACGCGCTCGCCGCGGCGGTGGGGCAGGTGGCGCCCGAGGCGGTGCTCGTCTCGCACTCGATCGACGGGCGCGACGTCGCGGGGCGGCTGGCCGCGCGTCTCGGCGCGGCCCTCGCGGTCGACATCGTGGGGCTCGATCGCGACGACGAGGGCGTGATCGCTCACCACTCCGTCTACGGCGGCGCGTACTCCGTCGACGCGGCGGCGACCTTCGGGCCGCTCGTGGCGACCGTGCGTCAGGGTGCGGTCGAGGACCGAGCCGCGTCCGTCGAGCCGGTCGTGACGGAGCTGTCGGTGACCCCGTCGGGTGTGCCCGCCGCATCCGTCCTGTCCACCGAGGTGGTGGAGAAGGCATCCTCGCGTCCCGAGCTGCGGGGAGCCGCACGGGTGGTGTCGGGCGGACGCGGACTCGGCTCGGCCGAGAAGTTCGCCCTCGTCGAGCAGCTCGCCGACGCGCTCGGCGCCGCCGTCGGCGCATCGCGCGCAGCGGTGGATGCGGGCTACATCCCCTACGAGCATCAGGTCGGACAGACCGGTGTCTCGGTGTCACCGCAGCTCTACGTCGCGCTCGGGATCTCGGGCGCCATCCAGCACAAGGCCGGCATGCAGACCGCGAAGACCATCGTGGCCGTCAACAAAGACGCCGATGCGCCGATCTTCCAGATCGCGGACTTCGGCGTCGTCGGCGACGTGTTCCAGGTGGTGCCGCAGCTCATCGACGCCCTCGCGGCGAAGCGGGGCTGAGCGTGGCTGATCGCCCGCCTCGCGTGCGCCGGGGCCTCCCACGCGTTGCCGGCGGGGAGCCGTGGCCTCCCGCATCCTTCGCCGCCGCCGTGGAGCCCGCCGTGGCTTCCGCGGCTGCCCCTGGTGCAGAGGCCTCCCGTCAGGTGGAGGTCACCCCTGTGGCGGCGGACGCGGGGTCGCTATCCCTCGGTTCGCCTGTCACAGATCGCGGGGTACCCCCGCGATCTGTGACAGGCGAACATGGCCGGCGCTCGGTGCGAAGGGGGCTGCCGCGGGTGGCGGGGGGAGAACCCTGGCCTCCGGCGCAGACGGTCGATCCTGCGTCTCCCGTCGTTCGGCTCCCTGGACCCGACGGTGCGGGCTCCGCCGTGGATGCTGCACGCGTGGCCGCGGTGCCGAGTGCCGCCAGTGGTTCGGCTCCCACCCTCCAGGGCCACTCCCACCCCGGCTCGCCTGTCACAGATCGCGCGGACAGCGCGCGATCTGTGACAGGCGAGCAAGGCTCGAAGCCCGTACGGCGGGGGCTGCCGCGCGTGGCGGGCGGGGAGCCGTGGCCCCCGGCGGGACGGATGCGGCCGGCCGCCACCGTGGCGACCGCTCCGGACATCGGCGCTGCGACGCATTCCGCACCCGACACTGACTCCGACGTGACCGCCGGATCGGCCGCGGACCCCGGCTCGGCCACCACGCGCACTACGCCCGCCGCACCCGCTGGCGGGGCGCCTGTCCCGGATGTTCAAGAGACGCGATCCGCGCCGAACCCCGGCGAGGAGCCGCATCCGGAGTCCCTCGCGCAAGCGACCACGGACGTCGAACGGATGCGGGAGCCGCTGCCGTTCACGCCGACCGTCTTTCCCGGACGTGCCGCGCTCGAGCCTCCCGCGCCGCGGCCCGAGCCGCGCCGCTACGGCCCGTTCACCGCGCTGCAGTGGGTGGGCGCGGGCATCGTGGCCGGCGCGGGGGCGTTGTTCGCGCTCGCGATGATCGTGTTCGCGACGCGGTGGCTCGTCTCGCTCGACCCGCTGCGCGACTTCCTCGCGACCTACCCGGGCGAGTACCACCTGCCCGAGAGCGCCCCCGTGGGCCTTCCCGCCTGGCTCGGCTGGCAGCACTTCCTCAACGCGTTCTTCATGCTGCTGATCATCCGGTCGGGTCTGCAGGTGCGGCGCGAGAAGCGGCCGACGGCGTTCTGGACGCCGCGGTGGAACAGCAAGCGCAAGACCAGCCTGACGATCTGGTTCCACCAGTCGCTCGATCTTCTGTGGCTCGTGAACGGCCTCGTGTTCCTCGTGCTCCTGTTCGTGACGGGGCAGTGGATGCGGATCGTGCCGACCAGCTGGGAGGTGCTGCCCAACGCGCTGTCCGCGATGCTGCAGTACGCGTCGTTGGACTGGCCGACCGAGAACGGCTGGGTGAACTACAACAGCCTCCAGCAGCTCGCTTACTTCACCACGGTGTTCGTCGCCGCTCCGCTCGCGATCCTCACGGGGGTGCGGATGAGTGGACTGTGGCCGCGCAAGGCGGAGACCCTCAACCGCGCTTACCCGATCGAGTGGGCGCGCAAGGTGCACTTCCCCGTGATGCTCTACTTCGTCGCGTTCATCATCGTGCACGTCGCCCTCGTCTTCGCGACCGGTGCGCTGCGCAACCTCAACCACATGTACGCCGCGCAGGGGTCGACGGATCCCACCGCCTACGCGGACAACTGGGCCGGGTTCTGGATCTTCGCCGCATCCGTGCTCGTGATGGCCGGCGGGTGGATCGCCGCGCGTCCCCTCGTGCTCGCGCCCATCGCGCGGCTCTTCGGCACGGTCAGCGCCCGCTGATCCCGCATCCGCCGCTCAAACGGCCGCGAGACTGCATTTCCCACACGAGATCACGGGAAATACCCGTGATCTCGTGACGAGGATGCAGTCTCGCGAAAAAGCGGAGTACCGGATGTGAGGCCCGGGTCAGCGGGTGAAGCGCACCTCGGTCAGCGTCTCGCCGAGGAACGGCTCGGTGTGCGTCGCGCCGTCGAGGGCGAAGCCGTTGCGCGTGTAGAAGCGGTGGGCTCGCGGGTTGTCGTCGGCGACCCAGAGGTAGAGCTGCTCGCCGGGCTCGACGGCGGCGTCGAAGAGCTTCTGGCCGATGCCGGTGCCGTGCCACGCATCCAGCAGGTAGATGAAGTACAGCTCGCGCTCGCGCGGGGCGTCCTCGTCGCGCGCGGGGCCGGAGCCGACGAAGCCCACGATCTCGCCTTCCACGAGTGCCGCGGACATGCGGTAGTCGGGGCCCTGCTCGGCCCAGTGGGTCCAGAGCTCGGCGAGCCTGCGGGGCGAGACGCGCTCCAGTGCGGCCTTGCTGATCAGGTGGTCGTAGGTCTCGTGCCAGCACGTGGCGTGCACGCGACCGAGGGCTTCGGCGTCCACGTCGCGTACCGGGCGGACGATCACATCGGTGGTGAGGTCGGCTTCCATGGCCAGACTCTACGCGGGCGGCACGAACGGCGGAAATCGACTCCGCCGGGTCATTGCGGGCCACCAGCGACGACCCGGATGCGGCCGCCGCCGCTGTCGGATTCGTACAATCGACTGCCGCATCATCCTGCGCTCTCCTACGATCTGTCGTCGTGAACGTGATCTGGCGCACCCTGCTTCTGCTCGCCTCCTCCCGCCGCCGTTACCGTCGCGAAGGCGCGATGGACTCGCTCGGCGTCGGGCGCATCCGACTGACGACACTTCCCACCGACCTCGACGTCGTGGGGCACATGAACAACGGACGGTACCTGTCGCTGTTCGACCTCGGTCGCTTCGACCTGCTGATGCGCACCGGGCTCTGGGACCTCATGCGCGAGCGCGGCTGGTATCCGGTCGTCGCCAACGCGACCATCAGCTACCGCAAGTCGCTGCATCTGTGGCAGCGCTTCGACGTGGAGTCGCGCGTCATCGCCGCCGACGACCGCGCCGTCTACCTCGAACACCGCGCCGTCGTCGACGGTGAGATCTACGCGCAGCTCATCGCCCGCGGTCGTTTCGTGCGTCGCTCCGGCGGCACGGTGGGCCTCACAGAGCTGTTCGAGGCGCTGGGCCAGGATCCCGCCACCGTGCCGGCTCCCGAGGAGTGGATGCTCCGCTGGGCCGAAGATGTGGCGCTACCGTCGACGCGTCGCCCCGCCCCCAGCATCTGGCGCTGATCCGGCGCCGTCCGCGGGCTCGTGTCACGCCGGTGGCGCCGCCGGGCCCCGACGTAGGCTGAGCGCATGTCCTCCAGCACCGAGGCGGGGGCGCCACGAGCGCCGCGTCCCGCATCCCTCGCCGACGACGCGGTCACCCTCGCGCGCCGTTGGGTCGCCGAAGCCGCCGACGCCCACGCGGACCCCGCGGCGGAGCGCCTCGCGGGAGTGCTGCGCGACCCCAACGGGCTGCCGTTCACGATCGGGTTCGTCGACGGTGTCATGCGCCCCGAGAGCCTGTCGGCGGCGGCGGCGAACCTCAGCCGCATCGCCCCGCTCGTGCCCGACTTCCTGCCCTGGTACCTGCGCTCCGCCGTGCGGGTCGGAGGGGCCGTCGCCCCGGCGGTGCCCACGCCCGTCGTACCGATCGCCCGCCGTGCGCTGCGCGACATGGTCGGCCACCTCATCGTCGACGCCCGCCCCGAGAAGCTGGGGGCGGCGATCACCAAGCTGCGCGCGGGCGGCGCCAAGCTGAATCTCAACCTGCTGGGCGAGGCCGTGCTGGGCGAGAACGAGGCGCGGCGCCGACTCGACGGCATCCACGAGCTCATCCGCCGCCCCGACGTCGACTACGTCTCGGTCAAGGTCTCGGCCATCGCGGGGCACATCTCGCTCTGGGCGTTCGACGAGGTCGTCGAGCGTGTCGTCGAGCGCCTGCTGCCGCTGTATCTGAGCGCTGCCGCCGACGGCACCTTCATCAACCTCGACATGGAGGAGTACCGCGACCTCGACCTCACGATCGCGGTGTTCACCCGCATCCTCGAGGACGAGCGGCTCTCGCAGCTCGAGGCGGGCATCGTGCTCCAGGCGTACCTGCCCGATGCGCTCCCGGCTCTGCAGGAGCTGACCGCCTGGGCCCGGCAGCGCGTCGCGGGCGGCGGCGCCGGCATCAAGGTGCGCCTGGTGAAGGGCGCGAACCTCGCGATGGAGCGCGTCGACGCGATCATGCACGTTTGGCCGCAGGCCCCGTACGACACGAAGCTCGACACCGACGCGAACTATCTGCGCTGCCTCGACTGGGCACTGGATGCCGACCACGCCGCCGCCGTGCGCGTGGGTGTCGCCGGTCACAACCTCTTCGACGTCGCCTACGCGTGGTTGCTCGCCGGCGAGCGCGGTGTGCGCGAGCGCATCGAGTTCGAGATGCTCCTGGGTATGGCCGCGGGTCAGGTCGCCGCGGTCTCTCGCGAGGTGGGCTCCGTTCTGCTGTACGTGCCGGTCGTGCGTCCCGACGAGTTCGACGTGGCGATCAGCTACCTCGTGCGCCGGCTCGAGGAGAACGCGTCCAACGAGAACTTCCTCTCCGCCGCGTTCGATCTCGACACCGACCCCGAGCTGTTCGAACGCGAGCGCGACCGCTTCCTCGCATCGATCCAGCGGTCGACGGAGGCGGGGCTGCGCATCGGACCCCGGCGCGGGCAGAACCGTCTGCAGAGCGCAGCGGATGCGGCCGAGCCCGCCATCCTGAGAGACCCCGCCCCCACGCAGGAGATCGCAGGTCTCACCCAGGCCGTGCTCGGCATCGCCGCCGACCGCACCGAGCCCGACGCGCACTCCGTCCTGTTCGGCGGCGCGGAGTTCGTCGAGACGGCCGTCTTCTCGCCGCGCGAATCGAACGCCGGCGTGCACGGGGCGCCCGGCTTCCGCCCCGCCGCCGACACCGACCCGGCTCTCCCCGCCAACCGCGAGTGGGCGCAGCGCATCATCGAGAGGATCGAGACCTCGACCGCCGGCGACGCCACCATCGGCGGAGCCCGCGTCGGCGACACCGACACTCTCGAGCGCACGATCGCGCGCGTGCGCGACGCGGCCGCCGGCTGGGGCTCGCTGCCAGCGGCCGACCGGGCCGTGGTGCTGCAGGCGGCCGCGCGATCCCTCGAGGCGCGGCGCGACCTGCTCATCGAGGTCGCCGCATCCGAGACCGGCAAGGTGCTCGCCGAGGCGGACGTCGAGGTGAGCGAGGCAGTGGACTTCGCCAACTACTACGCCGCCACCGCGCGCGAGCTGGACCGGGTCGCCGGTGCCGTCTTCGTCCCGGCGCGGCTGACGGTCGTCGCTCCGCCGTGGAACTTCCCGCTCGCGATCCCCGCGGGAGGCGTGCTCGCGGCCCTCGCGGCCGGCTCCGGCGTGGTGTTCAAGCCTGCCCCGCAGGCGCGCCGCTCGGCGGCCGTCGTCGCCGAGGCGCTGTGGGATGCGGGCGTGCCCCGCGACCTGCTCGCTCTCGTCGACATCGACGAAGGGGAGCTGGGGGAGCAGCTCATCTCCCATCCCGCGGTGGATCGGGTGATCCTCACCGGGTCGTGGGAGACTGCGCAGCTCTTCCGCTCCTGGCGACCGGACCTGCCGCTGCTGGCGGAGACGAGCGGCAAGAACGCCATCATCATCATGCCGTCGGCCGATCTCGATCTGGCCGCATCCGACCTCGTCCGGAGCGCGTTCGGCCACGCCGGACAGAAGTGCTCCGCCGCATCCCTCGCGATCCTCGTCGGCTCTGTGGGGCGCTCGGCCCGCTTCGCGCGCCAGCTCGTCGATGCCACGCGCTCGCTCGTGGTGGCATCGCCCGCCGACGCCGCCGCGGAGGTGGGGCCGGTGATCGAGCCGCCGCAGGGCAAACTGGCGTGGGCGCTGACGACGCTCGACGACGGCGAGAAGTGGCTCGTGGAGCCCGAGCAGATCGACGGTGCACCCGAACTGGCGGGACGGCTGTGGCGTCCCGGCATCCGCACCGGCGTCGCGCCGGGGTCGCGCTTCCACCTCGAGGAGTTCTTCGGTCCGGTGCTGGGCGTCATGCACGCATCGTCGCTGGCCGAGGCGATCGAGCTGCAGAACGCGGTCGCCTACGGGCTGACCGCGGGTCTTCACACCCAGCACCCCGACGACCTCGCGCTGTGGCTCGACCGCGTGGAGGCGGGAAACCTCTACGTGAACCGCGGCATCACGGGGGCGATCGTGCAGCGCCAGCCCTTCGGCGGATGGAAGCGCTCATCGGTCGGGGCGGGCACGAAGGCCGGCGGCCCGAACTACCTGATCGGCCTCGGGAGTTGGCGACCCACCGCGGTCGGTGGCTCGACCACGCTGCATCTGCGCGGGCTCGACTCGCGCATCACCGCGATCATCGAAGCCGCCCAGCCGTCACTGGACTACGAACGCTTCGAATGGCTGCGCCGGGCAGCGCTGTCGGACGCGGTGGAGTGGGACCGTGAGTTCGGCCGCATCAAGGATGTGACGGGGCTCGGTGTCGAGCGGAACCTGTTCCGGTACCGGTCGGTCGACGTCGCCGTGCGGGCGACCGCGAGCGCGGAGGTGCAGGAGGTGCTGCGCGTCGCGCTCGCCGCCCTGCGCGCAGGTTCGGCCGCATCCCTGAGCACGGCGACGGGGCTTCCGCCCGCCGTCCGCCGCGCCCTGGGCGAGGCGGGTCTCACGGTGCACGTCGAGACCGACGCGCAGTGGATCGAGCGGCTCACCCGCGCCGAGGCGGATGCGGCCGGTGTCAGCGTGAAGCCGCGCGTCGCGCGAGCGCGGCTCGTGGGGCCCGCTTCCGAGACCGACGTCCTGCACCGAACGCTGGCCGAGGCGATCGCCGGAGACCCGGATCTCGCCGTCTACGCGAACCCGGTCACCACGGCCGGCCGCCTCGAGCTGCTGCCGTTCCTGCACGAACAGGCCATCGCGATCACCGCGCACCGCTTCGGCAACCCCGACGCGTGGAGCGAAGAGGTCATCTAGAGCGTGGCCCGGGCCGGTCGCCCTGTCATCGCGCCGGGCGGTTCCCGAATCCATGTCCCACTTGCTGCAGAAATCAGACCCGATTCCTGCAGCACGTGGGACATGCGGTGCGGCGCGTGGGACATGCGCGGTGACGGAGCTCAGTCGCGGAGGTCTCGCCTCGTGAGTGGTCGGTCCGCGGTGGGCACGGGGCCGGTGTCGGGCGCGACCAGCGCACCCGCATCCGCCGCCGCGGCCTGCGCGAGCACGGCCGGATCGTCGGCTTCGGATGCGGCGGCCGCCTCATCCGCCGCCTCCTGCAGCGCGGACTTGGCCCGCAGCGGAGGCGTGCGGAAGAACAGCGTCAGCACGAACGCGAGCAGCACGACACCCAGCGCCACTCGATAGACGACCGTCGCGGAATCGTTGAAGCCGACGAGGATCGGAGCGGTCAGGCGGGGGTCTGCGCCGTTGAGGAACGACGTGTCGTTCATGACCGACCCGTCGAAGCTCTGGTCGTCGCTCTTCGAGGCGAGAGCCTCCTGCACCTGCGGCACGGCCTGAGCGACGAACGCCTCGCGGGCGGCATCGTTCGAAAGGTCGACGGATGCGGCGCTCGCCGCCTGCTGCAGGTTCGCCACGATCGGGTCGTAGATCGTCTTCATGATCGCCGCGTTCTCGGGAGCCTGGGTGACCGCGGGATCGAGCGCCGCCTCGAGCGCGTTCGTGACGGTCGTCTCATCGGCGAAAGAGTTCTGGATGTTCGCGGGCACCAGTGTGAACAGGAGCGAGAGGAGCACGGCGGTGCCGAGGGTTCCACCGATCTGACGGAAGAAGGTCGACGCGCTCGTGGCCACACCCATGTCGCGCAGACCGACGGAGTTCTGGCTGGCGATCGTCAGCGTCTGCATGAGCTGACCGAGACCGAGACCGAGCAGCAGCATGGCGCCGGCGAGGAACCAGTACGAGCTGTCGACGCGGAGGAAGGTCAGCAGCACGTATCCACCCGAGAGGAACAGCGTGCCGAGGATCGGGAACATGCGGTACCGGCCGGTGCGCGCGATGATCTGACCGCTCGCGATCGAGGCGATCATGAGACCGAGGATCATCGGCAGCATCTGGAAGCCGCTCTCGGTGGGCGTGGCGCCCAGCACGAGCTGCAGATACAGCGGCAGCGTCAGCATCGCACCGAACATGCCGAAGCCCACGAGCACGCCGATGACGGTCGCCATCGAGAACGTCGACGAGTGGAAGAGCGTCAGCGGGATCAGCGCATCCGTCTTCATCGCGCGTTCGACGAACACGAACGCGACAGCGCCTAGCGCACCCACGACGTAGCAGGCGATGGCGATGGGGGAGTCCCAGCCCCACTCGCGGCCCTGTTCGGCCACCAGCAGGAGCGGGACGAGGGCGACCACGACGAGCGCCGCGCCCCACCAGTCGATGCGCACCGACTCGCGCGGGTGGTGCGGGATGTGCAGGAAGCGCACGACGATGAACAGGGCGATGATGCCGATCGGCACATTGATGAGGAACACCCAGCGCCATCCCGCGATCCACAGGATCTGGTCCGCGCCGGAGAAGAGTCCGCCGACCAGGGGGCCGATGACGCTCGAGATGCCGAAGACGGCGAGGAAGTAGCCCTGGTACTTGGCGCGCTCGCGCGGCGCGAGGATGTCGCCCATGATCGCCAGTGGCATCGACATGAGACCGCCGGCGCCGAGGCCCTGCACCGCGCGGAACGCGGCGAGCTGCACCATGTCGGTCGAGAAGCTCGCGAGCACGGAGCCGAGGATGAACACGATGATGGCGAAGAGGAAGAGGGGTCGGCGGCCGAAGATGTCGGAGAGCTTGCCGTAGATGGGCGTGGCGATCGTCGAGACGATCAGGTACGCCGTGGTGACCCAGGCCTGCAGGCTCAGCCCGTGCAGGTCGTCGCCGATCGTGCGGATCGCCGTGCCCACGATGGTCTGGTCGAGGGCGGAGAGGAACATGCCGGCCATGAGGCCGAAGATCACCAGCAGGATGGCGCGGTGCGTCATCACTGGCTGGTCGGTGCGCGCAGTCTCGGACATGGAGCCTCCGGTGGGATGAGGCGGAAAAGGTTGACTATCCGCAACTATCGGACGTCTGATCATAGACCCGCTCTGTGACCACCGGACGCCACGGGCCTATCGACGAGGAAGGGATGCGGCCGGAACGATCGCCCGCCGCATCCCTTCGTCCTCTCGCGCGTCAGGCGTCGATGCCCACCGAGTAGGACAGTCGCTCGATCTCGTCCGCGGACAGCTCCAGATCGGCCGCCTTCGCGCTGTCGGTGATGGATGCGGCACGCCGTGCGCCCGGGATCGGGATCACGGTGTCGGCGAGGGCGAGCTCCCAGGCGAGCACTACCTGCTGCGGGCTGACGCCGTGCGCCTCGCCGACCTCGGAGAACACGCGGAAGCGCTCGCCGACTGAGCGTCCGCCGCCGCCGGTGCCGCCGAGCGGGCTCCAAGGGAGGAACGCGAGTCCTGCATCCGCGCAGTAGGTCAGCTCCTTGTAGCTGCCGGGATGGCGCGGCGAGAACTCGTTCTGCACGCTCACGAGCGCGTCGCCGAGGACCTCCTGGGCGATCTGGATCTCCTCGATGCTCGCGTTCGAGATGCCGAGCGCGCGCACCTTGCCCTCGTCGTGCAGGGTCTTGAGGTTCTGCATGATCTCGCCGTAGACGATCCAGCGGTCGGGGCGGTGGTACTGATACAGGTCGATGACGTCGGTGCCCAGGCGCCGCAGCGACGACTCCACGGCGCCGCGCAGGTACGGCAGGGAGCCGTCGCGGCCGAAGTCCTTCTCCTCGGTGCGCGTGATGCCGCCCTTCGTCGTCACCACGATCGACGAGCGGTCGCCGCCCCACGAGGCGAGGGCTTCGGCGACGAGCTGCTCGTTGTGCCCCATCGCATCCCAGCTCGGGGCGTAGATGTCGGCCGTGTCGATGAACGTCACGCCCGCATCCAGCGCGGCGTGCACGGTCCCGATCGCGCTCTGCCGATCGGGGAGCTCGTTGTCGTTGTTCATCGAGAGGGGCATGGCTCCGAGGCCGATGGCCGAGACGGAGAACGGTCCGAGTGTGCGCTGCTTCATAGGGTCTCCTTCGACAGGGGTGTGCGCTCCAGCCTGGCACGGCCGCATCGGGTGCGGGCTTCCGGTCGTGATCGGCCTCATCGTGCGAGAATGTCATCCGGCGTGCCCGTGTCGCCGGCTCTCTGACAGCTCCGCCGGGCCCCAGGACAGCGTCCGCCGTATGTCGAAGGAGCTGAATGTCCACCGCATCCGTGCCCTCATCCCGTATCGCCCAGCGCCGCAGCTACCTGATGTGCCGTCCCGAGCACTTCACGGTCAGCTACTCCATCAATCCGTGGATGCGGCCCGCCGACCCGACCGACACGGCCAAGGCCGTCGCGCAGTGGCAGACGCTGTACGACGCCTACGTCGCGCTCGGCCACGAGGTGCGCCTCATCGACGGCGTGCCCGGGCTTCCCGACATGGTCTATACGGCCAACGGCGGCTTCGTCATCGACGGTGTCGCCTACGGCCCGAAGTTCCGCTTCGCCGAGCGCGCGGAGGAGGCGGAGCCGTTCATGGACTGGTTCGCCGCGAACGGGTTCCGCGTCGCCCGACCCGAGGAGGTCAACGAGGGCGAGGGGGACTTCCTTCTCGTGGGGAACACGATCCTCGCCGGCACCGGCTTCCGCTCGACCGGTGACAGCCACCGCGAGGTCGGAGAGGTCTTCGGCCGTGAGGTCGTCTCGCTCACGCTCGTGGATCCGCGGTTCTACCACCTCGACACCGCGATCGCCGTGCTGGACCCGGTCGAGGGCCCCGGCGGCGTCGAGAAGGCGAACATCGCGTATCTTCCGGGCGCGTTCGACGAGGCGAGCCAGGAGATCCTCGCCGAGCGTTACCCCGACGCCATCCGCGTCTCGGATGCGGACGGCGACGTCTTCGGGCTGAACTCCGCCAGCGACGGCTACAACGTGTTCATCTCGCCCCGCGCGAAAGGGTTCGAGGCGCAGCTGCGCGAGCGCGGGTACAACCCCGTGCTGATCGATCTGTCCGAGCTGCTGCTCGGCGGCGGCGGCATCAAGTGCTGCACGCTGGAGCTGCGTCGATGACGTCGATGAAGGAGACCGACATGTCTGTGCTCGACACCACCACGAGCGACATCATCACGGCCGAGGACGCGCACCTCGCCCACAACTACCACCCGCTGCCGGTCGTCATCTCCCGCGGTGAGGGATCGTGGGTCACCGACGTCGAGGGCAAGCGCTACCTCGACCTGCTGTCGGCGTACTCCGCCCTCAACTTCGGCCACCTGCATCCGGCGATCGTGGCGGTCGCGCAGGAGCAGCTCACGCGCCTCACCCTGACGAGCCGGGCGTACCACAACGACCAGCTCGGCGTCTTCGCGGCTGCGCTCGCCGAGCTGTGCGGCAAGGACCTCGTCCTGCCGATGAACACGGGCGCCGAGGCGGTCGAGACCGCGATCAAGGTCGCCCGCGCGTGGGCGTACCGGGTGAAGGGGGTTCCTGCCGGTGCGGCCGAGATCGTCGTCGCGGGCGGCAACTTCCACGGCCGGACGACGACCATCGTCGGCTTCAGCGACGACCCTGAGGCGCGCGGCGATTTCGGCCCGTTCACACCCGGGTTCGTCGCGGCACCGTTCGGTGACGCGGACGCCCTCGAAGCGGCCATCACCGACAGCACCGCGGCCGTGCTGATCGAGCCGATCCAGGGCGAGGCAGGCGTCATCGTGCCTCCCTCGGGATACCTCGCCGCGGTGCGTGAGATCTGCACCCGCCACGAGGTGCTGTTCATCGCCGATGAGATCCAATCGGGCCTCGGGCGCACCGGCTACACGTTCGCGTGCGAGCGCGAGGGCGTCGTGCCCGACATGTACGTGCTGGGCAAGGCGCTGGGTGGCGGCATCCTCCCCGTCTCCGCCGTCGCGGCCGATGCGGCGGTGCTGGGCGTCATTCGTCCCGGCGAGCACGGCTCGACGTTCGGCGGCAACCCGCTGGCCGCTGCCGTGGGGCATCGCGTGGTCGAGATGCTCGCCACGGGTGAGTTCCAGCAGCGTGCCAAAGCGCTCGGTGAGCACCTCGAGTCGCGGCTGAACGACCTCGTCGGCCACGGCGTCTCGGCGGTGCGCGTGGCGGGACTCTGGGCCGGCGTCGACATCGACCCCGCGCAGGGGACCGCGCGCGAGGTCGCCGAGCGACTGCTCGGGCGCGGGGTGCTCGTGAAGGACACCCACGGCCAGACCATCCGCATCGCGCCGCCGCTCGTCGTGCGCGCGACGGAACTGGACTGGGCGATCGAGCAGCTGAAGCTCGTCCTCACCGCCTGACGCACGTCGTCGCCGGGCGGCACGCACCTGGCGCGCGCGGCGGTGCGTGTCTCACTTGTGCAGATTTCGGGGGTGCTGAGCGTGCATAAGTGAGACACGGATGTGTGCGTGGCGTGCGCGGGGTGCTGCGTGCGCGGGCTGCTGCGTGTCTCGGTTGTGCAGGTAGGGGGTGCTGTGCGCGTGCATAAGTGAGACACGGATGTGTGCGTGGCGTGCGCGGGGTGCTGCGTGTCTCGGTTGTGCGGGTCTCGCGGGTGTTGAGCGTGCATAAGTGAGACATGGATGCGGGGCGTGGCGTGCGCAGGGGCTGCGTGTCTCACTTGTGCACGTTTGGGGCGCGTTGGGCGTGCATGAGTGAGACACGGATGCGGGTGTAGCACCAGCACCAGCACCAGCACCAGCACCAGCACCAGCACCAGCCCCGGCGGGGGCATCGGCCGAGACACGCGCGAGGGCGGCACGGGAGGTGGGTTCCACGCAGCGGAAACGGGGCATAGCCAGGGCGGGACGCATCAGCGATGATGGGGGGCATGGCGATGGCGCTGGAGGGTACGTCCGACGACGGTGCGCGCTCGCTGATCGACCGGGCCTTTGCCATCCTCGGCACCTTCCAGGGCGGTCGCGTGCGTCAGTCCCTCTCGGACATCTCTCGCCGCACCGGGTTGCCGATCGCGACCTGTCACCGCATCGTCAAACGCCTCACCGAGTGGGGCGCGCTGGAGCGGGACGCCGACGGGCGCTACAACATCGGCCTGCGTCTGTGGGAGACCGCATCGCTCGCGCCGCGATCGGTCGGGCTGCAGCGCCTCGCCCGGCCCTACCTGCTCGACCTGTACGAGACGACGGGATACGCCGCGCACCTCGCGATCCGCGAGGGGCTCGAACTCGTCTCGATCGAGCTCCTGCAGAGCCCGCGTCGACCCGCGGCGAGACCCCGCGTCGGGAACAGATATCCGCTGCACGCGACGGCGATCGGCCTCGTGCTCCTCGCCCACGCACCCGAGGAGGTGCGGGCGGAGGTCCTCGCGCGCCCGCTCACCGCCTTCACCTCGCGGACCTACACCGACCCGGTGCTGCTCGAGCGCCTGCTCGCCGACATCCGCCGCAGCGGCTACGCCGTCAGCGACCGGCAGGTGGACAACGTGCACATCAGCGTCGCCGCACCCGTCTACGCGGCCGACGGCTCCGTGGTCGCCGCCTGCTCGCTCGCTCTGACCGAGCAGGATGTGGACGGCAAGAACATGATCCACCTCGTGCGACTGACGGCGACCTCCATCTCCCGGCAGCTCGCCGCGGCGGGGTACGCGCGCCCCGAGTCCTGACCGTCAGCGGGTGAAGGCGCTGAGTCCCGTGACGGCGCGTCCCACGATCAGCGCGTTCATCTCCCTCGTGCCCTCGAACGTGTAGAGCGCCTCCGCGTCGGCGAAGAAGCGGGCGACGTCGTTGTCGACGCGGATACCCTCCGCACCGCAGATCTCCCGGGCGAGGGCGACCGTCTCGCGGGCGCGGTCGGCTGCCCAGCCCTTCACGAGCGCCGCCTGCATCTCGTCCGCGCCGCCGTTCTGGCGCGCGTCGGTGATCGCCACGGCCAGCGCGAGTGTCGCGGTGGCATTCCCCAGCATCCGCGACAGCTTCTCCTGCACGAGCTGGAACCCCGCGATCGGCCGCCCGAACTGCCGCCGGCGCGACGCGTAGGCGAGCGCGGCCTCGTACGCCCCGATCTGCAGTCCGGCCGCGTTCCACGCGACGACGAACCGCAGGTCGGCCAGGATCGCGGCGAGGTCGGCGAAGGAGTCGATGCGCTGCAGCCGATCGCTCTCGGGCACGCGCACATCGCGCAGCTCGATGTCGCCGTTGCGCACCATCCGCAGCGCGATCTTCCCCGTCACGTCGCGCACCGTCACCCCTTCGGCCGCACGCGGCACGAGGAACGCCTTCACCTGATCGTCGGCGGTGTCGCGGGCGACCACGACGATCACCTCCGACAGCGCCGCGTTGCCGATCCACCGTTTGTGGCCCCGGATGCGCCACGTGTCGCCCTCACGGGTCGCGGTGGTCTCGAGGCCGCCGGCGACGTCGGAGCCGTGGTCGGGTTCGGTGAGTGCGAAGCATCCGGTGAGATCGAACGAGCGGATGCGGGGATCCCACCGCTCCACCTGCTCGGGGGAGCCGCCCCGGCGCACGAGCGTGCGGAACATGCCCACCTGCCCGCCGTAGAGGGTGCCGATCGACATGTCGAAGCGGGCGAGCTCGAGGTGGCGGAAGCCGACGTAGAGCGGGCGCGGCTCGCCGTCCTCGCCGACGATCGCCGGATCGTCCTCGAGGTGCAGCGCCGCGATCTCCGTGCGCAGGTGCGCGGGACAGTGGGCGTCCTCCCACCAGGCGGCCAGATGCGGTCGAGCGCGGTGCTCCAGTAGATCGCGCAACTCGCTGAGCTTGGCTGCTTCGGCCTCCGTGAGCCGCCCGGCGTAGCCGAAGACGTCGGTGGGGGCGGCCGTCACGACAGCCCCAGCAGTCGGGCGGCGTTCTGCTTGACGATCATCTCGTGCACGTCGGCCGGGAACTCGAGCGTCTGTACGTCGTTCAACCACCGGTCGGGGGTGAGGGCGGGCATGTCGGACCCGAAGAGCATCTTGTGCTTCAGGTAGGTGCGCGCGGCCCGCACGAGAGCGGGCGAGAAGTACTTCGGCGACCAGCCGGACAGATCGATCCACGTGTTGAGCTTGTGCGTGGCGATCGACAGCGCCTCGTCCTGCCACGGCACGCTCGGGTGGGCCATGATCACCTGAAGGTCCGGATGCCGCGCCGCGACGTCGTCGAGGAGCATCGGATTCGACAGCGACAGTCGGAATCCCCATCCGCCGGGGGTCCCGGCGCCGGCACCCGTCTGACCCGTGTGGACGATGATCGGGACGCCGAGCTCTTCGATCGTGGACCACAGCGGATCGAACTCCTCGGCGGACGGGTCGAAGCCCTGCACCGAGGGGTGGAATTTGAATCCGCGCACGCCCAGCTCGCCGACCTGGCGGCGCGCCTCCTCGACCGCCGCCTCGCCCTGGAGCGGGTCGACGCTGCCGAACGGGATCAGCACGTCGGCGTTGCGGTGGGCGCCCGCGGCGAGGTCGTCGATGCTGTTGGGGGCGTGGCCCAGGTTGGTGGTCGCGTCCACCGTGAACACGACCGCGGCCATCCTGCGCTCGCGGTAGTAGTGAGCGGTCGCGTCCACCGTGCGCGGCGGCTCGCTGCTGCCGAAGTACGCCGCCATGGCGGCGGTCAGGGCGGGCGGCGACGCGGTGCGTCCGCTGTCGTCGATCTGCACATGGACGTGCACGTCGATCGCGGTGACGGCGTTCAGATCGATGGTCATCGTGCTCCCTGCATCCGTTCTGCCTGTTCCGCGGCGGCGTCGGCCTTGACGCGCGCGAGTTCGATCTTGCCGGTCTGGCTGCGTGCGAGCGTCGGCCGCACGAAGACCTGGCGGGGCTTCTTGTATCCGGCGAGGCGCTCGTCGAGGTAGGCCGCGAGGGCATCGAGGTCGATGGCGGCTCCGGCGACGGGCACGATCATGGCCGCGACCACCTCGCCGAATCGCGGATGCGGCAGGCCGAACACGACGGCGTCGTCGATGTCGGGGTGCGTCAGCAGTTGCTCCTCCACCTCAGCCGGGAACACCTTCTCGCCGCCCGTGTTGACCACGGCGCTGAGTCGACCGAGCAGTTCCACCGAGCCGTCACCGCGCGCGAGGGCCCAGTCGCCGGGCATCACGTAACGGTGCTCGCCGATCGTCGGGAAGGTGCGGGCGGTCTTCTCGGGGTCGCCGTAGTAGCCCCGGGGGAGGACGCCGCGGAAGGCGAGGATGCCGCGGGCGCCGGCGACAGGAGGGATCTCGGCGAGATCCTCGTCCAGCAGCACGGTGCCGGGAGTCAGCATGAGCTTTGCGGGCAGATCGTCGGCGGCCCGCGTGATGCCGAACGCGAACGGCCCGCCCTCGCTGGAGGCGAGCAGGTCGATGATCATCACGTCGCCCTGCTCGTGCAGACGTCGTTTGACCTCGTCGCTGAAACGCATGCCGGAGCTCATGATCGAATCGACGCGTCCGAGCCCCCGACCGTCCGCCTCGACGGCGTCGACGAAGGGCAGCGCGACGGCGTCCCCGGCGACCACGAGACGGGTCACCCCGTGCTCGTGCAGCATGGCGAGGGCCTCCGCGACGTCGAGGTGGGCGTTCTCGAGGAGCACGATCGTGCCGCCCAGGGCGAGGGTCCCCATGGTCGTGGACTGCGCGGTGCCGTGCAGCATCGGGGGCAGCGGCAACGTCACCACCCGCGGAGTCTCCGGGGCGGTCGCGATGCGCACCGCCTCGTCGAGGTCTTCCGGCGGGTCGATCCCGATGACCCCCCACGTCGACTGGCGACGCGCCTGGAGCAGGGTGTCCATCTCCCAGACGACGGCCTTGGGGGCGCCGGTCGTGCCGCCCGTGTAGAGCCGCAGATCCGCGCCGCGGGGCGCGTCCAGGGGGATCTCGCCGCCCGCCGCGATGATCGCGTCGTAGTCCTCGGCGCCCGGGATGGATGCGGTACCGCCCCCGTCGTCGACGGCGACGAGCCGGACGACGGGCTCAAGACCCGTCACGGCCTCGGCGGCGACGGTCGTGAGCGATGTCGGCGCGATCAGCACCTTCGCATCGCAGTCCTCCAGAAGCGCGCGCACCTCGCCCGCCCGGTAGCGGTAGTTGATCGCGACGGGTGAGGCGCCGACGGCCAGGCACGCCCAGAAGAAGGTGAGGTACTCGACCCGGTTGTACAGCAGGAGCGCCGCGGCGTCGCCGAGGCCCACGCCGCTCTCGCGCAGGTGGCGGGCGAGCGCACCCGCCTCCGCGGCGAATTCCGCGTAGCTGAGGCGCCGCGTCGGCGTGACGATGGCGGTGCGGTCGGGATCGGCCCGGGCGATCCGCGCCCACAGGTCGCTGTAGTGGATACCGCTCACGCGTCCTCCCTCCGCGACGGCGGCCCCGAGGGCTGCGCCTGCGCGGCGAAGCGGTCGGCCCAGGCGGCGTCGATCTGCTCCGCGCTCCACCCGCCGTCCCGATGGTCGGTGTCGAGCACCTGCGGGTGGGCGTAGAGGGTGAGCCGGTCGCCGCCGATCCCGATGGCTTGGCCCGTCACTCCTGCGGCCCTCTCCGATGCGAGCCACACCACCAGCGGCGCCACATCGTCGGGGGTGCCCAGCGCCTTCTCCCGGCGGAGCTCCGGCGGGACCGGGAGGCCCGCGAGGTGGTCCTCCCACGCCTGCGCGTATGCGGGGATCGTGGCCGTCATGGGAGAGAGCGCCGTCGGGACGACGGCGTTCACCGTGATGCCGGCGCGGGCGAGCTCGAGCGACCATGTGCGCGCCATCGCGACGATGCCCGCCTTCACCGCCGCGTAGTTGGTCTGGCCGAAGCTGCCGAACTGGCCCGCGGGCGAGCCGATCAGGACGATGCGCCCGCCCTCGCCCTGCTCACGCAGGAAGGACGCGGCGGCGCGGGCGCACGTGAAGGTGCCGCGCAGATGCGTCTCGACGACGAGATCGAACTCGTCATCGCTCATCTTCCAGAGCACGCGGTCGCGCAGCACGCCCGCGTTGGCGACGAGGACATCGAGGCGGCCGAAGGCCTCGACAGCCGCACGGACGAGCTCCTCCGCCGCCGCCGTCGAGCCGACCGCCGCGATGGCGGCCGTGGCCGACCCGCCCGCGGCGCGGATCTCCTCCACCACGGCGCCGGCCGATGCCGCATCCACGTCGTTGACGACGACGGCAGCGCCTGCGGCCGCGAGGGCGAGCGCGTAGGCCCGGCCGAGGCTCCGGCCCGCACCCGTGACGATCGCGACGCGTCCGTCGAGTCGGATGCCGCTCACCGGAAGTGCCTCAGGATCAGCTCGGCGACGACGCCGGGCTTGGCGGAGCCCTCGACCTCGAACGTCAGCGCGAGGGTCACCTGCAGCGCATCCCCGCGGTCTTCGACCTCGGCGATGCGGCCGGCGAGGCGGATGCGTCCGCCCGACGGCGTCGGTGCGGGGAAGCGGATGCGGTCGAACCCGTAGACGATGCCGGCGCTGGCTCCGCTCACGCGGTAGATCTCGCGCAGAGGCAGGACGACCATGCTCAGGGTCAGCATGCCGTGGGCGATGCGGCCGCCGAAGGGGGAGGCGGCCGCGGCGGCTTCGTCCACGTGCAGCGGGTTGTCGTCACCGGTCAGATCCGCGTAGACGTCGATGTCGTCTTGCGTGATCGGGTACCAGGAGGACGGGCCCAGCTCTCTGCCGCGCGCGGCGGGAAGGTCCTCGATCGCAATGGCGTCGGTCGTCATCGGGTCTCCTCTTCTCGGACACGTCGGGGAAGGATGATGGCCCGGCCGGTGATCTCGCCCCGCGCGAGCGCCGCGTAGGCGGCGTCCGCGTCCTCGAGGTCGAAACGGCGGGTCACGAGTCGGTCGGTGTCGAAGGCGCCCTCGGCGGCGAGGCGCACGACGGCGGGCAGGTCTTCGCGGGTGCGCGCGCCGAAGGAGCCGACGATCTGCTGCCCGCGGCGCACGAGAGGGGTGATCTCCACCTGTGCCCGGGTCCCGGCGGCGGCGATCCCGATCGCGACGAGGCGCGCACCGTCGGCGAGCATCCCCAGCCCCTGCTCCAGGGTCTCGGCGCGGCCCAACGCCTCGAAGACGACATCGGCCCCGCCCGACAGGGTGCGCACCGCCGCGACCGGGTCCTCGATCGACGCGTCGACGGTGGCGGTCGCGCCCAGCTCGCGGGCGCTGCGCAGCTTGTCCGCGGCGATGTCGACGGCGATGACCTCACCGGCGCCGGCCTCGAGGCACAGGGGGATGAGGCTCGATCCGATCCCGCCGACGCCGATGATCGCGACGGTCGACCCCTCGGCGACCTCCCCCGCGCGGAAGACGGCGCCGTAGGAGGTCAGTCCCGCGCAGCCGAGGATGCAGGAGGTCTCGGGATCGAGACCGGCCGTGAGGGTCGCCAGTGCGGAGATCGGGACGACGCAGTACTCGGCGAGCCCGCCCATCGAGTACATCGCGAGGAACGACCCGTCCGGCATCCGAAGTCTGCTGCGGCCGTCGAACAGGGTCCCCTCCAGTCGATTGCGTCGGAAGAACTGCTCGCACAGGTCGTCGCGGCCGCGCAGGCACGCCCTGCAGGTGCGGCAGGGCATGATGAACCCGGCCACGACGGTGTCGCCAATCTCGAACGATGTGTCGCTGCCGGCGCCGATGCCCACGATCCGCCCGCTCACCTCGTGCCCCATGACCGCGGGGCGCGGGAAGGCGACCTCGCCCTTGATCACGTGCAGGTCGGTGTGGCAGACGCCGCACGCGATCACCTCGAGCAGCACCTCGTCGGGCCCGGGTTCCGGGACGGCGATCGTCATCATCCGCATCGCGGCGCGCTCGTCCGCCAGCACCGCTGCCCGCATCGTCGCGGGGATGGGAGTCAACACGGATCGTCCTCGTTCCTGTGGTCTCCCAGCATCCTGTCCGCTGCCCTCCGGACGAGCACGCACCCTTCCGTGGAGTGAAAACCAGCCTCCGAGCGAGGCGAGCGCGCGTGTCATCCTGACCGCCGCGCAACTGGCGCGACGAAGGGAGAGCGAGATGGCACCGCAGGAAGCGCTGCTGGATCCGACGGGGATGAGCGCGGGCGCCGACGACGGCACGCTCGCCGCTCGTCCGGTGAGCCTGCGAGGACTCCGGGTCGGGCTGCTGGACAACACGAAGCCGAACGCCACGATGTTGCTGGAGGAGATCGCTGCCATCCTCCAGCGCGAGCATGCCGCGGGCGAGGCGACGCTGTACACCAAGGACTACTTCGGGACCCCCCTGTCCGAACCGCTGCTGGAGCGCATCGCCGCGGAGAACGACATCGTGATCACCGCCGTCGGTGACTGCGGCAGCTGCTCGGCGGCGACCGTCGCCGACGGGATCATGTTCGAACGCGCGGGAGTGCCGACGGTGTCGATCACCTCGGACTCGTTCTTCATGTCGGGTCGCGCCATGGCCTCGGTGCAGGGGTTCCCGGGGTTCGAGTTCACCGCCGTCGCGCATCCGATGGCGAGTCTGACGGAGACCGAGGTGCGCGAGCGCGCGGCCGCGGTCATGCCCGAGGTCCTGCGGATCCTCGGCGTGGAGGAGGGATGACGATGACGCTTCTGACGGACGAGACGCCCACGGTCGACGCCGACCGCGTGCGCGAGCTGGTCGAGTACTACTACGAGAACGACTGGACCGACGGCCTGCCCGTGGTGCCGGTCACCGAGAGCCTCCTCGGAGAGTTCCTCGCGGCGACGGATCGCGGCGCCGACGAGGTGCTGTTCACGATCTCGCACCTCAACCGCTCGATGACCGTGCGGCTCGCTGCGATCAACGCGGCGATGGCGGGATGCCGGGCGGACTACTTCCCGACCGTGATCGCGGCATGGGAGGCCATCGCGAAGGAGCCGCACCCGGCTCGCGGGATCTGGCAGTCGACGACCGGCACGGCGCCGATGCTCGTGGTCAACGGCCCGGTCCGCGAAAGGATCGGCCTGAACGGGCGCGGCAACGTCTTCGGATCGGGCTTCCGGGCGAACGCCACGATCGGGCGGGCGATCCGGCTCGGGTGCATCAACGTGTTCGGCCTGCATCCGCACAAGCTCGACCAGGCGACGCAGGGCACTCCCGCCAAGTACTCGGCCTGCATCGCCGAGAACGAGGAGCAGAGCCCCTGGGAGCCGTTGCACGTCGAGCACGGCTTCGCCCCCGACGACGATGTCGTCACCGCGTTCGTCATCCGCTCGGTCGTGCACATCGAGGCGCGGCACACGCAGGAGCCGGAGCAGCTGGCCCGCGACCTGATCGACACGATCGCCCGCACCGGTGCGCTCATCCACGAGTACACGAGCGCACTGCTGGTGCTCACCCCCGAGCACGCTCAGGTGTTCGCCCAGGCCGGCTGGAGCAAGGACGACCTGCGCACCTTCGTGTTCGAGAACGCCCGTCGTGCGCGTGCCGAACTCGCCGCCGTCGGCAAGGACGCCCTGTCCCACAAGACCCGCTGGCGGCTGCCGAGCACGCATCCCGACTCGATGCCCGACACGGCGAGTGCGAGCGACGAACCCGACACGGTCGCGTCGCTGCACAACCCCAGTTCGGTGCAGATCATGGTCGCCGGCGCCGACAACGCGGGCGTCTCGGCGGTCGTGGAGATCTTCACGCTCAATCCGCCGCGCGAGATCCCCTTCTCGCAGAGCCGGATCGGAGGCGAGCGATGAGCGCCGTGACCTCCGTCGACGAGGCGCTCGCGCCCTTCGGCGAGATGATGGGCGCGGACGGCTACCTGCTCAGCTGGGAGGCCTCGACCGGCGATCGGATCGTCGTGCGCATCGAGGCCGGCGAGGGGGCCTGTGCGGACTGCCTCGTGCCGCTGAGCGTCATGGAGGCGATCATGGGGCAGGCGCTCGCGCCCACCGCGTACGAGCTGGATCACGTGGTGCTGCCCGAGGGCGCCGCGCACTGAGCGGTCCGCGATCATGCACCTCACCGACGAGGAGAAGCGCATGCGCGACGGCGTCGAGGGCGACGCCGTCGCGGTCGCGATGGACCTGCTGATCCGCTACGGCGACGCGCTCGAAGCCGAGCGCCTGGTCGCCACCCGCAACGTCGCCGGAACCATGACCCAGCCTTCACCGGCCAAGGCGAAGCTGGTGGCGGAGGGCGGCTGGGCCAAGGCGTTCGCCGTCATGAACCTCGACAGCGACCGCGAGCTCGAGATCCCCTCGATGCGCGTGCCGACCTGCCAGCTGCAGCACGGCTTCGGCGCCGACGCGGAGGGACTGACCCGATATCCGGCCGACAGCATCCGGCTGCAGGAGGACGCGGAGTCTTACTTCACCGATCGCGGGGTGCGGGTGCTGGGCACGTGCACCCCGTACCAGGTGGGCAACCTTCCCGTGCTCGGCGAGCACTGCGCCTGGATGGAGTCATCGGCCGTCGTCTACGCGAACTCCGTGCTGGGCGCCCGCACGAACTGCGAGGGCGCCGCCTCCACCGGCGCTGCGTCGTTGACCGGCCGCATCCCGTACTGGGGCAACCACCTTCCCGCCAACCGCCTCGCCACCCACCTCGTGCGCGCCGAGACGCCCGTGGCAGGCTTCCGGGAGTGGGGGCTGCTCGGCTACTTCGTGGGCGAGCTCGTGCAGGAGGCGCGACCCGCGGTCGTCGGCTCGCTCGCGCCGGCATCGGATGCGGACCTCAAGCACTTCGGGGCGGCCACCGCGACCTCGGGCGGTGTGGAGCTGTACCACCTGCCCGGTGTCACGCCGGAGGCGCCGACCCTGGACGCGGCGTTCGGGAGCTCTCGGATACCCGAGGCGGTGACATACGGCCGGCGGGAGCGGCGGGCGACGTACGAGACGCTCAACGCGCAGGGCGAGAGCGCGGAGGTCGACTTCGTGCTGCTCGGCTGCCCCCACGCCTCCCTCACCCAGGTGCAGGAGATCGCGGGGCTCCTGGAGGGGCGCCGCCTGGCCGACGGCGCGCAGCTGTGGGTCATGCTGCCGCGTGCGCTCGCCTCCGATGCCCTGCGCCGTGGCTGGACGCGCACGATCACCCGCGCCGGCGGGCGGGTGCTGACCGAGTCGTGCCCCGCGATGTCGCGCGCCGCTCCGCCCGGCACCCGCGTCATGGCCACGGACTCGGCCAAGCAGGCGCACTACCTGCCCGCGATCCTCGGCATCGAGGCGTGGTTCGGCACGACGCGCGAGTGCGTGGATGCGGCCGTGACGGGCCGCTGGCGGGGGGAGCTGACGTGATCGAGCTGGTGGGGCGGGGGATCGTCCCCGGGCGCGTGCGCGCGCCGGCGCTCGTCACGCGCGAGC
Organism: Microbacterium binotii; assembly: GCF_021398715.1. Classification (NCBI taxonomy): domain Bacteria; kingdom Bacillati; phylum Actinomycetota; class Actinomycetes; order Micrococcales; family Microbacteriaceae; genus Microbacterium; species Microbacterium binotii. Next base: position 2,902,704 of record NZ_CP090347.1, on the reverse strand, counting down.
CGATCTCGGGATTCGGGGGGATCGACGTCGCAACCGGGACGGTGATCGAGCCGCGGCACGAGCTGTTCGGTCAGTGCTTCACGGGTCGGGTGCTCGTCTTCCCCGGCGCGAAGGGCTCCTCGGGGTGGTCGGGGTTCTTCCAGAGCACGCGACTCATGGGCACCGCTCCCGCCGCCCTCGTGTTCGACGTCATCACGACCAAGGCCGTGCTCGGCGCCATCGTGACGCGAGTGCCGACGGTGGTGCAGGCCGCCCCCGCGCCGCTGGAGACGATCCGCACCGGCGACGTCGTGGAGGTCGACGGAGACACCGGCCGGATCGTCGTGATCCGGACCGACGGGGTGGCGGTGCATTCCGGTGAGTGAAAAGGTGGTTGGACCCCGGCGTACTGGTTCGCAGACTCGTCGTGTCGCTCGCAATGGCGTGAGCGGATCATCCCGACACAGGAGTCAGACATGATCACAGCAGTTCGTCGTACGAAGACCCGCCGTCTGTCGCTGGTCGCAGCGACGCTCGCAGCGGGCGCCCTCGCGCTCACCGGATGCGGCGCCGGCGCCGCGGAGGAGTCGGGCTCCACGCCCGGCGCGGGCGGTGACCTCGGATCCATGACGGTCGTCACGTTCCTGCCCCTGGAGTCGTTCAGCTTCGGCCCGGAGATGTTCGCTTACTCGGGCGGCTACTTCGAGAAGCACGGCCTCGATGTGACCCTCCAGCCCGTACAGGGCACGTCGGCCGCCATCCAGTCGCTGCTCGGCGGCGCGACCACCCTGACCCGCGCGAGCACGGTCGACGTGTTCCCGCCGATGGTCGACGGACAGCCGATCCGCGCCGTGGGCACGATGGCCTACAAGTCGAACCTGCGCATGATCTCGGTCGAGGACGATCCCATCACGACCCCCGCCGACATGGAGGGCAAGGTCATCGGCATGGGGTCGATCGGCGGCACCAGCGAGAAGCTCTTGAACCTCACGCTGGACGACGCGGGCATCGCGGCGGACACCGTCACCCGCCAGGCCGTCCCCGTCACGGCGGCGACCCTCGAGGTCGTGCGCCAGGGGCAGCTCGACGGATACATCGTCAGCCTCGACACCTCGCTCGCCATCGGCCAGCAGAATCCGGACGCGGTCGTCGACGATGCGGGCCTCGGCGACGCCCCCGACATCCAGACCTGGATCACGACCGAGTCCAACCTCAAGGATGAGAAGAAGGTCGCCCAGATCGAGGCGTTCATGGCCGCCATCCGCGAGGCCGTGCAGGACATGATCGACGACGCGCCGAACAACTTCGCCAACGTGCTCAAGACACTGCGCGACAGCGGCGATTGGAACTTCCCGGCGCTCGCAGACGACGAGATCGCGGCGGCCGCGCTGGAGATCTACACGACGCAGACCTGGGTCGACGCCGACGGCGGCGTCCCGCTGCTGGAGAACGACCTGGACGCCTGGAAGGCCACCTACGACACCTACGTCAAGGCGGGGATGCTCGAGGGCGGCCAGAACCCCGGCGACTGGATCACGAACGACTACGTGCCCGCGGGCTGAGCACGGGAGGGAACGATCATGAGCAACGACACCGTCGTCACGGCCGATCCGCCGCTGACGGAGACCGCGACGCAGCCTCGCCTGCGCATCCGGGGCGTCGGACGCGACTTCCAGACCCGGGCAGGGGTGACCCATGCCGTGTCAGGCGTCGACCTCGACATCCAGCGCGGCGAGTTCGTCGCCCTGATCGGGCGCTCGGGATGCGGCAAGACGACCCTTCTGCGCATGATCGGCGGCCTGCTCGCGCCGACCGCGGGCTCGATCGAGGTGGACGGGCGCCACCTGTGGCGCGACGGGCGGGTCGAGCCGTCCGCCGTGACCCGGCTCGGGTTCGTGTTCCAGGAGAGCAACCTGTTCCCCTGGTTCTCGGTGCTCGACAACATCGCGCTGCCGTTGAAGCTGCGAGGCGTGGGCAAGGCGGAGCGCCGAGCGCGTGCGGCGGAGCTGGCCGACCTCGTGGGGCTGAAGGGCTTCGAGCGGTCGTATCCGCGTGAGCTGTCCGGAGGGATGCGGCAGCGGGCCGCCATCGCGCGCTCGTTGAGCACCGAGCCCGACCTGCTGCTCATGGACGAGCCCTTCGGGGCGCTCGACGCCCTGACGCGCGAGCGGATGAACCTGGAGCTGCAGCGCATCGTCCTGCAGACCAACTCCACCGTCGTCTTCGTGACGCACGACATCCCGGAGGCGGTGTTCCTCGCGGACCGGGTCGTGCACATGACGCCTCGGCCGGGCCGCATCCGACAGATCCTGACCGTTCCGGACGCCAAGCCGCGCGACATCGAGTTGCAGACGACGCCCGGATTCAACGACATCGTGCGCAGCCTTCGCCACGACCTCGACGAGGAGGAATGAGCGCATGACCACCGTGCAAGCACCCCCGGACCAGCCGACGACCACCTCGGTCGTGACCCTCGAGCGGCGCCGCGCCCGCGCTCGGACCATGAAGATCCTGCCGTGGATCGTGACCCCGGCCCTCGTGATCGTGATCGTCGGCCTGTGGCAGCTCTACGTCAGCGTCTTCGAGGTGAATCCGTTCGTGTTCCCGCCGCCGGCCGCGGTCGGCGAGGCGTTCGTCGCACTCGTCTCCGACGGCAAGACCTGGGCGGAGGCCGGCGTCACCGTGACAGAGATCCTCGTCGGCTTCGCCGTGGCCGTCGTCCTCGGCGTGGTCGTGGGCGTCGTCCTCGGCAAGCTCCCGTGGCTCGAGGTCAGCATCCGTCCGCTCATCGTCATCGCGCAGGTGGCTCCCAAGGTCGCCTTCGTGCCGCTGTTCGTCATCTGGTTCGGTTTCGGGATCACCTCCAAGATCGTCCTGGCCGCGCTGCTGGCCTTCTTCCCCGTGATGCTCAACGTGCTCCTGGGTGTGCGATCCGTCGAGCGGGGCCAACGCGAGGTGATGCGCAGCCTCAACGCCTCCAGGGCGCAGACCTTCACGCAGCTCGAGATGCGCAGCCTGCAGCCGTACCTCTTCGCCGGTATGGAGGTCGCGATCGTGCTCGCGACCATCGGCGCCATCGTCGGCGAGTACCTCGGCGGCAGCGTCGGGCTCGGGGCGATGGTCGTCAGAGCGATGAACTCGCTGGATGCGGCGCGCACCTTCGCGCTGATCCTGCTGCTCTCGCTGATCGGTCTCGTGCTGTATCTGATCGTCAACGAGGCGAAGCGGTTCTTCATCCCCTGGCACGAGTCGGTCTACGGACTGCGCGAGAACCTCTGATCCGCACCTCACCGACGCCGCGCCCTCCCCACGGGCGCGGCGTCGGTGCGCGTCGTGGGAAGGTAGCCAGGTGACGCAGGAGGACAGATCACGCGACCGCATCCAGAGTGTGGAACGCGCCGTCGCGGTCCTGCGCGCCTTCGGCGGGCATGATGCGACGTCGAGCGTGAGCGAGCTGGCGGTGCGGGTGCAGTTGCCGAGGCCCGTCGTACGCCGCATCCTGCTCACGTTCGAGCACATCGGCTACGTCCGCAACGAGAACGGCCGCTGGGCGTTGACCGCGCGCATCCTCGAGCTCGGTGCGGGCTACTTCGCCGCTTCGTCGCTGCCCGAGATCGCGCAGCCGATCATGGCGGAGATCGTCGCGCAGACGGGGGAGACCTGCAGCATCGGCGAGCTGGACCTGCCCGATGTGATCCACGTCGCGCGCGTGGAGGAGCGGCGCCCCCTGCCGGATGCGGTGCGGGTCGGCACGCGCCTGCCCGCCCACGCGACGGCGGTCGGGCGGGTGCTCCTGGCGGATCTGCCCGAGCCCGAGCTCGCTGCCTACCTGGCGCAGCCGCGCGAGGCGTACACGCCGCTCACGATCGTCGAGACCGGTGCTCTCCGCGAGCGCCTGCGCCAGGTGCGCACGGACGGCTACGACGTGTCGATCGAGGAACTGCACCCCGGGATGATCGCGGCCGCCGTGCCGATCGTCGTCGCGGGGCGCGCGGTGGCGGGACTGACGGTGTCCTCCACCACGCTCCGCTCACGCGAGGCGGCGCTGCGCGAAGAGATCGTCCCGGCGCTGCGGGATGCGGCCGAGCGCATCGCCGCCGCGTACCGGGCGGCGAACCCCGGTGCGTACCGGATGCCGCCCGCCGCAGAGTGACCCGGTCTCAGCGCGCTGAGACCGGGGTCGGCACCACCATCTCCGCGGTCGGCTCCTCGGTGCCGAGATAGGCGCCGTCCGCGATCAGACGCGCCTGAAGCGCCGTCACGTCCACGTCGCCCACCGCGACGTGCGCGCCCAGCGCGAGCGCGGCTGCCGTGCCGGCCGCCTGGCCCATCGCGAAGCAGGGGCCGGTGACGCGCCCCGAGGACTGCCCGCCCTGGGTCATCGAGGCGCAGCGGCCGACGACGAGCAGGTTCGGCACGACCTCGGGCACCAGCATCCGGTACGGCAGCTGGTTGAAGCCTCTGCTGTCTGCGGGGGCGAAGCGGAACTCGACGTCTCCGGCCACGTGCGCCTCGACCGGCCAGCCGTTGACCCCGATCGCGTCGGTGAAATCGGCGCAGCCGAGCACGTCCTGCTCGGTGAGCATGTATCGACCGCGGATGCGGCGGGTCTCACGGATGCCGATCTGCGGGGCGATGTCGACGACGTAGGAGTCCTCGAAGCCGGGCGTGCGCTCGCGGATGAAGGCGAAGGTGTCGCGCACCTGCCGGCGCCCCTGCAGCTCCCCGTGCGAGAGCTGCCGGACGTCGGTGCCGTCGACGGCGGAGCCGTCCTCGTTGCTCAGCTGCGTGAGGTTGGACCGCCACTCCAGAGGATTGCGCTGGGGACGCACGATGGGCTTCTTACGGGGGAAGCGATGCGTGCCGGCGGCCTCCGCATCCTCCATCAGGCGACGGATGGTGCGCCACGCCGGACCCGCCTTGTCGTAGTCGACCCCGTTGATGCGGAACATCAGCGAGGGGTAGAGCAGGTGTTCCGACCGCTCGAACGGCGCACCCGCGAAGGCGGCGATGTCGGCGTCGCCGGACCCGTCGATGAAGACCGATCCGCGCACGGCCTGCCGGCCCGACTTCGATTCGATGACGACCGCGGCGATCGCGCCGTCGTCGGCGAGCACTGTGTCGACGGCGGTCGTGTGGAACAGCACCTCCGCGCCGGCCGAGACGAGCAGCTCGTCCGCGGCGATCTTGTAGGCCGAGATGTCGAACGCCTGCGCCATGATGCGGTCATCGACGCTGAGGTGCGGGTCGTTGAGGCCGTCGAGGGCGACGAGGCGGTCGAGCAGGTCGTCGGTGATGCCGCGGATGACGCGCATATCCGTCCCGTGCACGCGGGCGTGCAGGCCGCAGAAGGTGCTCAGTCCGCCCATGGTGCCCGCTCCGCCGAGGAAGCCGTAGCGCTCCAGCAGCACCACGGAGCGTCCGGCACGCGCCGCGGCCGTGGCGGCGAACAGGCCCGCGGGCCCGCCTCCCACCACGACGACGTCGTACTCCCCGATGACGGGGATGCGGGCGGCGGGCAGGGTGATCGTCGAATCGGTCATGCGTCCTCCAGGCTCGGGGTCTCGGTGTCGTCTCGGTCGCAGAGTCCCGGCCGTGCGCACAGCACGGCGCCGCATCCCAGAGGCTGAACGAGGTGCTCGTACTGGTCGAGCATGCCGCCGCCGGAGTCGCGGTCGACGGGAGGGCGGTACGGTTCGCGCGCCGCGAGCTCGGCGGGGTCCACGAGCAGGTCGACGCGCCCCTCGGAAAGGTCGATGTCGATCACATCGCCGTCCTGCACCCGACCGAGCGGACCGTCGGCGGCGGCCTCGGGGGAGACCTCGCCGATCGAGATGCCCTGGTTGACCAGTCCGCTGAACTGCCCGTCGGTCACCAGCGCGACGTCGTCGGCGAGCCCGCGCGCGTGCAGGGCGAAGATGAACGCGGAGGTCAGTCCCATCCCGGGGGCGCCCCGCACGCCGATGCCGCGGATGACCGCGACGTCGCCGCGCTGGAGCCGCCCGTCGCCGATCGCCCCGATCGCCTCCTCGCGGTTCGCGAACACCCGCGCCGGTCCTCGGAAGCGATGCGGACCGGGATCCGGGACGGGGCGCTTCGCGACGGCGCCGCCCGGGGCGAGAGAGCCGCGCAGGACGGAGATCGCGGGGTCCGTGCCGAACGGGTCCTCGAGCGAGCGGATGATCACGCCGTCCGGGGCGGGGGCCGCGGCCGCGTTGTCGGCGACGGTCGTGCCGGCCGCGGTGGGTCGCTCGCCGTGCAGCAGCGGCAGCAGTGCGCGCAGCAGCGTGGCCCCGCCACCGGCGTCGTCGAACTCCTCGATGAGTGCGGGGCCGTTGGGGCGCACGGAGGCGAGCAGCGGGGTCTGCCGCCCCAGCGTGCGGAACAGCCCCCAGACATCGACGTCCACGCCGGCCTCGATCGCGATCGCCTGCAGATGCTTGATGGTGTTCATCGAGCCGCCCACGGCGAGCATGGCGCGCACCGCATCCTGGATCGCCTCCGCGGTGATGATGGAGCGAGGTCGGATGTCGCGGGCGATCAGATCGGCCATGGCGACCGCCGAGCGGCGGACGCTGTCCCACATCCGCGCGCCGTTCGCGCGGACGGGAGCGGCGCGGGGAACGGTCATGCCGAGCGCTTCGGCGACCACGTGCATGGAGTTCGCGGTGGCCATGCCCGAGCAGACCCCCGGACCCAGGATCGCGTCGTCGGCGAGGTCGATGAGGTCGTCGGTGGGAGCTCCCGTGACGGCCGCCTGCGCGGCGAGCAGGAAGACCTCCTCGACGTCCGCCTCGCGCCCCTCGGCCAGACCCGAGTGCTGATAGCCGCACGGCACGATCACCGTCGGTACGTTCAGGCGCCCCGCCGCCATGAGGTGCGCCGGCGTCGTCTTGTCGCAGGAGCTGAGACAGATCATGCCGTCGAGCAGCGCACCCTCGACCGCCGCCTCGATGTCGTTCACGATGAGGTCGCGGCTGGGCAGGATGTAGCGCCCCGCGCGCCCCGCGCTCGTGACGAAGTCGGAAGGGGCGGCGGTGCGGATCTCGAAGGGCAGCAGGCCCTGCGCGCGGAGTTCCTTCTTGAGGACGGCGACGATGTCGTCGAGATGCGCGAAGCACGCCGCGAGATCGGACGACGTGTTGACGATCGCGATCTTGGGACGGTCGAGCTCCTCCGCAGGGATGCCGAGGGAGCGCCATTGCGCACGACGGGCGACCCCGAGCGCGGAGGTGGGAGGGAGATTGCTGCGCAACGCGGACATCCGTCGTCCTTCCAGGTCGTCATCGACTCCGTAAAGTGTACGCATTGCGATCGACTGCACGCAATGCGTACACTCGGGTCTCGTGCGAGCGGTCCTTCGATGACGGCGCCGCGGCCGCTGACCGCGGGCTTCGTCGTCGTGCTCGGTCTGCTCATGACCGCCAACCCGCTCGCGGCCAGCCTCTTCCTGCCGGGCCTCGGTGTGATCGTCGACGAGCTCGGCACCACGACCGCGGGCGGTCAGATGGTCTACACCGGGTTCTTGATCGGTGTTGCGGGCGGTCAGCTGCTGATCGGGCCGCTCTCGGACGCGACCGGCCGCCGCCCGGCGCTCCTGTGCGGGTTGGCGGTGCTCGCCGCAGCAGCCGCCGCATCCGCGGCCGCCGGATCGATCGAGGTGCTCGTGGTGACGCGCGTGGCGCAGGGCGTGGGTGCTGCGGCGGTTGTCGTCGTGGCCCGAGCGGTGGTGGCCGACCTCGCGACCGGCGTGGTCGCCGCCCGCGCGTACAGCATTCTCATGTCCGTGATCGCAGCGGGTCCGTTCGTGGCTCCCATCCTCGGCGCCGCCGCGCTGCAGCTGGGCGGCTGGCGGGCGGGCTTCCTCGTGCTCGCGGTGTTCGCCGCGCTCGCGCTGGCCGCGGCGGCCCTGTTCGTTCCCGAGAGTCTGGAGCGCGGGCGGCGACAGACCCTCCGCCTCGGTGCCATGGCCGCCAACTACGGGCGCCTGTTGCGCGATCGCGGGTACGTCCTGCCGGCCCTGTCGATGGCATTCGCCTTCGCGGCGCTCGCCGTCCACTCCGCCGCGTCCTCCTTCGTGGCGCAGGAGATCCTGCACACGGGGCCGTGGGGCTTCGCGCTCGTGTATGCGCTCTATGCGGGTTCCGTCCTCGCCGGGAGCACGCTCAACGCCGTGCTGGTGGTGCGCTTCGGGATCCGACGGATGATGGCGGCCGCGCAGGGGGCGGCGCTCGTCGCGACCACGGCGCTGTTGATCTTCGCGCTGTGGGGACCGTTCACGCTGGTGACCTTCCTCGTGCCGGTTCTCGTGAGCGGTGCGGCGGCGTCCGCGGTGCTGGCCGGTGCGAGCGCCCTCGCCCTGTCGCGAGCCCGCTTCGCCGCGGGTGCGGGGGCGGCGCTCATGGGCTCGGCACAGTACGCGGTCGCCGCCGCCGCAGCGCCCGTGGGCGGCCTGCTCGGTTCGCACACCGCCGTTCCGATGGCGGCGGGCATGCTCGGGTGCCTCGTTGTCAGCGCGCTGTGCGCCGCCCGCACCCGTCCCTGACGCGCCGGCCGGGAGTGGCGGGGCGGGGTGCGGGGGTGCTGGGCGGGGCGGGGTGCGGGCGTGCTGATGTGCGTGCCGCGTCGGGCTGATGTGCGTGTCTCACATATGCACGTGCGCGGGACATCTCGCGTGCACGTTTGAGACACGGATGCCCGCGGGCGACGCGTGGGGCGTTACGTGTCCCACTTGTGAAGGTGCGCGGGGCGTGGTGCGTGCATGTGTGAGACACGTGTGCCGCGGATGACGGTGCGGTACGCGTGGGGTGTTGCGTGTCTCACTTGTGCACGTGCGCGGGACATCTCGCGTGCACGTTTGAGACACGGATGCGCCCCGCGCGGATGCGCCCGGGCGGACGCGGGATGCGCGGCGGTGCGGGTGCGGGGGCGCGCCGCGCCGCGCCGGCCGGGACCGGAATCCACCGCGCGAACGGCGGAGAAACATCCTGGCAATACACGCGCGATTAGGCTCATCGCATGGGCGACTTGTTCGACGGCTACGGCTCCACTCTCGCGCCGCGCAAGACCCCGCAGGGGCTGCCCGCGTTCGACGAGATGTTCGGTCATCCCGCGCATCCCGGCGCGGCGGCGGAGTCGCGCAGCGCCTACCGCGAGCTCTACCAGGCGCTGGCGCGCATGACGCAGGAGGAACTGCGCGGGCGCACGGAGTCGCTCGCCTCCAGCTACCTCGCTCAAGGCGTCACCTTCGACTTCGCGGGTGAGGAGCGGCCGTTCCCGCTGGATGCGGTGCCCCGCATCATCGACTACGCGGAATGGAGCGAGATCGAGGCCGGCGTCAAGCAGCGCGTCCGGGCCCTCGAAGCGTTCCTCGACGACGCCTACGGCCGCCAGAACTGCGTGCGCGACGGCGTGATCCCGGCGCGCCTGATCGCATCGAGCCAGTACTTCTACCGCCAGGCCGCCGGCATCCACTCGGCGAACGGCGTCCGCATCCAGGTGTCCGGCATCGACCTCATCCGCGACGAGCACGGCAAGATGCGGGTGCTCGAAGACAACGTGCGCGTGCCTTCGGGCGTCAGCTACGTCATCTCCAACCGACGGGTCATGGCGCAGACTCTGCCCGAGCTGTTCCTCTCGATGCGCGTGCGTCCGGTGGGTGACTACCCCAACAAGCTGCTCGCGGCCCTGCGCGCCTCGGCCCCGCCCGGGATCGACGACCCCAATGTCGTCGTGCTCACGCCGGGCGTCTACAACTCGGCGTACTTCGAGCACACGCTGCTCGCGCGACTCATGGGCGTGGAGCTCGTCGAGGGGCGCGACCTGCTGTGCATGGGCGGGCGCGTCTTCATGCGCACCACCCGCGGCCCCAAGCGCGTCGATGTCATCTACCGCCGCGTCGACGACGACTTCCTCGACCCGCTGCAGTTCCGCGCCGACTCGATGCTGGGCGCACCGGGACTCATGCTCGCCGCGCGCATGGGCAACGTCACGATCGCCAACGCGGTGGGCAACGGCGTCGCCGACGACAAGCTGCTCTACACCTACACGCCCGACCTCATCCGCTACTACCTGTCGGAGGAGCCCATCCTGCCGATCGTGGACACATGGCGGCTCGAGGACCCGGCGGCGCTGGAAGAGGTGCTCGACCGGCTCGACGAGCTCGTCGTGAAGCCCGTCGACGGCTCCGGCGGCAAGGGGCTCGTGGTCGGTCCCGACGCCTCGCGCGCCGAGCTCGACACGCTGCGCAAGACCCTGCTGGCCGACCCGCGCGGGTGGATCGCGCAGCCGGTCGTCATGCTCTCCACCATCCCGACGCTCGTCGAGGACGGGATGCGGCCCCGTCACGCCGACCTGCGGCCGTTCGCCGTGAACGACGGCGACGACATCTGGGTGCTGCCCGGCGGTCTCACGCGTGTGGCGCTCCCGGAGGGGCAGCTCGTCGTCAACTCCAGCCAGGGCGGCGGGTCGAAGGACACCTGGGTCGTCGGCGGTGCGGCCCCTGGCCACGTCGAGTACGGCCAGGGGCAGGGGCTGGCGGGGCTCGTGGCCGACCAGGCCTCGACCATCACGCAGGCCATCCCGATCATCACGGATGCGGCATTCGAGGTCACTCCCGACGAGGTCGATCACTCGCCTCAGGACCGCCCCCGCTCGAACGTCGAGCAGCAGGAGCAGCAGCAACAGCTGCACCAGGAGGAGGGGGGTGCGCAATGCTGCTGAGCCGGATCGCCGAGAGCCTGTTCTGGATCGGGCGCTACATCGAGCGCAGCGACGGCACCGCCCGCATCCTCGACGTGCACCTGCAGCTGCTGCTCGAGGACCCGTGGATCGACGAGGACACCGCCTGCCGCTCGCTGCTCGCGGTCATGGGGTCCTCGCCGCCCGACGGTGTCGAGACGGTCACCCGCGAGCACGTGCTCGCGCGCCTCGCCGTCGACCGCATGAACCCCTCCAGCATCCTCTACTCGCTGACCTCGGCGCGCGAGAACGCCCGCCGCGCGCGGGAGATCGTCTCGACCGAGCTGTGGGAGTGCCTCAACACGACCAACGCGCGGATGCCGCGGCGACTGCAGACCGACAAGGTGCACGAGTTCTTCCAGTGGGTGCGCGAGCGCGCCGCGCTCGCGGTCGGCGTCGTCGACTCGTCGACGAGCCGGGACGAGGCGTGGCAGTTCTTCACCCTCGGCCGGTCGATCGAACGCGCCGACATGACGGCGCGGCTGCTCGCGACCCGGTCGCTGACCGAGGCGTCGGGTCCGTCGTGGACCACCATCCTGCGCTCGTGCGGTGCGTACGAGGCCTACCTGCGCACCTATCGCGGGATGCCGAGCGCGCGCAACGCGGCAGAGTTCCTGCTGCTCGACCGCCTCTTCCCGCGCTCGATCATCTACTCGATCTCGCGGGCCGAGGAGTGCATTTCCGCGATCGACCCGCGTGAGGACCGCGTGGGGCAGTCCAACCAGGTGCTTCGGGCGCTCGGCCGCATCCGCAACGACCTCGAGTACCTGCCGATCGGTGACATCCTGAGCGAGCTTCCCGCTCATATGCTCCGGGTGCAGACCGTGACGCGCGAAGCGTCCGACGCCATCCGCCAGCGCTTCTTCCCGACGCAGGCCGAGCCCAGCTGGATCGGAGAGACCTCATGAAGCGGCTGCGGATCGAGCACGAGACGGGCTTCCGGTACGGCGGCGACGTCTCCGCCTCGTACAACGAGGCGCGGATGCTGCCCGGCACCACCGAGAGTCAGTTCGTGCTCAGTGCGGCGCTCGAGATCGAGCCGTCGACCGCCGTCAACACCTACGTCGACTACTTCGGCACGCGGGTGAGCGCGTTCGACGTGCTCTCGCCCCATCAGGCGCTGACGATCACCGCGCGCTCGCTCGTCGAGGTGCGTCCGCGGCCGATCGAGCACACCGGCATCACCTGGGACCGCCTCGCGGCCGAGGCCGCGCGGTCGCTCGAGACCGTCGAGCAGCTGACGCAGACGCACCGCACGCGTCCGCATCCCGAGGTCGCCGAGCTCGCCGCATCCTACGCATCGCGGCACGACGACCCGGGCCGTGCGGCGCACGAGATCTGCGTCGCGATCGGGGACGCGGTGGAGTACATGCACGGTGTGACCGGGGTGCACTCCACGGCGATCGACGCGTGGGAGGCGCGCAAGGGCGTGTGCCAGGACATGGCGCACATCGCCATCGGTGCGCTGCGCTCCGTGGGCATCCCGGCGCGCTACGTGTCGGGCTACCTGCATCCGCGTCCGCAGGCCGAGGTCGGCGTCGCGGTGACGGGGGAGTCGCACGCGTGGGTCGAGTGGTTCGCCGGCGAGTGGACCGGCTTCGACCCGACGAACAACATCGAGATCGGCGACCGTCACGTGCTCGTGGGGCGCGGACGTGACTACAACGACGTGCCGCCGCTGCGAGGGGTGTACGCGGGACCGTTCAAGAGCAACCTGCACGTGAAGGTCACGATCACCCGCGAGGCCTGACCCGCGCGCTTCGCCGTCGTCCGGGTCGTTCGAGCGCGGCGGCGGGTCACGGACGCGGGGCGCGGGCGGTGCGGGCTGAGCGGCGGCGGATGCGGCGGCGCGCTGCCGCATCCGGGAGGGTGACCGGCGCGGTGGCCGCGGCGACCTCGTCGCTGAACTCCTCCGGCACGACGACGCGGACGGGCCGGGTCTCGTCGATCTCGAAGCGCAGGCGCGCCTCGGGGTCGCGGCGCACCCGGCCGGATGCGAGGAGCCAGGTGACGCCGATCGCGCAGCCGATGAGGCCCGCGACGGCGCCGACGTCGATCGCGGTGCGCGGTCCCCACGCATCGGCGACCCAGCCGGCGATCGGGGCGCCGATGGGGGTGGCGCCCATGATGACCGCCATGTACAGCGCGAGAACACGGCCGCGCAGGGCCGGATCCGTCGTGGTCTGCACGTAGCCGTTCGCGGTCGTGAGGATCGTGACGGTGCTGAAGCCGACGAACACGAGGCTCACGGCGTAGAGCGGGTAGGTCGGCATCGCGGCGGAGATGAGGGAGAAGACGCCGAAGGCTCCCAGCGCCGCGATCACGACCCGCATCCGGGCCCGATCGCGGCGTGCGGCCAGCAACGCTCCTGCGAGAGAGCCGATGGCGAGCACGGAGCTCAGCAGCCCGTACCCGTCGGCCTGCTGCCCGAACTGCACCGCCATGGTGGAGGCGAAGATCGGGAAGTTCATGCCGAAGGCCGCGATCAGGAACACCATCGCGAAAATCACCTTCAGATCCGGCCGGCCCGCGACGTAGCGGAAGCCGTCTGCCAGTCGTGCGCCGCCCGGCGCACGGGTGCGCGGCACGAGCTCACGCACCCGCACGAGCGTGAGCGCGACGAGCATCGCGAGGAAGGTGCCCGCGTTGACCATGAAGACCCACCCGGTGCCCACCAGCACAATCAGCACGCCGCCGATCGCCGGACCGAGCAGACGTGCGGCGTTGAAGGATGCGGAGTTGAGCGCGACGGCGTTGGAGGCGTCGTCGCGCGACACGATGTCGGTCACGAACGCCTGACGCGCCGGTGCGTCGAACGCGTTGGCGACACCGAACGCCGCCGCGAAGCACCACATGAGCGGCAGTGTCATGACGTTCGTCAGCAGCAGGACGCCGACGGCGACCGCCAGCAGCATCAGCGTCGACTGGGTGACCAGCAGCATCCGTCGTCGATCGAAGCGGTCGGCCGCCCAGCCGGTGATGCTCACGAGGACGAGGGGCGGTCCGAACTGCAGCGCCATCGTGATGCCCATGGCGGTGGCGTCGTTGTCGGTGAGCTGCGTCAGCACCACCCAGTCCTGAGCCGTCGCCTGCATCCAGCCGCCGATGTTGGAGACGAGAGCGCCCAGGAACCAGACGCGGTAGTTGAACAGCCGCATCGAGCGGAACATCGCGCTCATCGCTCCGCCACCCGGCGCAGGATCTCGGATGCGGCGTGCAGCGTCGCGCGCTCATCGGCGTCCAGCTCGTCGAGCGCCTCCTCGAGCCACGCGTTGCGACGGCGCACGGTCTCTTCGACGACGGCGCGGCCCGCATCCGTGAGCACGATGTTGACCTTGCGGCGGTCGGTGTCGTCGCTCCGGCGCTCGAGGTAGCCCGACTCTTCGAGGCAGTTGACTGTCCGGTTCATCGACGGCGCGGTCACCCGCTCGCGTGCGGCGAGCTCGCCGAGCGTGCGCGTGCCGTTGACCTTCAGCGCCATGAGCACCGAGAACTGTCCGTCGCTCATCGAGTCGACCGCGCGCTGGGCGCGCAGGCGCCGGGCGAGACGGAAGACCGACATGCGCAGCTCAGCCGCTTCGGCGGCGCGGGGGGATTCGTCGATCATCTCGATCCTTAGCATAGCTCATTAGTCTTGCTAAGGATCCCCGCGCTACCCGGTCTCGACCTCCTCGCGGCGGCGGCCGCCGAGGGTGAGCGTCGCCACCAGGCCCACGGCGATGAACCCCGCCGCGGTGAACGCGGCGTAACGGGTGCCGTCGGAGAACGCGGTCTCCGCCGCGGTCGCGATCTCGGCGGTCTGCGGGTTCGCGGCGAGGCCCGCGATGGCGCCGCCTGCGGAGTCGACGACACTCGAGACGATCTCATCGCGCTGGGATGCGGGCACGCCGGCATCGTCGAGCGAGCTCGCGAGCAGGCCGCCGGTCGAGGTGAACAGCACCGTACCGAGGATCGCGACGCCGAGCGCCGCGCCGACCTGTCGGGAGGTGGACTGCGTGCCCGAGCCCTGCCCGGAGAGCTCGACCGGGACGTCCTGGAGGATGACGCCCGTGAGCTGCGCGGTCGCGAGCCCCACGCCGAACCCGTAGACGAACAGCGCCGGCAGCAGCCAGCCCCAGGCCGCATCCGGGGCGACGACGAGGCCGACCCAGACGATGCCGATGATCTCGGCGAGCAGCCCGACCCGCACGATCGCGACCGGCGTCACGCGGCCGGATGCGGCGCCGGCGAAACCGCTCGCCACGAAGGAGCCGATCGCGAGGGCCAGGAGAACGAGACCCGTCTGCAGCGCGTCGAAGCCGAGGACGAACTGCAGCCACAGGGGCAGCGACAGGATGATGCCGAACTCGCCGAGGGCGACCGTGAGCGCGACGAGATTGCCGTCGCGGAAGGTGCCGATCCGGAAGAGCGAGAGATCGAGGAGGGCCGCGCGACCGCGGTGGACCCGGTGCGCGCTCCACGCGATGAAGGCGATGAGTGCGACCACGGCGATCGCGAAGGCGACGGGCACGGGCGAGATCGAGAACGGCCAGGTGAAGGAGCCGAGCGAGAAGGTGGTGTCGGTGTTCTGCCACCAGCCGTACGTGCGACCCTCGATGAGTCCGAACACGAGGGAGCCGAAGAGGACGACCGACAGGAATGCGCCCACTCCGTCGATGCCGCGTCGGGCCGACTCGCGGGACTCCGGGACGGTCATCAGGACGCCGATCACGATGATGACGGCGAGGGGCAGGTTGATGCCGAACGCCCAGCGCCACGAGAACGCCGTGGTGAGCCATCCGCCCAGCAGGGGCCCCACGGCCGCCATGCCGCCGATCGTCGAGCCCCACACGGCGAACGCGATGCCGCGCTCCTTGCCGCGGAAGGTCGCATTGATGAGGGAGAGCGTGGTCGGCAGGATCATCGCACCGCCCACACCCTGCACGAGGCGGGCGAGGATCAGCAGGCGCCCGTCCGGGGCGAGCGCCGCGCCGATGGAGGCGAGGGCGAAGATGACGACGCCGATGAGCATGAGCCGTCGCCGCCCGATCCGGTCGGCGATCGACCCGAACAACAGGAGGAACGCGGCGAAGACGAGCGTGTACGCCTCCTGGATCCACTGCACCTCGGTCGAGGAGACGCCGAGCTCGTCGACGATCGAGGGCACGGCGACGTTCACGATCGTCGAGTCAACGATGATCAGCGACACCGCGACGCTGATGAAGACCAGGCCCGCCCAGCGGCGGGATGACGGAGCGTTCATAAATTTGTCTCGCTTTTCTAGCTTTATCGACCAGAGGCTACACCCGTCAGCGCTGCGCGGAACCCATAACATCGAGACCATGCCGGAGTTCACCGACGCGCACGGCGTCGCGATCGTCTACGACGTCCATCCCGCCCAGGGCGCTGTGCGCGGTGTCGTGCAACTCCTGCACGGAGTCGGCGAGCACGCCGGTCGCTACCCCGCTCTGATCAACGCCCTCACGGAAGCCGGCTTCGCGGTCTACGCGGACGACCACCGCGGCCACGGGCGCACCGGTATGAAGCAATGGGGGGATCCCGCGCGGCTCGGCCGGCTCGGTCGCGGCGGACACCGGGCGGCGGTGGATGCCGTCTGGCAGCTGACCCGCCGCATCCGCGACGAGAACCCCGACCTGCCGCTCGTGCTGCTGGGGCACTCCTGGGGGTCGTTCCTCGCACAGATCCTGGTGAACCGGCATCCCGAGGCCTACGACGCCGTCGTGCTGTCGGGATCGGCGCTGCGTCTGCCGGGCACGCTCAACGCCGGCAACCTGAACGCGCCGTGGCGGCGAGAGGACGCCACGGGAACCGCGTGGCTGTCGAGCGACCTCTCGGTCGGCCGCGCCTTCGCCGACGACCCGCTCACCACGGGCACGCCCCTGCTGAAGCTCTTCGGACCCGTCGACGCCGCGCGACTGTTCGGGCGTCCGCGCCGGAATCTGGGCCGCGACATCCCGATCCTGCTCATGGTCGGGCGCGACGACACCGTCGGCGGTCCCCGCAGCGTCCACAAGCTCGCCGCCGAGTACCGCGAGCGTTCCGGGCTCACCGACGTCACGACCCTCGTCTACCCCGGCGCGCGCCACGAGATCTTCAACGAGGTCATGCAGGCCGACGTGCGCGCGGACCTCCTCGCCTGGCTCGACGCCCGCATCCCTTCGCGCGTCTGAGATTCCCGGGCGACCTAGGCTGAGATCATGCACGGTGAGTACAAGGTCCCCGGGGGCAAGCTCGTTGTCGTCGATCTCGAGGTGCGGGAGGGGCGTATCGCCGACGTGCACCTCGCGGGCGACTTCTTCCTCGAGCCGGACGAGGCGCTGATCGACATCGACCGGGCGATCGAGGGACTCTCGGTCGAGACGGATGCGGCCGCGATCGCCGCCGCCGTGCGCGCGGCGCTTCCGGACGGCGCGCAGCTGCTCGGCTTCTCGCCCGAGGCGGTCGGCACCGTCGTTCGACGGGCGCTGGTCACCGCTCCCGGCTGGAAGGACTTCGCTTGGGAGGTCGTGCACGACGCGCCCGTCTCGCCGCGGATGAACCTCGCGCTCGACGAGGTGCTCACCGCGCGCGTGGGAGACGGCCGCCGCAACCCCACCCTTCGGCTCTGGGAGTGGAACGAGTCCGCCGTGGTCATCGGCTCCTTCCAATCCCTGCGCAACGAGGTCGACCCGGAGGGAGCGGCCCGCCACGGCTACGACGTCGTGCGACGGATCTCGGGCGGCGGCGCGATGATGATGGGCGCCAACGCGATCATCACCTACTCGCTGTACGTCCCGGCATCCCTCGTGGCCGGCATGACCTTCGCCGACTCGTACGCGTTCCTCGATGATTGGGCGCTGCAGGCGCTGCGTTCGCTCGGGGTGGAGGCGACGTACCAGCCGCTCAACGACATCTCCTCCCCGCAGGGCAAGATCGGGGGCGCCGCGCAGAAGCGCCTCGCCAACGGCGGCGTCCTGCATC
This sequence comes from Microbacterium binotii, assembly GCF_021398715.1. NCBI lineage: Bacteria > Bacillati > Actinomycetota > Actinomycetes > Micrococcales > Microbacteriaceae > Microbacterium > Microbacterium binotii. The sequence continues at coordinate 2,885,025 of NZ_CP090347.1, read as the reverse complement.
ACGCGACCCTGAGCTACGACCTCGACGGCGAGGTCATGACCGAGGTGCTGCGCATCGGGCGCGAGAAGCTGAGCGACAAGGGCACGGTCTCGGCGGCCAAGCGCGTCGACCCGCTGCGGCGCCAGACGGGACTGCCGCGAGAACAGATCATCGAGCGCTTCATCAGCACGTTCTCCACGATGTACGGCGCGACGGCCGGGCATATCACCGAAGAGGAATACGCCGAGGCGGAGGCGCTCGTTGCGAGCAAGTTCGCCACGGATGCGTGGCTGCAGCGCGTGCCGTGAGCGACGCCACCGTGGGCACGGTCGCCATCCACCACGGCGACAACCTCGCGGTCGCGAGGGAGCTCCCGTCCGGGGCTTTCACGCTCGTGTACCTCGATCCGCCCTTCAACACCGGGCGCTCCCGCATCCGTGCGATCGAGACGGCGACCGCGCCCGCGCCGGATGCGGCCTCCCAGCCCGGCTTCCGCGGGCAGGAGTACGCACGGCTGCGCGGCGATCTGCGCGCGTACGACGACCGTTTCGACGACTACTGGGGCTTTCTCGAGCCGCGGTTGCTCGAGGCCTGGCGCCTGTTGGCCGACGACGGCACGCTGTACCTGCACCTCGACTACCGCGAGGTGCACTACGCGAAGGTCATGCTCGACGCCCTGTTCGGTCGCGAGCGGTTCCTGAACGAGATCGTGTGGGCCTACGACTACGGCGCGAAGAGCCGGCGCCGATGGCCGACGAAGCACGAGACGATCCTCGTGTACGTGAAGGATCCGGCGCGGTACTTCTTCGACGCGGATGCGGTGGATCGCGAGCCCTACATGGCGCCGGGACTCGTCACCGCCGAGAAGGCCGCGCGCGGCAAGCTGCCGACGGATGTGTGGTGGCACACGATCGTGCCGACCTCCGGCGGTGAGAAGACCGGGTATCCGACGCAGAAGCCCGAGGGGGTGCTGCGCCGTATCGTGCAGGCATCCAGTCGTCCCGGCGACGCGGTGCTGGACCTCTTCGCGGGCAGCGGCACCACTGGCGCGGTCGCGGCTCCGCTCGGTCGGCACGCCGTGCTCGTCGACGACAACGCGGATGCGGTCGCCGTCATGCGCGCCCGGATGCCGCGCGCCGTCCTCATCCCGCCGCTGCCCCGCGAGGCCTGACTCCAGCTCGCGGAATGACACGCGCCCTCAGAGCAGGGCGGCCGTGCCGGCGTAGCCGTCGTCGACGACGGGGGAGTCGAGGTCGAAGACCTGGGTGGTGCCGGGCGCCTCGCCCCACGGCGTCCACGCCGCGCTGTGGTCGCGGATGAAGGCCACCGCCGTCGCGTGCATCCGTTCGGCGAGGGATGCGGGCGGATGCGGGCCGGCGATCCGGGCGACGCCGTCGGCCTCGAGCCGTCCGAACCAGAACGGCACGTCGAGGCAGTGGCAGGCCCAACCGATCGTGGGCGAGGGCCAGGTGAAGCGGTACGCCCACGTGCGGGCGGCCGAGCGCCGGGCGTCTGCCACCCGCGGCACGAGCGCGCCGAACACGCGGTCGGTCACGTAGCGCCCGAGCACGGCGGCCGTCCCTTTCGCGCGAGGAGCCGGGTTGTCGCGCAGGTAGGCGCGCCGCCGCCGGCGGTCGAGTCCCAGAACGGCCAACGCCAGCGAGGCGGGGACGAGGCGCAGCTTGTGGGCGAAGGAGTCGGTCACCATCGTGAACTCGTCGGCCGTGGAGCCGATCAGCAGCGGCTTGTCGGCGCCGACTCCGCCGGCGATCGAGGTCGGGGTGTCGGTGCGGAGAAGCTCGCCGTCGACGGCGGGACCCCACGCGCGCTCGGCGATCATCTCCCGCAGCGGCGCGAGCCGTCCGCGGTGCGGGGCGAGCTCGATCGTGCTCTGCAGGGCGTGCAGCCTCTCCTCGGGCACAGAGGCGAAGCCGTCGCGGTCCGCGCTCACGCCCGCCGCGACCGCGAGGCGCGCGCCGCGGGCGCGCGCCTCATCGAGTGGGACGTCCCCGAGCGCACCGGAGATCGACCACGCTGCCGAGAAGAGGTGCTGCGCCGCCGGCATCCCCAGTAGCGTGAGCACCGCCCCGCCGCCGGCCGACTGCCCGCCGATCGTCACGCGCGCGGGGTCGCCGCCGAACGCGGCGATGTTCCGCTGCACCCACTCGAGGGCCGCGATCCAGTCCCGCACGCCACGGTTGCTCACGGCGCCCTCGATCGCCCCGAACCCGTCGAACCCGAGCCGGTACGAGAGGGTCACGACGACGATGCCCGCACGCGCGAACGTGTCGCCGTCGTACCAGGGGCTCGCGGGAGAGCCGGAGATGTAGCCGCCGCCGTGGATCCACACGAGCACGGGGGAGGGGGCCGCCGAATCCGTGTCCGGTGTGAAGACGTTCACGTTGAGCGTCGCGTCGCCCGGCACCGACGGCTCGGGGATGAGGGTGATCCCGGTATCCCCGCGCTGCGGGGTCGGGCCGTAGGCGGTCGCATCGCGCACGCCGTCCCAGGGCGTCACCGGCTGAGGGGCGGCGAAGCGGTTCTCGCCGATCGGAGCCGCGGCGAAGGGGATGCCGAGGAACGCGAGGGAGCCCGGGCGGCGGAGGCCGCGGAGGGTGCCGGTCGAGATGGTGACGAGAGGATCGGTCATCGCAGCTGCGCCTGGCGTCCGGTCAGAGCGCTCTGAAACGCGGCGCGGACGATCGCGGCCATGTCGACCGAGGGGTCCAGCAGCCACTGGAGCTGGGCGCCGTCCCATGCCGCCTGCACGAGCCTGCTGGCAGTCGCGGGCGACACCTCCGGCGCCATCCGCCCGGCATCGGCTGCCTCTTGGAACCAGTCGCGGAGGCCGTCCAGGAATCCGGAGGTGCGGTCGGCGAAGTATGCGTGAGCCGGATGCGCGGGATCGCTCGCCTCGACCGACATCCGCGCGAAGAGGTGCACGAGCCCGGGCACCTGTGCGTTGTGCGCGATCATCCGCTCGTATGCCTCGGGCAGTTCCTCGCCGCCCTCGGGATGGTAGGCGCGCAGGTCGAGCTCGTCGCGCTTGCGGAGGATCTCGACGAACAGGTGCTCCTTGCTGTCGAAGTAGTGCAGCAGGCCGGCCTGGCTGAGTGCGACGGCGTCCGCGATCTCACGGACGGATGCGGCGCGGTAGCCCTCGCGGGCGATCACGGCCAGCGCCGCCTCGAGGATCTGTTCGCGCCGGGCGACGCCCTTGGCATAGGACCCCCGTTGCGTCATGTTCCCGAGGATATGCCCGAAACGGCTTGTGCGACGAAAACCGAGCGACATAAGCTTTTCGCGTCGGCGCGGAGCAGCGCCGTGATCACGAAGGAGCACCATGACGGATGTGTCCCCTGCCGAGCTGACGCTCGAGGAGAAGGCTTCGCTCACCAGCGGCCGCGATTTCTGGACCACCAAGCCGATCGACCGGGTCGGGGTGCCCTCGATCATGATGACCGACGGCCCTCACGGACTGCGCAAGCAGTCGGCGGCGAGTGATCACCTCGGCCTCGCGCAGAGCGTTCCCGCCACGTGCTTCCCGCCCGCTGTGGGCCTGGGCTCGTCGTTCGACCCCGAGCTCGCGGAGCGGGTGGGAGTAGCTCTGGGTACGGAGTCCGCGCTCGAGGACGTCGCCGTGATCCTCGGCCCCGGCGTCAACATCAAGCGTTCCCCGCTGTGCGGCCGCAACTTCGAGTACTTCTCCGAGGATCCGATCGTGTCGGGCGTCATGGGAGCCGGCCTCGTGCGCGGCATCCAGTCGCGGGGTGTCGGAGCCTCGCTCAAGCACTTCGCCGCGAACAACCAGGAGACCGACCGGCTCCGCGTCTCCAGCGACGTCGATCCCCGGCCCTTGCGCGAGATCTACCTGCGGGGCTTCCAGCGCGTCGTGGAGGACGCACAGCCGTGGACCGTCATGTGCTCGTACAACCGCATCAACGGCGTCTACGCCTCCGAGGATCCCTGGCTGCTCACGTCCGTGCTCCGCGGCGAGTGGGGCTTCGAGGGGCTCGTCGTGTCCGACTGGGGCGCGGTCAACGACCGCGTCGCCGGCGTCGTGGCGGGGCTCGACCTCGAGATGCCCTCGAGTGGCGGTCGCACCGACGCGCAGCTCGTCGCCGCCGTGAGGGACGGGTCGCTGGACGAGGCCGCCGTGGATCTCGCCGCCGGCCGCGTGCTCGAGCTCGTGCGCAAGGCCGGAGCGCGGCCCGCCGCATCCGGAACGCTGGACGTCGAGGCCCACCACGCGCTCGCCCGCGAGGCCGCGGGTCGCTCGATCGTGCTGCTGAAGAACGACGGCGGCATCCTGCCCCTCGGCCGCTCGCAGCGCATCGCCGTCCTCGGCGCGTTCGCCGCCGAGCCGCGCTTCCAGGGCGCGGGGTCCTCGCTCATCAACCCGACGCGGGTGGATGCGGCCCTCGACGCGATCCGCGAAGCGGCTGACGGCGACGTCGCGTACGCAGCGGGCTTCACGTTCGACGGCAGCGGCGATGCGGACGCGCTGCGCGCCGAAGCGGTCGCCGTCGCCGCATCCGCCGACCGCGTCGTGCTGTTCCTCGGCCTTCCCGCCGCAGAGGAGTCCGAGGGCTTCGATCGGACGCACATCGATCTGCCTGCCGTGCAACTCGCGCTCGTCGACGAGGTCGTCAAGGCCAACCCCGATGTGGTCGTCGTGCTCTCCAACGGCGGGGTGGTCGCGCTGCCCTTCGCCGAGCGCGTGCCGGCGATCCTCGAGGGCTGGCTGCTCGGCCAGGCCGGCGGCTCGGCCACGGCCGACGTGCTCTTCGGCGACGTCAACCCGTCGGCCAAGCTCACCGAGACGATTCCGCTCCGCTTGGAGGACACCCCCTCCTACGGCAGCTTCCCGGGCGAGTTCGGCCACGTCCGCTACGGCGAGGGTCTCCTCGTCGGCTATCGCGGGTTCGACGCGGCGGCGAAGGATGTCGCCTTCCCGTTCGGACACGGCCTCTCGTACACGAGCTTCGCCTACGGGGATGCGACGGCCGAGGTGACCGAGACGGGTGACGTGCGCGTGCGGGTCGACGTCACGAACACGGGCGATCGTGCCGGGCGCGAGATCGTGCAGGTCTACTCCTCCCTGCCCGCCTCCGCCGTGCAGCGGGCGCCGCGGGAGCTGAAGTCGTTCCTGTCGGTTGCGCTGGATGCGGGCGAGACCCGCACGGCCGAGCTCATCGTCCGCCGGAGCGACCTCGCCTACTGGGACATCCGCGTCGAAGGCTGGGTCGTGGAGCCGGGCGAGTACGTCTTCGATGTGGCGGCGTCGAGCCGTGACATCCGCTCCTCCGTCGCGCTGCAGCTGACCGGTGACGAGGTGCGTCCGCCGCTGTCGCGCGAATCATCGATCGGCGAACTGCTGGACAACCCCGCGACCGCGCCGATCATCGGGCCGGCGATCACGGCGATGTTCGGTGACGACGCGGGGATGATCAAGATGATGGCGTCGTTCCCGATCGGCCGCCTCGCCGCCTTCCCGAACGCGCCCGTGACCGACCAGCAGGTCGACGAGCTGATCGCGGCCGGCAACGCCTGAGGCTCAGGATGCCGTGGGCGGAGGGGATCCGGTGAGCGGAGCGCGTGCATCCCTCGAGGCGCGCTCCGCTCACCGCATCCCCTCCGCTTCGGGGCGGCGCGTTCAGTCGAGGCGTCGCACGTCGAAGAGCATCGCCTGCTGCGGGTCGAGCGTCGGCAGCGGGACGCCCGCCGTCGCCAGGACCGCTCCGGGCAGCACGACCTCTTCTTCCAGGGCGCGGCTGATCCACTCCGGGGGTGTGACGTCGCGGCGCTTCGCCTGCCCGATCTCGGTGCGGATGCGGACGCCGTAACGCGCCTTCGCATCGAGTCCCGGGAACGGGATGCGGCCGACCTGGCCGTCGGCGGAGCTCGCCAGCCGTGCCCAGGTGAAGAGCGCGCGCGACCCGTCCTGCGCGATGATTCCCGTGAGCTGCGTCGCGTCGTCGACGAGGTCCGCATTGACGACGCGGCCGCTGTGCACCAGAGGGCGCAGTTCCCGGTAGAGGTCGGCCCAGGCGCGGGTCGCCGCCAGCTGCGCGTCGTCCTGGCGCGTCAGGTCCGCCTCGATGCCCGCGTGCGCGGTGAGGGCCGTGAGGAAGCGGAACGACAGGTCGGTGACGCGGGAGGTCGTGTGCGCCTCGGCATCGCCCAGGTGGGAGCCGATCAGCTCGGGCGGCACGATCAGTCGGGTCCAGCGTTCGATCTGGGAGCGCTCGACGGGGTCGTTGCAGTCGGAGGCCCACACGCGGTCGGTGCGCTCCAGGATGCCGAGATCCACGCGCCCGCCGCCCGCGGAACACGTCTCGATCTCGAGACCGGGATGCCGGCGTCGCAGCTCGTCGAGCAGCCGGTACAGCGCGAGGGTCTGCCTGTGGACCGCGGGTCGGTCGCCGTCGCCGCGGTGTGCGACGGCCTCGAGCAGGTCGCGATTGTGATCCCACTTCAGGTAGTCGATGTCGTACGCCGCGACGAGCGAGCTGATGCGCTCCAGCAGGTGGTTCCACGCCTCGGGTCTGGCGATGTCGAGCACCTGCTGGTGCCGGGACGTGCCGCCGAGACCCTCGGCGGGCGCGAGGATCCACTCCGGATGCTCACGCGCGAGGTCCGAGTCCGGACTGATCATCTCCGGCTCGAACCACAGGCCGAACTGCATGCCCGCCGCACGCACCTGCTCCACCAGGGGGCTGAGTCCCTCGGGCCACACGCCCTCGTCGACGTACCAGTCGCCGAGACCGGCACGATCGGATCGGCGGTGGCGGAACCAGCCGTCGTCGAGCACGAGGCGTTCGACGCCCACCTCGGCGGCGCGCTCGACGAGCGCCGACAGACGCGACAGATCGTGGTCGAAGTAGACCGCCTCCCAGGTGTTGAGCGTCAGCGGGCGCGGCGATGCGGGATGCGTCCCCCGTGCGCGCAGACGCCGGTGCAGGCGATCCGAGAGACCGTCGAGGCCCGCATCCGACCAGGTGAAGATCGCGAGCGGAGCGTCGTAGCGCTCGCCGGGCGCGAGACGGATCTCGCCGGCACGGAGCAGTTCGCCGACGCCGATGACCGAGCGCAGCGCCCCCGCGCTCTCCGGCAGCCTCTCCGCGAGGTACTCGGCGTCGCCCGAGAAGGCGAGGTGCGCGCTGAAGACTTCTCCATGCCCGAAACCGAAGCCCGGCGTTCCCAACGCGAGCAGGAACGGTGAATCGTGCCCCGGCTTGCCCCGCCGCGCGCGCCGCACGTGGCTGCCGTCGCGCAGCGCGCCACGCTGCGGCGAGCGTTCGCGCACCCATTTGCCGGAGAAGTCGAGCACCTCGCTCGCGCGGGCGGGTACCGGCATGAGGGCGCGCAGCGCCTCCACGTCGTAGGGTGCGTCGGCGCCGCCCTCGGCCGGACGCGTGAGGGAGAGCGCGACGCTCAGCACGCCGAAACGGTCGAGGGCGTATGTCGCCTCGCCGTCCAGGCCGGTCACCTCATCGCGCATCAGGATGCGGACCCGGCCGCCCCCCGCCTCGTCGTGCGACACCCGGACATCGACGAGGCGCGGGCGAGGCGTCGTGGCCGCACCGGCTGCGTGGCCCGCCTGTGCGGGGGTCCCCGACCAGCCGTCGCGCTCGGTCGGCCAGATCGTGAACGTGCGGGCCGCATCCGGCGCGTTGTTCAGCACGGCGGGAGCACCCGTGAGGCGCATGCCCGCGCCGAGATCGGTGGCATCGCCGAGATCCGCTCCCCAGTGCAGGATGCGGGGAACCGGGTCGGTGAGCTCGATCAGCAGGCTCACACCCGCGGCGCGCAGGTGTGCCGTGGTGTCGTCGTCGCGGTGCATCGATGCTCCTTCGCGCGGATGGTGGGTCGTCGCGCCCGGTCAGGCGTCGCGGTGCGCGCCGGCCGACGGGGTCACGGTGAAGATCGTCGGCGCGGTGAACCCGGCGTCGGCGAAGGCGCGGCGCACCGCATCCGACACCGCGTCGACCCGGTCCGCGTCGATGAGCGCGATGGCCGCGCCGCCGAAGCCGCCGCCGGTCATGCGTGCGCCGATCGCACCGGCCGCCATGGCCGCCTCGACCACGGTGTCGAGCTCGGGCACCGAGATCTCGAAGTCGTCGCGCATGGAGGCGTGGGAGGCGAGGAGAAGCTCGCCGATGGCGCGCGGACCCTGCTCGCGAAGCGTCCGGACGGTGTCGAGCACGCGCTGATCCTCGGTCACGACGTGGCGCATCCGGCGGAAGGTCACGTCGTCGGTCTTCGTCCGAGCTTCGGCGAGGTCCTCGACGCGCAGGTCGCGGAGCGCCGGAACCCCCATGATCGATGCTCCCAGCTCGCACGACGCACGGCGCTCGCCGTAGCCGCCGGTCGAGTGCGAGTGCTTCACGTTCGTGTCCATGACCAGCAGCGCGAGACCCGCGGCCGCGAAACCGAGGTCGACGACCGTGGTGTCGAGGGTGCGGCAGTCGAGGAAGATCGCCGCATCCTGCTCGCCGAGCATCGACGCCATCTGGTCCATGATCCCGGTGGGGGCGCCGACGGCCTCGTTCTCCGCGACGCGGCCGACCTTGGCGAGAGCGACGCGGTCCAGGCCCAGCTCCCACACGTCGTTGAGAGCGGATGCGGTCGCTCCCTCGATCGCGGCGGAGGAGGAGAGCCCTGCCCCCACCGGCACGTCGGAGGCGATCGCGATGTCGACGCCCGTGACGCTCGCGGCGTCCCTGCCCGACGCCGCCAACAGCGCCCACGCGACGCCGAGCGGGTACGTGGACCACTCCGGCACGTCGCTGCGCCCCTCGGGGAAGAGGGCGTCGAGCTGGTCGAGCGCGACCTCCACCGGCACCGGGTCGAACGTCGAGACGACGCGGATGCGGCCGTCCTCGCGAAGGCCCAGCTGGACGTGCGTGCGGTGCTCGATCGCGAACGGCAGCACGAAGCCGTCGTTGTAGTCGGTGTGCTCGCCGATCAGGTTCACCCGGCCCGGTGCCGACCAGTGGCCGATGGGCTCGTGGCCGGTCAGTTCGACGAACAGCTCGCGGGCGGCGGCGGCCGCATCCATCGGGGTCACAGCGACACTCCTTCTACGGCCTCGCGCAGGCGTGCGGCGGCGGTCTCGGGCGGAACGTCGCCGATCCAGGCGCCCATGGCCGCCTCGCTTCCGGCGAGGTACTTCAGCTTGTCGGCCGCGCGACGCGGCGAGGTCAGTTCGAGGTGCAGGCGAGCACCCGCACGGCCGGTGTGCACGGGGGCCTGGTGCCAGGCCGCGATGTAGGGCGTCGGGGTGTCGTAGAGCGCATCGACGCCGCGCAGCAGCCGCAGGTACAGGGGTGCCAGTTCGTCGCGCTCGGCATCGTTCGTCTCGGCGAAATCGGCGACGTGGCGGTGCGGAACGAGGTGCACTTCCAGCGGCCACCGCGCGGCGAACGGCACGAAGGCGCTCCAGTGCTCGCCGCGGAGGATCATGCGCTCGCTCTTCGACTCCATCTCGAGGATGCGATCGAACAGATCATCGCCGGTGCGGTCGAGGGCCGCCAGCAGGCGCTGGGTGCGCGGGGTGACGTACGGGTAGGCATAGATCTGCCCGTGCGGATGCGGCAGGGTCACGCCGATCTCCTGCCCGCGGTTCTCGAACGGGAAGACCTGCTGAATGCCGGGCAGCGCCGACAGCGCAGCCGTGCGATCGGCCCAGGCCTCGATCACGGTACGAGCGCGTGTGACGCTCTGGGTGCCGAACGAGCCCGCGTGCTCTGGGCTGAAGCACACGACCTCGGTGCGTCCGACGGACGTGCGGGTGCGGCCGAGTCCGTACTCGGCCAGGTCGGCGAGACTCTGCGGCGGGTCGACGGCCGCCGGGGCGTCGTCGGTCTCCGCGGCGAGGGCCGGGCCGAACGAGGGCGACTTGTTCTCGAAGACGGCCACGTCGTAGCGCGATGGGATCTCGGACGGGTTCGTCGGCGTCTGCGGGGCGAGCGGGTCGAGTTCGGCGGGCGGAAGGAACGCGCGGTTCTGGCGGTTGGCGGCGATGGAGATCCAATCGCCGGTCAGCACATCGAGACGCATCGTCGCGGTCTCCGGACGCGGTGCCAGCTCGCGCGCATCGATGCTGCGCTCGGGCGGAAGGGTCGTGTCGGGGTCGTCGTAGTAGATGAGCTCGCGGCCGTCGGCGAGGCGCGTGGGTCGCTTCACGACGCCCGCACCGAGGAGTGCGACATCCTGCTGAGGTGTGTTCACGATAACACGCTACATTTCGGGCGTGATATCGTCAACATGACGACGGGGGCGTGATGGTTCGGGTATCGATGGCGGATGTCGCCGCGCACGCGGGCGTGTCCGCTCAGACCGTGTCCCGCGTCGTGAATCAGAGCCCGCGCGTCGACCCGGCGACGCGCGCCAGGGTCGAGGCGGCCATGAGTGCGCTGGGCTATCGGATGCACCGCGCGGCGAGGGCTCTGCGCACCGGGCAGACCCGCACGATCGGTCTCGTCGTGTCCACCCTCGCCTCGGTCGGCAACTCGCGCATGCTGCAGGCGATCGCGGAGGCCGCTGCCGAGCGGGACTACGCGCTCGCGATCGTCACGGTCGCCGGCACCCGTGACATCGCCGAGGCCTTCTCGCAGCTGCGTGATCAGGGTGTCGACGGCGCCGTCGTCCTGAACGAGGCGACGCGACTGGCTCGCGGTGCCGAGCCGCCCGCGGGGCTCCGTCTGGTCGTCGTCGACTCGCCGCCCGATGACCGCTTCACGATCGTGCAGACCGATCACGCGGGCGGTGCCCGTCTCGCGACGCGGCACCTGCTGGACGCCGGTCATCGCACGGTGCATCACCTGGCCGGTCCGGTGACGTCTTTCGCTGCCTCCGAGCGCGAGCGTGGCTGGCGCGAGGAGCTCGCCGAAGCGGGCATCGACGCGCCAGAGCCGGAGCGCGGCGACTGGACCTCCCGCTCGGGCTACGAGCGCGGCGCGGCCTTCGCCGCCGCATCCGCCGTCTTCGTCGCGAACGACCAGATGGCCCTCGGTCTGCTGCGGGCTCTGGCCGACGCGGGCAGACGCGTGCCCGAGGACGTCGCGGTCGTGGGCTTCGACGACATCGTCGATGCGAGCGAGTACCGTCCGCCGTTGACGACCGTGCGGCAGGACTTCGACGCGCTGGGCTCTCGTGCCGTCGAGGTGCTCGTGCGCATGATCGAGACCGACGAGCCCGCATCCGCGCAGGAGATCGGCGCGACGCTCGTCGTCCGCGACAGTGCCTGAGGCGTACCGGGAATGCATGATGCCCCGGGACGCGCTGGCATCCCGGGGCATCACGGCCGGTGCTACTTCTGAACCGGGATCGACTGCGACTCGAGCGTCTTGATGGTCGCGTCCTGACCCTTCTTCAGTGCGTCGGCGAGCGTTCCCGAACCGGACACCGCGGCCTTGAAGCCGTCGGAGACGTCGGCGTAGGTCTGCGTCATCGTCGGGCCCCACACGAAGTCGGGGGTGACCTCGGTGGCCGCCTGCGCGAACACGTCGTAGATCTTCTGTCCGCCGTAGAAGTCGACGCCCTCGGCCAGCGACGGGAGCTTCAGGCCCTCGGTGGTCGCGGGGTAGATGTTGGCGGCCTTGTTCAGCGCGGTCAGCGCCTCATCCGAGGTGTTCAGCCACAGCGCGAACTTCGATGCCTCGTAAGGGTGCTTGCTGCCCTTGAGTACAGCGATCGAGGAGCCGCCCCAGTTGCCGGAGACCGCGTCGCCCGCCTTCCACTGCGGCATCTGCGCGACCGACCACTTGCCGGACGTGTCGGGTGCGCCGCTGGAGATCGAGTTCGCGCCCCAGACGGCCGAGTTCCACGTCCAGACCTGGCTCGAGTTGTAGGCGTTGTTCCACTCGTCGGTCCACGCGGGGTAGGTGCTGACGAGGTCCTCCTTGATGAGGTCCTGCCAGTAGTCGGCGACCTTGGTCGAGGCGTCGTCGGTCAGCGAGACCTTCCAGCCGTCGGAACCGTTGTCGAACCACTGTCCGCCGGCCTGCCAGACGAAGCCTGCGAACTGGTTGATGTCGGACTGCGAGAAGTTCGTGATGTAGCCGCCGAGCGCGCGGATCTTCTTCGCAGCCTCCTTGTACTCGTCCCAGGTCGTCGGCACGGGGATGTTGTTGGCCGCGAACAGGTCGGAGCGGTAGAACAGCCCCATCGGACCGATGTCCTGCGGGATGCCGTAGACGCCGCCGTCGAGGGCCACCTGGCTCCACGCCCAGCCGACGAACTGATCCTTGGCGGAGCTCACATCGCCGCAGTTCGCGATGTTCTCGACGCCATCCTGAACGAGGAAGTTGGGGAGCGCGTCGTACTCGATCTGGCCGAGGTCGGGCGCGTTGCCGGCCGCGATCTGGTTGAAGAAGTTCTGATAGGTGCCGCTGTTGCCGTTGGGGCCGGTCTGAACCTTCACCTGGATGTCGGGGTTCTCGTCGTTCCAGATCTTCACGACATCCTCGATGCCCGGGATCCAGGAGGTGAACTCGAGCGTGACCGGGCCGTCGGCCGGTGCGCAGTCGCCGGCAGCGGCGTCGCTGCCCTGATCGCCGCCCGCGGCACAGCCGGCGAGCAGGAACGCCGACAGCGCGAGGGCTGCGACCGCCTTCTTTCTGGGGTGCTGCATTTCCATCCCTTTCTTGGTGGTGCGTCCTTCGGGCCTTTCCGTCGGACGAGGGCCGGGCGGTTCCTTCCGCCCGGAGTCTGGGTTCACTTGATGGCGCCCGCTCCCAGGCCGCCGCGCCAGAAGCGCTGCAGCAGCAGGAACGTGACGATCAGGGGGATCACCGACAGCAGAGCGCCGATGAGGACGAGCCCGCGCAGTTCGGGCAGCTGATTCAGCTGGTTGTTCCACCCGAACAGGCCGTAGACCACCGGGAAGAGCTCTTCACTTCGCAGCATGATCAGCGGCAGGAAGAAGTTGTTCCAGATGGCGACGAACTGGAAGAGGAACATCGTCACGAGCGCCGGCGTCATCAGTCGCATGCTCACGGTGAAGAAGGTGCGGATCTCACCCGAGCCGTCCAGGCGCGCGGCCTCCAGCAGCTCGTCGGGCACGGAGGATGCGGCGAAGATGCGCGCGAGGTAGACGCCGAACGGGCTCACGAGCGAGGGGAGGAACACCGCCCAGAACGTGTTCGTCAGCTGCACCTGGCTGAAGATCAGGAACAGCGGCAGAGCGAGGGCCGTGGCGGGCACGAGCACACCGCCGAGCACGACGTTGAAGAGGAACTCGCGCCCCGGGAAGCGGTACTTCGCGAGGGCGTAGCCCGCCATCGCCGCCAGCAGCGTCGCGATCGCACCGCCGAGGCCGGCGTACAGCAGCGAGTTGCCGAGCCAGCGCAGGTAGATGCCGTCGCGGTAGGCGAACAGGTCGCCGATGTTCGCGAACAGCCGGAAGTCGGCGAACCACAGCGGGTTCGTCGTGAGGATGTCGCCGGTGTCCTTGCTGGACGCGACCAGCAGCCACCACAGCGGCAGCAGGAAGTAGACCGTGAACACGGCCATGATGAGCATCGCCGAACCGCGCGAGACCAGGGGCTCGCGCACGCGACGGGTGGCGCCGGTGCCCCGGCGGGTGGCGACGGTGGCGCTCATGCGTTGCCCTTCCGCTGCATGTACTTCATGAATCCGAACGAGAGCACGAACGTGGTCACGGCCAGCACGACCGAGAACGCGGCCGCGAGGTTCGGGTTGGGGATGGATGCGGTCGCGTAGACCGTCATGTTCGGGGTGTAGGTGCTGGTCACCGCCGAGCTGAAGGAGCGGAACACCTGCGGCTCCGCCAGTAGTTGCAGCGTGCCGATGATCGAGAAGATGGCGGTCATCACGATCGCCGGCCGCACGAGGGGGATCTTGATCGACCAGGCGATGCGGAACTGCCCCGCCCCGTCCAAGCGCGCCGCCTCGTAGATCTCCGTCGGGATGGAGAGCAGCGACGAGTAGATGATCAGCATGTTGTAGCCGACGTAGACCCAGGTCACGACGTTCGCGATCGACCACAGCACGAGGTCGGCGCCGAGGAAGTCGACGTTCTTCGTCAGGGCCGTGAACGGCGACAGGTTTGGCGAGAACAGCGAGCCCCACATGATGGCGGCGATGACACCGGGTACCGCGTACGGCACGAAGAAGGCGAGGCGGAAGAAGCGCTTGCCCTTGACCAGCGGCGAGTCCAGCAGCAGCGCAAACAGCAGTGCGAGGCCGAGCATGACGGGCACCTGCACGACGCCGAACAGCAGCATCCGCCCGACCGAGCCCCAGAACGCCTCGTTCTGGAAGACGAGCACATACTGCGCGAACCCGCCGAAGACCTGCTCGGCCTTGCCGAAGGTACCCTCGCGGCGCACGACGAGTGTCGACTGCACGATCGCGAAGAGGATCGGCGCGACGTAGAACAGGGTGAACAGGATGCCGAACGGCACCAGCAGGAACGCGATCGCCGCCTTGTGCGGCACCCGCGTCCGGCGCCGCGCGGGCGCGTGGGTGATGGTCACAGGGACTCCTCGATGATCCGGACGGCGCCGGCGGCCACGACCGCGGTGCCGTCGACCGGCTGGTCGGTGAGCAGGTCGCGGCCGCGGGCGTCGACGGCGACCTCGTTCTCCGAGTGGTTGATGACGAACAGATACGAGCCCTGCTCGCCCCGCCGGCGCACGACCTCGACGCCGGGGATGCGCGAGGCGTCGGGCTCGAGCCCGGCCTCCGCCGCCATCCGCGAGACGATCCCGGCGTAGGAGGACGCGTCCGGCTGGGTGGCGAGGTACCACGCGGAGCCCGTGCCGACGGTGCGACGGGTGACGGCGGGCATGCCGCCCGCGGGGCCGTCGACGAACGTGTCGAGGACCTCGGCGTCGAACGCCCGCATCCGTTCGGTCCAGACGCGCCCGACGGCACCGGATCCGAGGCGCACCGTGTGTCCGGGCTCGAGCGGGGCGAACTCCTCCGCGCCGACCCCGAGCAGGTCACGGAACGCGCCGGGGTAGCCGCCCAGACGCACGGCGTCTCGCTCGTCGACGGTGCCGCTGAAGAAGGTGACGAGCACCGCGGCGCCGGATGCGGCCCGATCGGCGATGACGGCCGCATCCGCATCCCGCACGAGGTGCAGGGCCGGGACGACGACGAGCGCGTGGTCATCGAGAGATGCTCCGGGGCGGACGATGTCGACGGTGAGGCCCGCCGCGGTGAGCGCAGCGTGTGCCGCGTGGACCTGCTCGAGGTAGGCGAGCGCCTCGCTCGGGCGCCCCTCTCCTTCCGCGGCCCACCAGCTCTCCCAGCTGAAGAGGAGGGCGGCCTGCGCGTGCACCCGCGTACCCGCGACCGGGGCGAGCGCGCGCAGTGTGCGGCCGAGCTCGAGCACACGCTGCCAGGCCGCGGTGTCGGTGCCGGCGTGCGGGACGAGCGCGGAGTGGTACTTCTCCGCCCCCTGGGCCGAGGCGCGCCACTGGAAGAAGCAGATGCCGTCGGCGCCGCGCGCGACGTGGGTGACCACGTTGCGCAGGAGTTCGCCGTCGCTCTTCGCGAGGTTGTACGGCTGCCAGTTGACCGCTCCGGTCGAGGTCTCCATGAGCAGCCACGGGGCACCCTGGGCGAGCCCACGGGTCAGATCCGCTGCGAACGACAGCTCCGCGCGGGGGAGCGGGAGGCGGTTGTCGAGGTAGTGGTCGTTGGCGATGACGTCCATCTCGCCCGCCCACGACCAGTAGTCGAGGTTGCGGATGTGAGCCGTCACCATGAAGTTCGTCGTCACGGGGACCGCGCTCGCCGCGCGGAGGATCGTCGCCTCCGCGCGATACAGGCCGAGCTGCTCGTCGGAGCTGAAGCGGTGGAAGTCGAGTACCTGGCCGGGGTTGCGCAGCGACAGGGCGCGGCGCGGGGGCAACACGTCGTCCCAGGTGCCGTAGCGCTGGCTCCAGAACGCGGTGCCCCAGGCGTCGTTGAGCGCCTCGATCGTCTCGTAGCGGCGCTGCAGCCAGCCGCGGAAGGCCTCGGCGCTCGCATCGCAGTAGCACAGCGCGTTGTGGCAGCCGAGCTCGTTCGACACGTGCCACAGGGCGACCGCCGGGTGGCTCGCGTAGCGCTCGGCGACCCGGGTGACGACCTCGGCGGCGTAGGAACGGAAGACGGGGGAGCTGGGACAGTAGGCCTGACGCCCGCCCGGCCAGGCGCGCACGCCGTCCTCAGAGACCGGCAGGATCTCGGGATGGATGCGGCTCAGCCACGGCGGCGGCGACGCGGTGCCGGTGCCGAGGTTCACGCGGATGCCGTGGGCGTGCAGCAGCTCGATGATGTCGTCGAGGGCGGTGAAGTCCCACTCGCCCGGAGCGGGGTTGATGTCCGACCAGCCGAAGACGTTGATGGCCACGAGGCTGACGCCGGCCTCGTTCATCAGGCGGACGTCCTCTTCCCACACCGACCGGTCCCACTGTTCGGGGTTGTAGTCGCTGCCGAAGACGATGCCGTCTGCGGCGAGGGTGGCGAGATGGGCGGCGTCGGGCATCCCGTGGCGCTCCTTTGCGTAGCTGTGAACGTGCACACATTTGCGTGCGAAGAGTCTCCGAAGAGAATCTGTGAACGTGCACAGATTGTCACGGTTCGCCGCATCCGTCAAGCGCAGCAGCGCCGATAGGCTGGCGCCCATGGCCGCATCCCCATCCGGACCCCGCCGCTCCACGGTGCACGACGTGGCGCGCGCCGCCGGGGTGTCGCGGGGCACGGTCAGCCGCGTGCTCAACGGCGGGTACGTGTCGGAACAGGCGCGCGAGGCGATCCACCGCGCCATCAGCGAGGTCGGTTATGTGCCCAACACCGCGGCGCGCAACCTCGTGCGCCAGCGCACGCAGGCGGTCGGGTTCATCGTGCACGAGCCGCACTCGCTGTTCCTCGAGGATCCCAACATCGGCGGAATCATGCTGGGTGCCAACACGACGCTGTCGCAGGCGGACTACCAGATGGTGTGCGTCGTCGTGGACACCGCGCGCGACACCGACCGGGTCGCCCGGTACCTCTCGGGCGGTTTCGTCGACGGCGCCGTCATCGTCTCCGCCCGGCATCAGGATCCCATCTCCGATGTGGTGGAGCGCCTTCGGCTGCCCGTCGCCTTCGTCGGCCACCCGCCCGGGATCAGCGGCGCCTGGGTGGGCATCGACAACCGCGGCGCGGCCGAGGCGGTCGTCACCCGACTCCGTGAGACGGGGCGCCGCCGGATCGGCATGATCGCAGCCGCCCTCGACCGCGACTCGGGCAGCGACCGTCTCGCGGGGTTCCGCGCAGCGCTGGGCGACGCGTTCGACCCCTCGCTGGTGGAGCCCGTCGACCTGTACGCCTTCGCCGACGGTGCGGCCGGCATGGCGCGGCTGCTCGAGCGTGCCCCCGACCTCGACGGCGTGTTCGCCGCATCCGATGCCGTCGCTGCCGGCGCCATGCAGGCGTTGCGCGCGGCCGGGAGGCGAGTCCCCGAGGACGTCGGGGTGGTGGGCTTCGACGACAGTGCGTGGGCGACCCGCACCTCGCCGCAGCTGTCCACGGTGCACCAGCCCGCCGAGGGGCTGGGCGCTGCGGCGGCCGCAGCCGTGCTTGCACAGCTGGACGGCGATCAGAGCGTGCGCACCGGCATCCTCCTCGACGCCCCCGTGGTCTGGCGCGACTCCGCCTGACGCGCGGGTTCTGCGGGCCTGCCGTGCCCGAACTCCTGCAGATCCGGCCGGTGGTGTGTGGATGCGGGAGCGCGGGGCGGGTTGTGCAGGAGTCCGGGCGCCCCCGTTCGGCCGGCCGGTGGCGGGACGGGTGGTCGAGACGCCGGATCGGCGGACTCCGGCTGGGCCGTGCCGGCCGGGGGCCTGTGCCGGCCGCGCTGGTGGTGTGGGCCTGCCGTGCCCGAACTCCTGCAGATCGGGCCGGTGGCGTGCGGATGCGGGAGCGCGGGGCGGGTTGTGCAGGAGTTGGGGCGCCCCAGTTCGGCCGCCAGCTCGGCCGGACGGTGGTGCGGGCCGCGGAGCGGTGCAAGCCGATGCCGTGTCCGAACTCCTGCAGATCGGGCCGGTGGCGTGCGGATGGGGGGGCGGGGCGGATTGTGCAGGAGTTCGGGCACACCGGGTGCCCTACACCGGCCGCGCCCCGAAACCGAAAGCGGGCGCCCGCGGCCGCGATCCGGAGGGATGCGGCGGCGAACGCCCGCTCAGGAACGCAGGTCAGGCCCGGCGGCGGGCCTCCCAGCCCGAACGCACCATCTCGTCGACCGAGTACCGGTTCGCCCACTCGAGGTCGCGTGCGGCGAGCTCGCCCGTGGCGACGATGCGGTCGGGATCGCCCGCGCGGCGCGGTCCGACGACGGGCGTGAAGTCGATGCCGGTGACCCGTGCCATCGCGTCCATGATCTGGCGCACCGACAGGCCGTTCTGCGACCCGAGGTTGTACGCGGCCTCGAGCGGCTCACCCGCGGCGAGACGGCGGGCGGCGACGGCGTGAGCGGCGGCGATGTCGGCGACGTGCACGTAGTCGCGCACGTTCGTGCCGTCTTCCGTGTCGTAGTCGTCGCCGTTGATCTGCGGGGTCTCGCCCGCGATCAGCTTCTCGAACACGATCGGGAAGAGGTTGTGCGGGCTGGTGTCGTAGACGTCGGGGTCGCCCGAGCCGACGACGTTGAAGTACCGCAGCGAGGTGTGTCGCAGCGGTGCATCCTCGTCGGCCGTCGCTACAGCCTGGTCGCGGATGAGCCACTCGCCGATCAGCTTCGACTCGCCGTACGGGGAGGCCGGGCGCTTCGGCAGGTCCTCGACGACCAGCGGAACGTCGGGGGTGCCGTAGACGGCGGCGCTGGAGGAGAACACGAGCTTGTCGACGCCGGCCGCCGCCATCGCGGCGAGCACGACGCGCGTGCCCTCGACGTTCTGCTCGTACGTGTGCAGCGGACGCTTCACCGAGACGCCGGCGTACTTGTACCCGGCGACGTGGATGACGCCGGTCACCTCGTACTGGCGCAGGGTCTGCTCCACGAGATCGCGCTGCAGGATCGAGCCGCGGACGAACGGGACGCCCTCGGGCACGAAGGCGGCGTGACCGCTGGAGAGGTCGTCGAGCACGACGGGGGTCAAGCCCGCCGCGGTGAGCGCGCGCACCACGTGCGCACCGATGTATCCGGCGCCGCCGGTCACAAGCCAGGTCATGTCATCCATCCTGCCCGAGTCGGCCGCTCACTCTTCACGGTGGCCGAGGTCGGGCTCGGCCACGAACGCCGCCACGGCCTTCGCCACCTGCTCGAGCTCGAGCACCACGATCTCGTTCTCGCCTGTGCGGGTCGCCGGCGCCGGCACGTAGAGCGTGCGCTGCGGACCGTTGGCCCAATAGCGACCGAGGAAGAAGCCGTTCACGAACGCGAAGCCCTTGCCCCAGGAGGCGGTGTCCAGGTACAGGTCGGCGGGGGCGTCGAGAGTGAACGCACCGCGCAGCGCCGTGCGCCCGGCGATGGATCCGGATGCGGCGGCGCCGATCCCCGCGGCGATGCGCTCCACGTCGACGAGCGTGCCCGTCCACCCGGTCAGTGCACTGCCGCCGAGGGTCACCGGCGCGATGAGCCCCTTGGTCTCGCCGAGGCGGTGGTCGTAGTTGACGCGGCCCTGGTCCTCCACGAGCACGGTGAGGTGCGCGCCGCGGGGGATCGTCAGCGTCCGCTCGTGCAGTGCCCGCGAGAGCCGTCCGACGGTGACGCCGTCGACCGACACCCAGGCGAGGTCGCGCACCTCGGCGAACGCGAGCACGGCCGCGTCGTCGTCTCCGAAGGCCGCCGCGGGAAGCTCGACGTCGTAACGGACGAGCGGTCCGAGCTGTCCGAGGTCCTCGAACGTGCAGGGCTCGGTGCTGGTGGGCCCGGCGGATGCGGGGAGCCAGTCGCCGGCCGCGGTGAGCGCGACGGACAGCTCGGGCGCCGCCGGACGCGAGGGCGCCGTCTCGGCCGGGACGTCGGTGTACTTGGCGAGCACCTCGCGGAACGCGTGGAACTTCTCGGTCGCGTAGCCGGACTCGTCCAGCGGCGCGTCGTAGTCGTACGAGGTGACGATCGGCGCGTAGCGGCCCTTGTCGTTGGCCCCGTTCGTCGTGCCGAAGTTGGTGCCGCCGTGCAGCATGTAGATGTTCACCGATGCGCCCGCGGCCAGCAGCGCGTCGAGTTCGGCGGCGGATGCGGCGGCGCTGGTGGTGTGGTGCACCCCGCCCCACCAGTCGAACCAGCCGTCCCAGAACTCGGAGCACATGAGCGGGCCCGTCGTCTGGTGTTCGCGCAGGGTCGCCAGGCGCTCGGTGGCGCGCGAGCCGAACGAGCCGGTGAGGTGCAGCTCCGGGAGACTGCCGTTGGTGAGCATCCACGGCTCGGGCTGGTCGACGGTGGTCAGCGGCACCGTGATGCCCGCCTCGCGGGTCAGGTCGGTGAGGATGCGCAGGTACTCCTTGTCGGAGCCGTAGGCGCCGTACTCGTTCTCGATCTGCACGAGCACGACGTTGCCGCCGCGGTCGATCTGGCGCGGCACGACGATCTCGTACACCCGCCGCAGGTACTCGCTGACGGCCTCGATGTACTGCGGCTCCGAGCGGCGCAGACCGATGCCCGGCGTCCTGGTGAGCCAGACGGGAAGTCCGCCGTTGTGCCACTCGGCGCAGATGTACGGGCCCGGGCGCACGATCGCGTGCATGCCCTCGGCGGCGACGAGGTCGAGGAAGCGTCCGAGGTCGTTCCATCCGGTCGCGTCCCACTGCCCGCGCACCGGCTCGTGGGCGTTCCACGCGACGTAGGTCTCGATCGTGTTCAGGCCCATCAGACGCGCCTTGCGGATGCGGTCGGCCCAGTGGTCGGGGTGGATGCGGAAGTAGTGGAGCGCGCCGGAGAGGATGCGGTGCGGCTCGCCGTCCAGCAGGAAGTCGGACTCGCCGACGGTGAAGGTGCTCACGGTGTCTTTCGTTTCGATCAGCGGGCTGCGCGCAGCGTGATGCGCGCCCAGGACAGCGGGGGGAGGGTGAGACGCACGCGGGTGCCGTCGACGACCGCGGTGAGGGATGCGGGTGCGACGGGTTGCGCCTCGGCGGAGTTGACGGTGTGGCGGTCGCCGCCTTCGGGCACGGTGACCACGAGCGCGTCGGCTGCGGCGATCTCGCGATCGAGGTCGATCACGACCTCGGTGGCCTCGTCCAGCTCGCGGTGGGCCGCGAAGACGACGATCTCGTCGCCGTTCACGGTGGCCACCGCATCCACGGCCGCGACGGCGCCGTGCTTGGCCGTGTCGATCGATGCGCTCTCGATGGTCGGGACGATCACTGTGCCGTGTGCCGCGGCCGCCGTCAGCTGGAACGGGAAGAAGGTCGTCTGCCGCCAGGCGGGACCGCCAGGCTCAGTGCGGATGGGGGCGATGACATTCACGAGCTGGGCGAGGTTGGCCATCGAGACCCGGTCCGCGTGGCGCAGCAGGGTGATGAGCAGAGAACCCACGACGACCGCGTCCGTGACGGTGTAGTCGTCCTCGATGAGGTGCGGGGCGATCGGCCAGTCGCCGGTGAAGACGCGCGGCTTGTCGACCTCGTTCCAGCGCGTCTGGTTCCAGACGTTCCATTCGTCGACGCTGATGCCGATCTCGCGGGTCGAGCCGGTCTCGGCGCGCACCTCGTCGATGATGGTCGCGACGTCGTCGAGATAGCGGCTCAGGGCGGCGCCCGAGGCGAGGAAGCTGGCCGGGTCGCCCGGCGTCTCCTCGTAGTAGGCGTGCACGGAGATGTGGTCGATGAGTTCCGCGGTGTGGCGCAGCACGGTGCGCTCCCACTCGCCGAAGGTCGGCATCTCGTGGTTGGAGCTGCCGGCGGCGACCAGCTCGATGTCGGGGTCGATGAAGCGCATGAGGCGCGCGCTCTCGGCGGCGAGGCGGCCGTACTCGTCGGCCGTCTTG
Source organism: Microbacterium binotii (assembly GCF_021398715.1). NCBI lineage: Bacteria > Bacillati > Actinomycetota > Actinomycetes > Micrococcales > Microbacteriaceae > Microbacterium > Microbacterium binotii. The sequence continues at coordinate 2,863,111 of NZ_CP090347.1, read as the reverse complement.
TGGCCGATCTGCCACGGTCCGTCCATCTCGTTGCCGAGGCACCACAGGCGGATGTCGAAGGGCTCGTCGCGGCCGTTCGCGCGCCGGCGCTCGCTGAGGGCGGTGCCGCCGGGGTGGTTCGTGTACTCGAGCAGGTCGGCGGCCTCGGCGACGCCGCGCGTACCGAGGTTCACCGCCTCCATGAGCTCGAGGCCGGCGGACTCGGCCCAGTCGGCGAACTCGTGCAGGCCGACCTGATTGGTCTCGGTGGAGTGCCATGCCGCATCCAGGCGCACGGGACGCTCCTCGCGGGGGCCGACGCCGTCCTCCCAGCGGTAGCCCGACACGAAGTTGCCGCCCGGATAGCGCACGACGGTCGCACCGAGCTCGCGCACGAGCTCGAGCACGTCGGCGCGGAAGCCGTTCGCGTCGGCGGTGGGATGCGCGCTCTCGTGGATGCCGTCGTACACGCAGCGGCCCATGTGCTCGACGAAGGTGCCGAAGACGCGGCGGGGGACGGCAGGGCCGTCGGCGTTCGTCGCGACGGCGATGCGGGTGGCGGAGGTCATGATCGCTTTCCGGTCGGGGATGCGGCAAGGGGCGGGTCGGATCGGCAAGCGATGCGACCCACCCCTCGTCGGTGATTACTTGTTGACGCTGAAGCCCTGCTCGTTGCCGTAGCTGACGAGCTGGTCCTGCCAGGTCATGAGGCCCTCGTTGAGGTCGCTCTTGTTTGCGTAGGACTGGCCGACGGTGTCGCTGAAGATGCTGTTCGCGTAGACCTGGAAGGGCAGGTACTGCCATCCCTTGCGAACGTCGGATGCGGCCTGCACGAGCACCTGGTTGATCTGCTGTCCGCCGAAGTAGTCGCTCTCGGCGTTCAGGAAGGCGTCCGACTGCAGGTCGGCCGTGGTGGAGGGGAATCCGCCCGACTTCGCGAAGATGTCGATGCTCTCCTGGTCGTTGTTCAGCCACTTGAGGAAGGCCGCGGCCAGCGCCGGGTTCTTGCTCTGCTTGGTGACCGCCTGGCCGCCGCCGCCGTTCTCGGCCGACACCGGGGTGCCGTCGTAGGTCGGCATGGGCGCGACACGCCAGTTGCCCGCGGCACTGGGCACCGAGGACTCGAGGTTTCCGGGCATCCAGGCGCCGATGATCAGCGTGGCGATCGAGCCGTCACCGAGGCCCTTGAACCACTCGTCGCTCCAGCTGGAGGCGTCCGAGAGCAGGTTCTGGTCGACGAGCTGGTTCCAGGTGTTCGCCCACAGCTGCGAGCCCTCATCGTTGAGGTCGATCGTCACGTTCGTGCCATCGACCTTGAACGGCTGCCCGCCGGCCTGCCAGATCATCGAGGTCGCGAAGCCGGCGTCGCCGGTGTCGTTCGTGATCTTCTTGGTCGGGTCGGCCGCGGTGAGCTTCTTCGCGGTCTCGATGTACTCGTCCCAGGTGGTGGGAACGGTCAGGCCGTACTGGTCGAAGACGGCCTTGTTGTAGAACATGGCCATGGGGCCGGAGTCCTGCGGCAGACCGTAGATCTTGCCGTCGAAGTCGACCGAGCCCCACGTCGAGGCGGTGTAGTCGTTCTCGAGGTCGCCGAAGCCGTACGACGAGAGGTCGAGCAGGCCGTCGGTGAGGGCGAACTGCGGCATGGCGTAGTACTCGATCTGCACGACGTCGGGGGCGCCGGAGCCGGCCTTGATCGCGTTCTGCAGCTTGGTGTACTCGTCCTTGTTGGTGCCGGCGTTGACGACGTTCACCTTGACGTTCGGGTACTTCTTCATGAACGCGGCCGCCTGGTCCTCGGCGGAGGGCGTCCACGACCAGTACGTGATCTCGCCGCCGGCCTCGAGGGCCTTGTCGAGGTCGTCGGCGCTTCCGCCGCCGGAGGCTGCACCGCCGCCGCCGGCGCAGGCAGCCAGCGCGATGCCCGCGATGGTGGTCATGGCCACGACGGATGCGGCGCGACGCAGCACCGAACCCTTGCGCATGTGTGACATGGGACTTTCCTTCACTTCGTTGTTGTGGATGCCGGAGCAGGACGCGCCGGTGGTGAGGGGGAATCGGGTGTCAGACAGTGCCCCTCGTCACTGCTTGACGCTTCCGGCGCTCAGCCCCGACTGCCAGAACCGCTGCAGCATGAGGAAAGCGACGACGATGGGGATGATGGACAGGAGCGAGCCCGTGATCACCAGGTTGTAGATCGGCTCGGCGGCGGCACCCGTCGCCTGCGCGTTCCACTGGTTCAGACCGACCGTGAGCGGATACCAGGCGGGGTCGCTCAGCATGATCAGGGGCAGGAAGTAGTTGTTCCAGGTCGCGACGACCGTGAAGAGCACGACCGTGACGATGCCGGGGGTGAGCAGCTTCACCGAGATCGTGAAGAAGGTGCGGAACTCGCCCGCGCCGTCCATGCGGGCCGCCTCCAGCAGCTCGGTGGGCACCGCGTCGCTGGCGAAGACCCACATGAGGTAGAGGCCGAACGGGCTGATGAGCGAGGGGATGATGATCGACCACGGGGTGTTGGTGAGCCCCATCTGGCTGAACATGAGGAAGGTGGGCACGGCGAGGGCGGTGCCGGGCACGGCGACCGCGCCGATGACGACCGCGAAGACCGCCTTGCGGCCGCGGAAGTTGTACTTCGCCAGGCCGTATCCGGCGAGGGTCGCGAGCAGCGTCGCGCCGCCGGCGCCGACCACGACGTAGAGCAGGGTGTTGCCCAGCCACCGCAGGAAGATCCCATCACGGTAGGTGAAGGTCTCCACGATGTTGTCCCACAGGTGGAAGCCGTTCCCGAACCACAGGCCGAAGGTCGTGAACAGGTCGCCCTGTTCCTTCGTCGCGTTGATCAGCAGCCAGAACAGCGGCAGCAACGTGTAGAGGATGAACAGGCTCATCACGATGGTGAGGATGAGCGACTTCCGCCGCATGAACGGCGAGGTACGGGCGAAGGCGGGGGCGGTCATCGCATCTCCTGACGGGATCCGCGCAGCTGCACGACGTAGGCGACGATCGCGGTGATGAGGCCCATGATGATCGCGACGGTGGCGGCGTAGTTGTACTGCTGGCCGGCGAACGACAGGTTGTACGCGTACATGTTGGGCGTGTAGAACGTCGTGATCGTGTTGGGGGCCAGAGGCTTGAGGATGTTCGGCTCGTTGAAGAGCTGGAAGCTGCCGATGATCGAGAAGATCGTGGCGATGACGATCGAGCCGCGCAGCGCCGGCAGCTTGATCGAGAAGATCGTGCGCCAGGTTCCGGCGCCGTCGAGGGATGCGGCCTCGTACAGCTCTCCGGGGATGGTCTTGAGCGACGAGTAGAAGATCAGCATGTTGTACCCGACGAACTGCCAGGTGACGATGTTGCCGATCGAGACCATCATCCATTCGGGCACGAAGGGCGTGATGATCTGGGCGCCGAACAGGTCGTTGATGTTGCCGGCGAGACCGAACTGGTCGCCGTAGATATAGCCCCACATGAGGACCGCGACGACGGCCGGTACCGCGTAGGGCAGGAAGATCACGATCCGGTAGAAGCCGGAGGCGTGCAGTCGAGCACTGTCGATCGCCAGGGCCGCGGCGAGCGCCAGCACGAGCATGATCGGAACCTGGATGATCAGGAACAGCAGCACGCGCAGGAAGCCGTCCCACAGCTTGGTGTCGGTGAACGCGGTGAAGTAGTTGTCGAGTCCGACGAACGCGTTGCCACCCACGATCTGCTCGCGGAAGAAGCTGAGGTACAGCGAGTAGACGAGCGGTGCCAGGAACACGAGTGCGAACACGATCGCGAAGGGGGCGACGAACAACCAGCCCTTCTGGTCGACCGCGAAACGCCGCCGCTTGGGTGTGCGGAGCGCGGGTGGGGGAGCCGCTGTGGTCGTCATCGTCCGATGCCTCTTCTGTGAACGCAATGCTCCGCAGAATTCGGGTTCCGCGGTATGTTGACGTAAACATAACTCCGCTCTCGCTAACATGTCAACGTCAACATCGAGGAGGATTCGGGCATGAGCCACGTCACGGCAGCAACACCGGGCGAACCTCGTGCGCGCCGACGCGAGACCTCGATGGCGGACGTCGCCGCTCTCGCCGGTGTCTCCGGGCAGACCGTGTCACGTGTCGCGAACGGGCGCGCCAATGTCGACCCCGACACCCGCGCCCGCGTCCTGGCCGCCATGGACGAGCTGGGCTATCGGCCCAACAGCGCCGCGCGGGCGCTGCGCTCGGGCAAGTTCCGCTCCATCGGCGTGATCATGTTCTCGCTCTCCAGCTACGGCAACACCCGGACCCTGGATGCGGTCGCCTCCGTCGCCGCATCCGCCGGATACTCGCTGACGCTCATCACCGTCGAGACGGCATCGCAGTCCGATGTCTCCGGCGCCTTCGTGCGGTTGCGCGAGCATGCCGTGGACGGCGTCATCATCCTCATCGAGTCCCACCGTCTCGACGAGTCGGAGATCGCGCTGCCCACGGGACTGCCGGTCGTGGTCCTCGACTCGCACGCGGCCTACGCCTACCCGGTCGTCGACAACGATCAGGCGCAGGGCGCTCGCCTGGCCACCGAGCACCTGCTGGATCTCGGGCACGAGACCGTGTGGCACGTATCGGGTCCGCTCGAGTCGTACGCGGCCGAGCGCCGGCGTGACGCCTGGCGCGAGACCCTCGAGCGCCGGGGAGCGCCCGTGCCCGGAGTCGAAGTCGGTGACTGGACGGCCGATTCGGGCTACGAGATCGGTACGCGGCTCGCGCAGGACGCCTCGGTCACCGCGGTGTTCGTCTCCAACGACCAGATGGCCCTCGGGCTCGTGCGCGCTCTGCACGAGGCCGGTCGTGCGGTCCCCGACGACGTCAGCGTCGTGGGCTTCGACGACATGCCGGACTCGGCCAACTACTGGCCTCCTCTCACGACCGTGCGGCAGCACTTCGACCGCCTCGGCTCCGGTGCCATCCGGGCGCTGCTCGCCGAGATCGAGGGCGAGAGCGTGGACGACCGCACGCTCGTGCCGACCGAACTCGTCGTGCGCGCGAGCTCGGGCCCCCGCATCCGCTGATCCCGCGCGCCTCGGGTGCCTCCACACGCGCCGGTGCGGTGGTGCGATGCAGACGTTGTGCGGGCGACTGGGAATCCGCTATGTTTCGTGTTGACGTCAACATGTTTACGTCAACACGAAACACCATCCCCCCAGGGCTGCGAGGACGCGGCCGGAAGGATCGACGATGAAGTCCCTCAGATTCCTGTCGCTGCTGTGCGTCGGAACCCTCAGTGCCGGTGCACTCGTCGCGGGAGCCGCGGTCTCCCCGCCGCAGGCCCAGGCCGCGAGCAATGTGCGCATCACGCCGAATCCCGCGATCGCGTCGGACCCGTTCGAAGGCTGGGGCACGAGCCTCGTCTGGTTCGCCAACGCGACCGGCGGCTACCCCACCGAGGTTCGGCAGAAGCTGTTCGACGCCGTCTTCGGCGAAGACGGCCTGAACCTCAACATCGCGCGCTACAACATCGGCGGCGGCAATGCGACGGACGTTCCGTCGTACCTGCGTCCCGGCGGAGCGGTGCCCGGATGGTGGAACCCCGAGCTCGGCGAGAGCGACGACGACGGCGAGATCACCTCGGACTACGCCGACCGGGACCGCTACGCGGCCGCATGGGACGGCGAGAACCCCGACCACTACAACTGGGACGCGGATCAGGGACAGCGCTGGTGGCTCGACGCGCTGAAGGACAAGATCACCCACTGGGAGGCCTTCAGCAACTCCCCGCCGTACTTCCTCACGCAGAGCGGCTACGTCTCGGGTGGCATCAACAACGCCACGAGCGAGCAGCTCGCCCCCGAGGACATGGCGGCGTTCTCGAGTTATCTCGTGAACGTGGTGGAAGAGCTCGAGAAGACCCACGGGATCACCTTCGACACGCTCGACCCGTTCAACGAGCCCAACACCGACTATTGGCAGACCCGCATCCCCAACGGCGCGACGTGGCCCACGAGCGCCAGCCGCCAGGAGGGTGCCCACATCGGTCCGACGAGGCAGGACCAGATGATCAAGGCGCTCGCCGCGCGCCTGGCCGAGCCCGGCACGACGACCGACGTGAGCATCTCGGCGATGGACGAGACGAACCCGTCGAAGTTCGTGCAGAACTGGAACGGCTGGAGCGCCGAGTCCAAGGGGCTCGTCGATCAGCTCAACGTCCACACCTACGGCACGGGAGACCGGCTGATCGTGCGCGACATCGCCAAGGCCTCCGACAAGCCGCTCTGGATGAGCGAGGTCGAGGGCGACTGGAACGGCGGCAGCGGATTCAACCAGACGAACATCGAGAACGGCATCGGCATGGCGACGCGCATCGTCGACGACCTGCGCGAGCTCGAGCCCACCGCCTGGGTGTTCTGGCAGCCCGTCGAGGACCTCTACAACATGGAGAAGGTCGAGAAGCTCAACTGGGGCAGCGTCTTCATCGACTTCGACTGCAACGCCGACGGGAACTCCGAGCGACGCATCGCCGACGGCGACGCTGACCCGTCGTGCCAGGTGCTGACGAACTCGAAGTTCAACACGGTGCGCAACTTCACGCACTACATCGAGCCGGGCGACCGTCTCATCCCCACCGACGATACGCAGACCACCGCGGCCCTCACGGCCGAGGGCGACGGCGTGACCCTCGTGCACATCAACTCCGAGGCTTCCGAGCGCACCGTGCAGGTCGACCTGTCCCGCTTCGCGAACATCGCTCCCGGTGCCACGGTCACCCCCATCGTGACGACCGAGTCGTCGGCCGGTGACGTCACCGACCACGCGCTCGTGACGGGCACGGCCGTTCCGGTCGACGCGGCGTCGAAGTCTGCGACGGTGACGGTGCCGGCGAAGTCGGTGACCACGCTCGTCGTCTCGGGTGTCTCGGGCGTCGCGGCGGATGCGGCCGTCTTCGAAGACGGCGAGACGTACCAGCTCTTCGGTGTCCAGAGCGGCAAGGCCCTCGCGGCGGACCCGAACGGCCTGGCGATCCGCACCGGTGCGACGACCGCGGATGCGGCACCCGCTCAGGCATGGACCGTGCACTCGATCTCGGGCGAAGGAACGAACCGCCACCGCATCGCCCTCGAGGCGGGTGACGGACGCTTCCTCGCCGTGAACGGCACGAGCACGACACTCGTGTCGGCGGATGCGGCGGCCGCCGCATCCGATCCTTCGCTGCAGTGGATCCCGTCCACGACCGACGGACGCACCTACTCGCTGCTGAGCGCCTCTGCGGAGCGCGTGCTCGATGTGAACGGGCAGGGCACGGCCGACGGCACGACGGTCGGAACATGGACCTCGAACAACGGCGGCAACCAGCGGTGGACGATCGCGTCCACTCGGGTGACGAGCGTCGCGCCCGTCACGGCGGCGACCGCCGTCGGCGAGGAGCCCGAGCTGCCGGGCACCGTCACGCTGAACTACCGCGGTGGAGTGCAGCGCACGGCCGCCGTCGCGTGGGATCTGACCGGAGCCGACTTCTCGGCCCCGGGAACCGTGCAGGTGCCGGGCTCCGGGAAGGACGTGTTCGGTGCGGGCTTCGAGGTCGAGGCCACCGTCGAGATCGGCGCGTACACGGCGACGCGTCCCGTCTCGATCACGACGTACGCCGGTGCGACGCGGGACCGTGTCGCGGCCGCGGCGCCCACGACGGTGCCCGCCGAGGTGCGCCTGGGCGGAACGGCCTACGACGCTGCGGTGAGCTGGGACTTCAGCGGAGTCGGCGACGCCGACTTCGCGCAGCCGGGCACTGTCACGGTTCCGGGCGCGATCACGGTGGCGGGCGGCGCCACGATCGAGGCACGTCTGAGCGTCATTGTGACGGCTCCGGGCACGCGGAACGTCGCCGGCGACAGCAGGGCGTCGGCGACCTTCACCGAGAGCCCCAGCTACAGCGTCGACCGCACGAAGAACGGCATCACGACCGACAAGGGATGGTCGAACTGGCGCTCCGGCACCAAGAACACGCAGGACACCCTGACGTATGTGCTCGGCTCCAGGCAGCAGATCTCCAACGTGAAGGTGTACTTCTATCGCGACGGCACGGCCAGCTGGGCCCAGTCCCTCCGCGTGGAGCACCGCATCACGGGCGGTGACTGGATCGCCGGCGAGGCCATCGCTGTCCCGGTTCCCGAGTCCGGCGCGCCGACCGTCGAGGTTCCGCTGGGCGGGGTCGTCGCCGACGAGGTGCGCGTCGTGATGCAGGCCCGTGAGAACACGCACATGATCGTGTCCGAGGTCGAGATCAACGCGCTGGCGGCATCCCCGTCGAACGTGACGGATCTCGCCCGCGTCACGATCGGTGATGCACTGCTCGACGGATTCGACCCGGCGCGCGAGGCATACGCGGTCGACACCAACGGCGCGGCCTGGCCGACCATCGGCGCCGTGGCGGTCGACGACGAGGCCGCGGTGGAGATCGTGCAGCCCGCGGATGCGGGGGGCGCAGGATCCATCACGGTCACGGCTGTCGACGGCACCTCCCGCACCGTGACGATCACGGTGACCCGTCACGTCGTCGTCGGTGCCGTGTCGCTCGCGGGTGCCGCGGAGGTGGGAGCGACCCTGACCGCCCGCCTCGAGGACAGCGACCCCGCCGACGCCACCCTCGCCTATGCCTGGACGCGTGACGGTCAGCCGATCGAGTCCGCGACCTCGGCCACGTATACCGCGACCGAGGCCGACCTCGGCCACGAGCTGCGCGCGGTCGTCACCGCATCCGCCGACGGCTTCGTCTCGGGTACGGCCACATCGGCCGCCGTCGTGGTCGTCGCTGCTCCCGGCAACCCCGGCAACCCCGGCAACCCCGGCAACCCCGGCACGCCCGGCGAGCCCGGCACCGGTGGTGCGCAGCCGCCCGCGGAGTCGGCTCTGACCGACGCGACGCGCGGCGGAATCACGGCTCCGAGCGTGGTGACGGCCGGCTCGTCGATCACGATCGGTGTCGGTGCGTCCCGCGCGGGTTCGTCGGTCGACGCGTGGCTGTTCTCCACGCCGGTCCATCTCGGGACGAAGGTCGTCTCCACGGCGGGGGAGATCACGGTCTCGATCCCGGCGGATGCGCCCACGGGTCAGCACCGGTTGGTCGTGACGGATGCGTCCGGCGCCGTCATCGGCTGGGCGCCGCTCGAGGTGCGTGCCGCATCCGGTCCGTTGGCCGTGACGGGTCTCGATCTCGGCCCGACCCTCCCGTTCGCCCTCGGGGCGCTGCTGCTGGGCTCGCTCCTGGTCGGCGGCACCACGCGTCGCCGCTCGGCCGCGGAGTAACCACACGAAGGAGGGCGGAGCCGGTCACCGGTTCCGCCCTCCTTCGTGCGCCGCCCGTCACCCACCCCAAGCCCGCGAGACTGTCCCCACGCCCTCTCCACGTCCGCGTCGCGGACGCGGAGCCTTTGGGCGCGTGGGCCCATTTCGAGCACGAGATCACTGTGTTTACCCGTGATCTCGTGGAGGAAATGCAGTCTCGCGGAAAGTGGGGGGCTGAGCCCGCAACGGCGGTCCCGGATGCGGCCGGCCCCGGATGCGGGAAGGGCCGCCGGCCGAGGATCAGGCGCCGGAGAGAGCCTCGGACACGACGGCGCGGGCCTCGTCCTGCACGTCGTGCAGGTGGGCCTCGCCGCGCAGCGACTCCGCGTACAGCTTGTAGACGTCCTCGGTGCCGGACGGACGCGCGGCGAACCAGGCGTCCGCCGTCACGACCTTGAGGCCGCCGATCGCCGCGCCGTTGCCGGGCGCGTGCGACAGCTTGGCGGTGATGGGCTCGCCCGCGAGCTCGGTGGCGGTGACCGCATCCGGCGACAGCTTCGCGAGCGCCGCCTTCTGCTCCGGGGTCGCCGGGGCGTCGACGCGCTGGTAGACGGATGCGCCGTAGGTGTCTTCGAGCTCCGCGTAACGCTGCGAGGGGGTCTTGCCGGTCACCGCGAGGATCTCGGCGGCGAGCAGGCACAGCAGGATGCCGTCCTTGTCCGTTGTCCAGACGGTGCCGTCCTGACGGAGGAAGGATGCGCCGGCGGACTCCTCGCCGCCGAAGGCGACCGATCCGTCCAGGAGCCCGGGCACGAACCACTTGAAGCCGACCGGGACCTCGTAGAGCGTGCGTCCGAGGGCCTCGACCACGCGGTCGATGATCATCGACGACACGAGGGTCTTTCCCACGGCGGCGTCGGCGGGCCATCCGGGCCGGTGCGAGAAGAGGTAGTCGATCGCGACCGCCAGATAGTGGTTCGGGTTCATGAGGCCCGCATCGGGGGTGACGATGCCGTGGCGATCCGCATCCGCGTCGTTTCCGGTGAGGATGTCGTACTCGTCGCGGCGGGCGACGAGCGCTGCCATGGCGTTGGGTGAGGACGGATCCATGCGGATCTTCTCGTCCCAGTCGAGGGTCATGAACTTCCACGTCGGGTCGACGTCGGGGTTCACGACGGTGAGGTCGAGGCCATAGTGTTCGGCGATCAGTGCCCAGTAGTCCACGGACGCGCCGCCCAGCGGGTCGGCGCCGATGCGGATGCCGGCCCTCTTGATCGCCTCGATGTCGATGATCGCGTCGAGGTCGCGCACGTACGCCTCGCGGAAGTCGTACTGCGCGAGGGTCTCGCCGTCGATGTCGGCGTAGGGGGTGCGCTTCACGCCCGCAAGATCCGTCGAGATGAGCTCGTTGGCGCGGTCGGCGATCCACGAGGTCGCGTCGGTGTCGGCGGGCCCGCCGTGGGGCGGGTTGTACTTGAAGCCGCCGTCGCGCGGCGGGTTGTGCGAGGGGGTCACGACGATGCCGTCCGCACGGCCCGTGTCGTCGGCTGTGCGATCGCGGTTGTACGTGAGGATCGCGTGGCTGAGGGCGGGAGTGGGAACCCACGAGTCGCGGGCGTCGACGCGCACGTCCACTCCGTTGGCGACGAGCACCTCGATGGCGGTGCGCTCTGCGGGGAGTGACAGGCCGTGGGTGTCGCGACCGAGGAAGAGCGGGCCGGTGATGCCCTGGCCCGCCCGGTAGTCGACGATCGCCTGGGTGGTGGCGAGGATGTGGTTCTCGTTGAAGCTGGTCGACAGGCTCGACCCGCGGTGTCCGCTCGTGCCGAATACGACCCGCTGTGCGGGCACCGACGCATCGGGCTTCAGGTCGTAGTAGGCGGCGATCAGCTCGTCGATGTCGATCAGATCGGAAGGCTCAGCAGGCTGTCCGGCACGGCTCATGCCCCTAGTCTGCCGTGCTGAGCGGTTCACCGTCACTCTCCGCGCCCGGCGGCGTCATTTCCGGTGTTCACCGGAGGCCGCCGAGTGCGGTCTAGGCTGAGTGCCCGTGAGCACCGCACCCGTCGCCCGTCGTACCTACAGCTATCTGGGTCCGGCGGGCACCTTTACGGAAGCGGCCCTCGCGCAGGTTCCCGAGGCGCGTGGTCAGATCTGGCGTTCGGTGCGCAATGTGGGCGAGGCGCTCGCGGATGTCGTCGAGGGGCGATCGGATGCGGCGATGATCGCGATCGAGAACTCGGTCGACGGCGGTGTGTCCACGGCGCAGGACGCGCTGGCCACGATGCCGGGGCTGCGCATCATCGGCGAGTACCTCGTACCGGTCAGCTTCGTGCTCGTGGGCCGGCCCGGACAGCGTCTCGAGGATGTCTCGCTCGTCGCCGCTCACCCCGTCGCCTACGCGCAGTGCCTGCAGTGGCTGAGCCGTGAGCTGCCGGCGCACGCGCACCTGCCCGCATCCAGCAACGTCGCCGCGGCCCTCGGTCTGCTCGACGGAACCAGCGACGCGGATGCGGCCATCGCGCCGCCCGGGATCCTCGAGCACCACGAGCTCGATCTGCTCGCCGAAGGCGTCGGCGACAAGAAGGACGCCGTCACCCGCTTCGTGCTCGTGGCGCGCACCGTGGCGCCGCCGGCGCCCACCGGCGCCGACAAGACCTCGCTCATCGTGGAGCTGCCGGAGGAGTACCCCGGCGCGCTCATGGAGATGCTGGAGCAGTTCGCGACCCGCGGGATCAACCTCTCGCTGCTCGCATCCCGTCCGATCGGCGACGCGCTCGGGCGCTACCGCTTCGTGATCGACGCCGACGGGCACGTGCTCGACGAGCGCGTGGCCGACGCCCTCATGGGGCTGCGTCGTTTCAGCCCGAAGGTGATCTTCCTCGGCTCCTACCCGCGCGCCGACCGCGCGATCAACCGCTACCCCGAGCGGTACTCGGACGACGTGTTCGTCGAGGCCCGGGACTGGCTGCGCGCGCTCGTCAGCGGCGAGCCCGAGGCCTGACCCGCCCGCATCCGGGAGACCCGCCTCCGGGACGTTCGCCTGCCCGGTGCTCGCCCGTTCCTGCGCTCACCTGTCACAGATCGAGCCGCCACGGTCCATCTGTGACAGGCGAGCGGGGTGATGGGATGCTCACCTGTCCCAATCCGCGCCGAGAGCGGCGATCTGTGACAGGCGAACGCGGGGGGGGGGGGGGGGGGGCTGAGCGGTGGCTCACGAGACGGGAGCGGCGAGCCCGAGGTCTGACCCGCGCGGCTCAGGCGGCGAGCAGGGGCGTGAGCAGCTCCAGCGTCTGGATGCGGCCGCCCGCGACGTCCAGGGGCTCCGCGTCGTAGGCGCCGGCGACGGGGGAGACCATGATCTCGTCCACGCCGTAGCGCGCCGAGAACGCGCGAAGGGCATCAGCGGCCTGCTCGGGTGCGCCGACGAACCACGTGCGTCGGGCGTTGTCGATGATGTGCGCGGCGAGGTTGTCGTGCGCTTCCGCATCCCGCGCCTGCTCGACGGTCTCCATCGGCACGAGCGGGCGTCCGGAGCGGATGCGGGACATCATGCGCACCTGCGGCAGCGCACGCTCCCACGCCTCGGCCTCCGTGGGCGCCACGACCGCGTTGGCCGTGACGAAGGTGCGCGGGCTCGGGTGGGCCTCGGAAGGCTGGTACTGGTCGCGGTAGAGCGTCAGCGCGCGCTCGAGTCCGTCGCCGGCGAAGTGGTTCGCGAAGACGTAGGGCAGGCCGGATGCGGCGGCCAGCTGCGCGGAGTAGTCGCTCGAGCCGAGCAGCCACACCTCGGGGAGGGTCGTCGCGGCAGGCGTCGCGTGCACGCTGTACGTGTCGCCGGAGGTGAAGCGCACCGTGGCGCCGGCGTCGCTCGTGAGCGACAGGATGTCGGAGATGTGCTGCGGGAACTGTTCCACATCGCTCGTGGTGCCGCTGCGGCGCAGCAGCTGCGTGATGACCGGGTCGCTGCCGGGGGCGCGGCCGATGCCGAGGTCGATGCGACCCGGGGCCAGCGCCTCGAGGGCGGCGAACTGCTCGGCCACGATGAGCGGCGAGTGGTTGGGGAGCATCACGCCGCCCGAGCCCACCCGCATCCGCTTCGTCCGTGCGGCGGCGGCCGCGATCAGCACGGGCGGGCTGGTCGATGCCACCGCGGGCATGTTGTGGTGCTCGGCGAACCAGTAGCGGCCGACACCCAGCTCATCGGCGCGCTCGGCGAGGTCGAGGGATGCAGCGACCGCCTGGGCGCTGGTCTGGCCGGAGCGCACGGGAACGAGGTCGAGGACGGAAACGGTGATGCTCATCGCAGAGCGCAACCCCGATGCGCCTCCCCGCATTCCGCGGCGCGCCGGGAAAGGACCGGCGTCAGGGCTTCCAGGTGACGGGCTGGCCCGCGTAGGGGTGCTCCTCGTCGGGGAAGGTGTCGTTGCGGCTGGTGCCGTTGAACTCCACTCCGCCCAGGTCGGGTCCGGTCGTCAGAGCCACCCAGCATTCCAGGGCGGTGCCGTCCTTCGGCTCCGGAAGGGACAGGCCGCATGCATCCGCGTCGCCCATCCCGACGTTTCCCATGTCGTTCGCGAGCCAACCCGCGAACGAGCCGTCCGCCTCGATCGGGATGAGGGGCACGCTGCGGGTCGTGCTGTCGTACTCGCTCACCGGGGTCCACGTGTACTGCACCACGATCGCGAACGGATGCCGGCTGCTCAGCTCCGCCTTGTCCATGTAGCCGTCGATGCTCTCGGGATCCAGAGGATCCATCGAGAGGACCGTCGCGCCCACGAGCTCCGTGTCACCGCTGGCGGCGGGAACCTTGACCCAGGCGGTGTCTCCGACCGACAACGTGGTGCCGGGGGCGGTCGCCTCCGTCGGCGCGTCTCCGACCTCGACGGGGGAGACGTCGGGGCCGGCAGCCGCACACCCGGCGAGCGCGAGTGCGGCGGCGGCCACGAGCGGCAGCAGGAGTCGGCGGGCGGTTCGGGGCATGTCGATGTCCTTCCAGGAGCGCTCAGCGCGCGGCAGATTTGACGTTCTCGTACGCGTCCAGCGCGCGCTTGCGCGATGCCCCCAAGTCGACGAGAGGGTCCAGGGATGCGGAATCCGGAGCCCACTGCGAGACGTACAGTCCATCCTTGTCGAACTTCTCGGCTTGTGTCTGGGGGTTGAAAATCCGGAAGTACGGTGCTGCGTCGGCGCCCGAGCCGGCCACCCACTGCCAGTTGAAGGGGTTGGAGGCCGCATCCGCGTCGACGAGGGTGTCCCAGAACCACTGCTCGCCGTGGCGCCAGTCGATCATGAGGTTCTTGATCAGATACGAGGCCGTGACCATCCTCACGCGGTTGTGCATGATGCCGGTGTGCCAGAGCTCCCGCATCCCCGCGTCCACCAGGGGGACGCCCGTGCGTCCCTGTTGCCACGCTTCGAGGTGCGACGGGTGCAGACGGGGCCACGGAAAGGCGTCGAAGGCCGGACGCAGGTTCTTCCGTGCGAGATCGGGGAAGTGGAACAGGGTGTGCCACGCGAACTCGCGCCAGCCCAGCTCCGAGAGGAAGCGTCCCGCATCCGCGCCGGTCGCGAGCGTGTCATGCCAGACGGTGAACGGGCTCAGCTCGCCCCAGCGCAGGCGCGGGGACAGCTGGGAGGTGACGCCCGCGGCGGGCTCGTCGCGCGCGGTGCCGTAGCCCGGAAGGTCGTCCTTCAGGAAGTTCCTGAGGCGTGCCCGGGCGCCGGGCTCGCCGGGCTCCCACGTCTCGCGGAGGCCCCCGGCCCAGTCGGGGCGCGTGGGCAGCAGCTCCCAGTCGTCGAGGGCATCGGATGCGGGTAGCCTGCCCATCCCCGCGATCTCGCGCGGTTCGGGCAGCGGCGCTCGCGGCGCCGGAAGATGCAGGCACGCGCGCCAGAACGGCGTGAACACGGAGAAGTGCGTGTCGGAGCCGGTGCGCACCGTCCACGGTTCGAACAGGAGCGACGCCTGGAACGAACGCACCTCGATGCCGCCCTCGCGAAGGCTCCGCTTGAGGCCGGCGTCGATCTCGCGTTCCGGGCCGCCGTAGCGGCGGTTCCAGAAGACGGCGCCAGCGCCCGCATCCGAGACCAGCTCGGGCAGGACGGATGCGGCGGCGCCGCGGCGGAGCACCAGGGAACCGCCGCGTTCGCGCAGGCGCTCGCCGAGGGAGGCGAGCGAGTGGTGCAGCCACCAACGGGCGGCGCCGCCGAGCGCGCGGACGCCGGGCGACTCCTCGTCCAGCAGATAGACGCCCACGACCGGTTCGTCGCGGTCGATCGCCGCGCGCAGGGCCGGGTTGTCGGCCAGGCGCAGATCGTCGCGGAACCAGACGAGGGTGGGGCTGCTCACCCGATCATCCTCGCGAACGCGGGCGAATCGGGGCCGAAGGGTTGACAGTCAGAGTCGGCTGAGGTCGTGCCCCGCGGGCACCGTCACCCGCAGTGCCGCCGCGTCGATGCGGCTCATGATCCGCACCGCCTCACCGAACTCGTCGCCGTCGAGCTGAACCGGATGCGGCTCGGCCGCGGCGACCTCCATCGTGCGACCGCGCATGTAGCGCACGGCGTTGTCGCGGGTGCGCAGTTGCAGCACGCGGCGGCCGGCGCGGAATCGGCGCAGCACGCTGTTGTCCCACGCGACCCGGCGCCAGACGAACAACCAGCCCCACCACGCCTTGGGCTGGAACAGCACGACGTCCATCGTCCCGTCGGTCACCGAGGCCTCCGGGATGAGGGAGAGCCCCGCCGGCAGCGACCCGCAGTTGGCGTAGAGCACGCTCTGCACGCGGGCGGAGTGCAGACGCTGGTCGCCCACTTGGTAGACGATGCGAAATGGCGCCGCCCCCACGAGCGAGCGCGCCGCTCCGTCGACGTAGGCCACCCAGCCGACGCTCTTCTTCAGCGACGGGCGGGTGTTGGCGATCATCGCCGCATCCAGTCCGATGCCGCCCATCACCACGTAGGCGTGGGTCTGTCTCGTTCCGTCGGCCCGGTGCAGCTCGGCGAAGCCGACGTCGATCAGCACCGTGTCGCCGGCGAAGGCGGTGGCGATCACGCGGTCGGGATCGTCGAGCGGAAGCCGCAGGTTGCGGGCGAGGAGGTTCCCCGTGCCGCTGGGCACGATCGTCAGAGGGACGCCCGTGTGCGCGAGGGCCTCGGCGACGGCGCGCACCGTGCCGTCGCCGCCGGCGACGAGCACCGCATCCGCCCCCTGCGCGAGGGCTGTACGCGCCTGACCCTGACCGAGATCGTCAGGGGTCGTCTCGAAGAAGAGGGGCGCGCCCCATCCCGCGCTCTTCGCGGCGTGCACGACCTGGGCACGCAAGCGGCGGGCGTCGACCTTCACCGGGTTGTAGACCAGCGCCGCGCGCCGAACGGCGGCAGCATCCGAGGTCATGCTCACAGAGTAGGGCCGCGTGCCGGCCGGTGGCTCGTGGCGTCGCCCCACACGGCGGGCGGAATCCGAGGCGCACCCACCACGTCTAGACTTCACGGGTGATCGATCTGGCCCTCCTTCGCGATAACCCCGAGCTCGTCAAGCGTTCGCAGGAAGCCCGCGGCGAGTCCGCGGAGACGGTGGATGCGGCGCTCGCCGCAGATCGTGACCGACGCTCGGCCATCACGGCGTTCGAAGAGCTGCGCGCCGCGCAGAATGCGCACGGCAAGCGGGTGGCCGCCGCTCCCAAGGAGGAGAAGGCTGCGCTCGTCGCCGAGGCGAAGGAGCTGAGCGCACAGGTCAAGGCCGCGCAGGCCGCCGTGACCGAGGCCGAAGAGGCGGCCGCCGACGCTCTGGCGAAGATCGAGAACATCGTCATCGAGGGTGTGCCGGTCGGCGGCGAGGACGACTTCGTGACGCTGCGCACGCACGGCGAGATCCCGTCGTTCGACTTCACCCCGCGCGACCACCTCGAGATCGGCGAGCTGCTCGGCGCGATCGACATGGAGCGGGGAACCAAGGTCTCCGGCAGCCGGTTCTACTTCCTCACCGGTGTCGGTGCGCGTCTCGAGATCGCGCTGATGAACCTCGCGCTCGATCGTGCCCTGCAGGCCGGGTTCACACCCATCATCCCGCCGACGCTCGTACGCCCCGAGGTCATGCGCGGCACCGGATTCCTCGGCAAGCACGCCGCAGAGGTGTACCACCTCGACGACGAGGACCTTTATCTCGTAGGAACGAGCGAAGTGCCTCTGGCCGGCTACCACATGGACGAGATCCTCGACCTCGGCCGCGGCCCCAAGCGCTACGCGGGCTGGTCCACCTGTTACCGCAGCGAGGCGGGCTCGTACGGCAAGGACACCCGCGGCATCATCCGCGTCCACCAGTTCAACAAGCTGGAGATGTTCGTCTACGTCGACCCGGCCGAGGCGGAGGCCGAGCACCTGCGTCTCGTCGGGATGCAGGAGCGGATGCTGCAGGATCTCGGCCTCTCCTACCGCGTCATCGACGTCGCCGCGGGCGATCTCGGCTCGTCCGCGGCCCGCAAGTACGACATCGAGGCGTGGGTCCCCACGCAGGATGCGTATCGCGAGCTCACCAGCACGAGCAACTGCACGACGTACCAGGCTCGGCGTCTGTCGATCCGGTATCGCCCGGAAGACGGCAAGACGCAGCCGGTCGCGACGCTGAACGGTACGCTCGCGACCACGCGCTGGATCGTGGCTCTTCTCGAGACGCACCAGCGCGCCGACGGTTCGGTCACCGTGCCGGAGGTGCTGCGTCCGTTCCTCGGCGGCCTCGAGGTTCTGGAGTCGATCGCGTGAGCGAGGCGCGGCTGCCGGAGACCGGAGAGATCGAGATCGAGACGCCGGCGGAGGCCGCCGCCCTGGTGGAGGAGATCGCGACCTCGGATGCGGCGCGCATGCTCATCGTGCTCGACATCGACGGAACGGTGTTGCTGGAGGACGAGTCGCCGAGCCCCGGCATCGTCGAGGCCGTGGCGGATGCGCGACGCGCCGGTCACGAGGTGATGCTCGCGACGGGGCGCAGCTGGGAGGCGACCCGCGGCATTCAGGAGCTGCTGCAGATCGCGCCCGACTACGCCGTGTGCTCGAACGGTGCCGTGATCATGGCGCGAGTGGGCGAGGCGGATCCCGCAGCACTCGTCTACGAGCGCACGCACGTCGAGACGTTCGATGCCGCCGAGGTGCTGAACCTGCTGCGTGAGCACCTGCCCGACGCGCACTACCTCGTCGAGTTGCCCGACGGACGCCGCGAGTACACCGACTACATGGACGACTGGAACCTCGACCGTGCGTCGAAGGTGGCGTTCGAGGAGCTCGCGCGTCAGCCCGTGACCCGCGTCGTCGTGGTCTCTCCGGAGCATGATGAGAGCGACTTCGTCGAGCTCGTCGATCGGGTGGGGCTCAATCAGGTCTCGTACGCCGTGGGTTGGACGGCGTGGCTCGACATCGCCCCAAAGGGCGTCGACAAGGGCACGGCGCTCGCGCTCGTGCGCGACTGGCTCGACGTGGCGCCCGAGAATGTGCTCGTCATGGGTGACGGACGCAACGACGTCGGTATGTTCGCGTGGGCGAAGCAGCACGGCGGACGCGCGGTCGCGATGGGGCAGGGGTCGCAGGAAGTGCAGGATGCGGCGGGCGAGGTCACCGCATCCGTACTCGACGGCGGCGTCGCCGAGGTGCTGCGCCGCCTCTGAGCCGCCACCGCGTCGACTAGACTCGGCCCGTTCGGCGCGTGCATTCTGCGCGTCGGGAGGGTTGTCCGAGCGGCCGAAGGACCCGGTCTTGAAAACCGGTGGGCAGCAATGTCCCGTGGGTTCGAATCCCACACCCTCCGCAACGTTGAAAGCGGGCCCCGCAGGGGCTCGCTTTCAACGTTATGACGAGCTGAGCGGGTTCGAACGGAGTTGGGCCCACGCCGCCGGAGGCTCCGCGCGTCGCGAAGCGACGTGTGGAGGGGGCGGTGGGGAGAATCCCACACCCTCCGCCACATGTGCGTTATTCGAACCCCGTCCAAATGAAAGTCTGGGCGGGGTTCTTGCGTATGACGTCTCATCGGCGTCGGTGACGCTCAGAAGGACCGCAGATGGGCTCCAGCGGCGTTCTGGGCGACTTCCCCACTCCGACACGGGGACGAGGATCCCCGCGCCGCTTCGAGCGCCTGAATCCTCATCGACTTGCGTCGGCACGGGGATGACTGCTCGTTCGGGGTTCTCGACCTTCACGGTGGTGTCTCTGGACAGGATTCCCGCGAAGAGATCCTGTAGCTCGACCTCTACGACAGTGCCGTCTTGACCGATGAAGAGCTTGACGAATAGACCTTGATTGAGCATCCTGCGCTCCGAGGGGACGGCGCGGCTGTACTGCTCGCCGCAGAGACGGGCTACTTCCAGCGCTCGGTCGAGCTGTTCGTCCAACTGGTCCAGGGTTTGCTCTGTCGTACGGATCTGCGCGGTTGCCGCGTCAAGTTCTCGGGTAGTTCCGTCCATCTCGCTCTTGAGGAGATCCAGCGGGACAGCTCCCGCATAGTGCGCCTTAAGCAGCGCCTCCTGTTCCTTCTTCACGCCCTGATAGCGCCTCTTCGCTTCCGAGAGAGTGAAGATCGCGTCGGCCTGGCTCCTGTCCAGTTCCTCGCGCACCACTCTTCGAACTGCCTCGATCGGCTTCCACCGCTCATCCGACACCTGACGGAATGACGGACCGCGCCCGAGGGCGTCGTAGTAGGTCGATGGGGCGATCTTCACGCCATGCTGGGTCAGCACACCGCAGATCGACTCGACACCCCACCGCAACCCGCCATCGGCGCGGTCCTTGTGGTCCTCGATGAACGTGACTATCGCTTCTGTGGCCGGTCGAGCTCGGCCGCGAAGAGAGCCGAAGCCGCCTTCAAGATCTCGTTCGCCCGCCGTAGCTCAGCGTTCTCCCGCTTGAGCTGCTTGATCTCCTCCGATGCTTCGGTCCTTATACCGGGGCGTTCGCGGGCATCGACCTGATTGCGGCGGATCCACGTCCGGATCGTCTCCGGCGACCCGATGCCGAGCATCTGCGCGACCGCGGTCATCGCCGCGTACTCACTCGAGTAGTCGGACCGAACCTCGGCGACCATACGGACAGCGCGCTCACGAAACTCGCGCGGGTACTTACTGGGACGTCCCACGAGGCAGATCCTTCCAAGGAATCATGTCTTCGGACATGCCGGGGCGAGTCATGGGGATGTCGGGGAGAACCGAACCCACGCGAATTCCCTTCGCAAGTCGGGGAATCGCAAAAGCGGGATGTGTCATACTCTCTGGCTATGGCCAAGCAGCATTTCACCCGACTCATTGACGACCTCGACGGCGAAATTCTCGAGGAGGGAAAGACGATTCACTTCTCTCTGGAGGGTCGTTCGTACGAAATCGACCTTTCCGAGAAGAACGCTGAGAAGCTCCGTGAAGCTCTCGCGCCGTTCATCAAGGCGGGCCGTTCCATCGGCAGCGCGTCGCGCATGACGACCCGCGGCCGGACCTCGAAGAAGGATACGCGCGACCTCGGAGCCGTACGCGAATGGGCGGCGGCGAACGGTCACGAAGTGAGCGCCCGCGGACGCGTTCCTGCAGCCGTTCTCGACGCATACGACGCCGCGCACTAGTCGTCGGCGCCCACCGAACAGCACCCGGCTCCCATCTCTCGAGGGTCAGATCCATCGCTGAAAGATGCCCTCCGCTCAGCCCCGGACGCGGCACGTTCGGCGGACGGGGCACTCGTTCACGCAGACCACGACGCTGCCCGTCTCTGGGGCTGACGCCAACTCGCGCCGCAGAGCCTTTCGCCGTTCCAACGACCGCCCGCCGCGAGGCGCGCTCGCACCGCGATGAAGGTCACGCGTGACCTCTAAGCCGCGCACGAATCCGCGCGCTCTCGAGAAGAATCGACTCCACTCTCCCGGAAGTGAGGCCGGGTGTTCTTTTCACGGGCATCGTGCGATGGATGCTCCAGAAGTCACGGGGAACTCCTGCAAGGAAACTCGATAAAGAGGTGTGACATGCCCGCCGACGCCGACTCCTACATCTAGGGAGAGCATCGGCCTCTTCCGAATGAGCCAGGAGAGGCGGAGGCGATGGGAATACGACAGCGGAGGTCGCGACGCGGCGGACGGAGGACGACCGCGGCGATCGTCGCGATGGTCGCGCTCTTGGCGGGGCCAACGGCGGCGTGGGCGTCGCCACCTCAACCGGTCGGCGATGACGGGGACTACCGGTACGCACTCCACTGGACGACAGATCGCGATGGTGCCGAGGGGCAACCCGCCTTCGGTGTCGGTACGAGCGCGGCGTTCGGTGCAGACGGGTCGATGTACGTCATGGCGGACTACTCGTCGGGCAGTTCGGCGGCGATCCTCCGATACGACCCACAGACGGGAGAACTGCTCGACTCGATGGCGATCTTCCCCGATGGGCCAGAGAGCTATCGAGGCTATCCCCAAGGTCTCTTGGCCGACCCAGACGGTTCCGTGTGGGTTGTCGGGCATGGGGCGACATCCGCGCTCTTGCACCTCACCGCGACGGGTTCTGAGATCGGACGCTACCCGCTCGCGGATGGCGTCAGCGGCTATGGCCTGGTGCGGCTCGCGGATGGCCGGTTCGCGATGCTCAGTTCGCCCGATGGGGTGCAGACGAACATCGTCACCCTCGACATCGCGACCGGTGCGACGACGCTGACCGCGGTACCAGGGCTCGCCAACCCGGGCCAGGCAGGATTTCAGCTGAACCTCGCCCCCGATGGCAGACTGCTGTGGGGCGACCGGGACAAACTGCGTATCGTCTCTGTGGACGGGGCAACCGTCGAGTCATACGACATCGGTGACACCGCGAACTATGCGGTGATCGGAGCAGACGGGCTCCTCTACTCGGCGAACCAGGCTGGTGACATCGAGGTGCGCTCTCTCGACGATCTCGCGGCGCCGGGAAAGCGGATCGCGGAACGTGGCGTCGTCTACGCTCCCGCGCAGCCGATGTCCACGATTGCCATCGCAGTCGCCGCCGACTCCACCGTGTACTCCCTGGGCTACTTCTACGGAGACCAGAACGGTGTAGATACGATCGATCCGTTCCGCGGCATCGTCGCGCTGACGCAGATCTGGGCGCCGCGGATCTCATCGACCTCCACGGGCACGAGCGCACTCGTCTGCCAGCCGATCGCCACCGCGCCGCTGGTGGCGACGGGGACACCTCCTGTCTCTCAGTTCGAGATCGTCGATGGGGTGCTGCCGGCCGGTCTTGCGTTCGACGAATCGACCGGTGCGATCAGCGGCACAGCCTTCCAGCCCGCAGACATCTCGCTGATCGTTCGGGCGCTGAACGGCGTGTCTCCGAAGGCAGGCGCGACCGCGGATACGGTGGCGCTCTCCCTCTCCGTGTCGTTGGGTCAGTTCACCGACACATCAGTAACGGTCGTGGGTGATTCGGAGGTCGGTGCTCTGCTTGCTGCCGAGACGACGAGCTGGCAGCCCGCTCCTCAGCGCAGGTCTTATCAGTGGCTTCGCGACGATGTGCTCATCGCGGACGCCACAGGGCCGACCTACCGGGTACGGGACGAGGACGCGGGGCATGAGTTGACTGCGCGGGTAACCGGTACGGCGGATTGCACAGCCACCGCCAGCAGTGTCTCTTCACCGCGGTCGATCTCCGTTGTTCACGAGTCGACGCCGACGCCGACGCCGACGCCGACGCCGACGCCGACGCCGACGCCGACGCCGTCCGCAGATTCCGCCGCGCTCCTTCCCGCGCATCTTGCGTCGACGGGGAACGAGGCGGGGGTGAGTGTCTTCGTGGCCATCACGCTGCTTGGACTCGGCACGCTCGTTCTGATCGCCCGCCGCCGCCGCGTTCAGTAGTGCGGCACGCCCGCGTGTGACGATGCCCCGTCGGAACTCCCTGTGTGGGAGGGCCTGCGGGAGCGCTGCATCCGCAGTCGGCGCGACGAAGCCCCGACGGGTGATCCCGCCGGGGCTTCGTCATGCGCTCAGGCCGCGCGGCGGCGACGTCGCACGAGGTACGCTCCCGCGCCGAGCAACGCGAGCGCGGCTGCCCCGATCGCCCACAGGGGTGAGGTGTCGACGCCGGTCTGCGGCAGGGACCCGCGTCCCGGCGTGGCCGGCACCGCGGTCGACGGATCGGATGCGGCGGCCGCCCGCACCGTGGGCGTGAACGTCGCGGTCACCTCGGTGCCTCGGGTGTCCGCCACGCGGTACGTGACGGGGGTCGCCGTCCCGACGAAGTCGGCCTCGGGGGTGAACACGATGCGCTCACCGTCGAGGTCGTAGCGACCCTGGCCCGTGATCGTCACCGAGGTCACGGGAGCCGCGGCCGCCCGGGCCGAAGCGTCACCGGTGCCATCCAGCAGCGTCAGGGTCGCGGCATCCAAGGGGATGTCGGCGTCGCCGGCGCGGTCGTTGGCGAGCGGTTCGACGGTGATCGGCTCGCCCGGTGCTCCGGATGCGGTGTCGTCGACCGCGACAGGGGTCACCGCGACGAAGCCGTCACCGAGGTCGGCGACGAAGGACGCCACCCACGCGAGCGCGGAGTTCCAGTTGACCGTGATCTCGTTCACCGACCACGCGCCGATGTCGTCGACGTAGCAGGCCTGCGGTGCGCACCCCGCGAGCCAGGCGCTCGCGACCGGATCCTGGATCGACGAGTTCGGTCCGCCGGCCACCGTGCCGATCGGCGGATGCGGCAGCTGCGGGTCGAGCGCGTGCGCGTACCAGCGGCTGTGCTGGTTGCGCGAGTCGTTCGTGCCGTAACCGGTCACGTACGACTGGCCCAGCACGTTGCGACCGAACAGGTAGTCGTACGCCTCGATGACCGCGTCCGCGTAGCGCGGGCGTTGCGTCAGATCGAACGCCGTGGCCAGCACGACCTGGTTGTTCAGCACGGCCGAGTTCGAGCCCCAGTCGTACAGGCCTTCCTTCGGGGCGTACGGCTGACCGAACGGCTGCGCCTTCTGATCGGCGATGAGCTTCTCGGCCGCATCCACGACCGACTGACGGATGCGGTCGATGTCTGGCAGGTCCGTGCCGAAGCGCGCGAGCTGCATGCGCCCGAGGGCCGCCACGTCGCCCCAGTAGAAGCCGCCGGCCGTGAAGATGTCGGCGGTGTGCAGCGGGTTGTTCTCCACCTCGTCGCGGTAGCGGTCGCTGCCGGTGGTGAGGTAGAGCTCCGCCGCCGCCCAGTAGAACTCGTCGGTGACGGTGTCGTCGGCGTACGTGCCGCCGCCCACGCCGTCCTCCTCGGGTGCGAGGAGGTCAGGGTGTGCGAGAGCCGCGTCGTACGCCGTCTCGGCCGCCTCGCGCAGGCGGGATGCGAAGGCCGCGTCGTACGGCTCGAACAGGCGCGACGCCTGCGCGGCCGTGGCGGCGAGGTTCAGCGTGGCCGCCGTCGACGGGCGGTGCAGCAGCCGCTCCTGCGGGTCTTCGTGCGGCATCAGCGGAAGGCCCGTCCACGCGCGATCGGTGACCTTGTGCCAGGCCATCCCCGCCAGCGGATCGCCCGCGGGAACCTGCATCTTGAGCAGGAACTCCAGCTCCCACCGCGACTCGTCGAGGATGTCGGGGGTGCCGTTGCCGCGCTCCGGTACAGCCAGGGTCGAGTCGCCGAGGGCGGCCTCGGTGCCGGCGGGAAGCGAGCGCTCGTACGCCGACAGCAGCTGGGCGACGGCGATGCCGCCGTTGACCACGTACTTGCCGTGGTCTCCCGCGTCGTACCAGCCGCCCGTGACGTCGTGACGGTCGGAGCACGTCCAGCCGTCGGACCAGGTCTGCGGCTCGAGACAGCCGACGTTGCTGTCGCCCTGGTTCGCGCCCTCGTTCAGGTGTCCTGCGGGACGCGCGTACTCGGCGCCCGCGATGTCGCCGTCGATCGCGATGCCGGATCGGTTCGTGTAGAAGAAGCGCAGCGAGTCGGTGCGCAGCGACTGGAACACGTCGGCGGCGATGCGGAACGGATGGCTCAGCTCGGCGCCGACGCGCAGCCGCATCCCGTCACCGGTGGCTGTGACGTCGGAGAAGTCGATCTTGTGCACATCGACCCCGGCGCTCGCGTCGAACCCGGCGGGCGTCGTGGCGCCGGTCGCGACAGTGGCGCCGCTCGCGTCCTCGAGTGTCCAGACGAGCGGCTCGGCCGCATCCGTCACGACGGTCGCGTGCTTCGGCCCGCGCGGAAGGTAACCGACCTGGTTGACCTTCACCGCCGGGCCGGTGTCGGCCTGATAGGTGTACTTCGTGCCCGTCAGGGTCACGTCGTCGAAGCAGATGACGGTGCCCTCCGGCACGCCTCCCACGCGGAACTGCACCTGTGAGAGGTGGAACGTGGCGGCGGGCGTGGTCTCGAACGTGTACTCGTACGTCTGCTTCATCGTGCCCACGGCGAACGTGCGCTCGATGAAGTCCTCCGTCGACGCGCCCGAGTAGGTGCCGACCTTGGTCGAGGCCGTCACCGGTGCAGAGGCGGATGCGGTGAAGCTGAGCCGGAAGGCCGTCTCCCCCGGGAGAGGGATGTCGTTGTGTCCGACGAGCACGTCCCAGAGATTGGCGGTCGCGCCGGTCACGGTGGCGCACAGGTTGCTGTCGGGGCTCGACAACGTCACGGGGCCGGCCGTCCACCACGGGCTCGTGCCGCTGTCGAAGGTCGGGTTCGGCAGCAGCTGGTCCGTGCCGACGACCGGGTCCACGGGATCCGGATCGACGGGCGGCACGGAGTCCTCCTCGAGGAGAGAGACGTTGTCGAGACAGAAGGTGGTGGGGGTGCTGTTCGCGCCGAGGCGGAACTGCAGATCGGAGATCGTGCCCTGGCCGAAGTCGCGGGCGGTGAAGGTGTAGCTAAGCGTCTGCCACGCATCCGTGAGCGAGGCGGTCTGGCTCGTGTAGGTGCTGAACGACGCGTCGGCGACCTTGGGGGCCACCTGGGTGACGAGCGTAGCGGGATCGCTTGCGCGCACGTCGGCTTTGAGGATGTAGTCGACACCCGCCGTCAGCGGCAGGTCGCTCTGCCCGATCAGCACGTCCCAGGGGTTGGCGGTGGCGGGCACATCGGCGCAGAACACGCCGCCGTCGGTGCGGAACGCATCCACCCCGGCAGACCACCACGGTTCGTGTCCGGACGTGAACGTGCCGTTCTGCACGTAGTCCGTGGGTGCCGCGCTCGCGGCGGTGGGCAGAGACACGGCGCCGGCGGTCGCCAGCGCTCCGATCATCAAGACGGCAAGGTCGCGTCTCACGTGTCGCGTCGTCGCGCGCATTCAAGCTCCTTCGCTCTGGGAGCGCTCTCAGAGAGCGCTCCCACGGAACATAGCAGAACGCATGCGGGCGTATCGAAAGATTTCGACAACCCGTGGATCGCGTCGGCACTCGGATGTACCGGCGCGGTGATCAGGCCCGGTCGGTGTGCGGCACGAGCCGCTCCTCGGCGCCTTCCATGTGGGCGACGAGGAGTGCGCCGAAAGCCGCAGGGTCACGACGACGAAGCGCGTCGAGAATCTCGCGATGCTCCGCATCTGCACGCGCGCGCCCGCCGAGGTCCTCGATGTTGCGCCGTGAGTACGGCTGAACGGCGGAGAGGAGTGAAGTGAGGATCGACGCCGTCCGCGGCCGGTCGGCCAGTAGGTACAACTGCTCGTGGAACGCGTAGTTCAGCGCCATCCACTCGCGGGTCTCTATGTCTGACGTCATCTGGTCCACCAGCGTCGTCAATTGGGCGATGGCGCGCCCGGTCACCCCGTCCACGACGGCCTCGGCGATGGTCGGCTCGAGGGCCTTGCGCAGTGTGTAGAGCTCGATGATGTCGTCTTCGGAGTGCGTCCGCACGACCGCACCGCCCCCGCCTCGGATCTCGACTAGGCCCCGAGCCTCGAGGAGTCGCAGCGCTTCGCGGATGGGGTTGCGGCTGACGCCGAAGCGGCGGCCGAGTTCCTCCTGAACGAGCGGTGCTCCCTCGGCGTACTCGCCTTCTCGGATGGCGCGGCCGATCTGTTCGGCGATGGCGTCGGGCGTCATGGGTCTCCTTTGGCGACGTCGTCAGCATACTGACCCCGATAGATCTGAGGACACTGTACGCAGTGTCCTCACTGAGTACACTCGTCAGAGAAGCAAGGAACGCTTCACGGCACACCGGGGCGACGACTGCCCCGTTCGGAGGAAACAAGATGAACTCGATCAGCGCTGACCCGACTACGCGCACCCGTTGGCACTTCGCGTGGGTGGTGTTCGCCGCCGCCTGCGTCATCTCGTTCGTCGGTTTCGGTCTGACGATGAACACCGCCAGCATCTACTGGGGGCCGCTGACCGAGGACCTGGGTGTTCCCCTCGCCGACGTCTCGCTGATGAGCACGGTGTCGGGGGTCGCCGGCGCCATCGCGCTCGGCATCGCGTCGCCGCTGTTCGAGAAGATCAACCTGAAGCTGTTCCTCACCGTGATGGTCGTGCTCACCGCAGGCGCGTACCTGCTGTCGGCGTCGGCGACGGACATGTGGGCGCTGTACATCGCCAACCTCGTGCTCGGCGTCACGAAGGCGGTCGCCATCGTGCTCTCCATCCCCGTCCTGCTGGGGAACTGGTTCGAGAAGCACCTCGGCCTGGTCACGGGAATCGCCGGCGCGATGACGGCCGTCGGCGGCGCCGTCTTCAGCCCGATCATCGGCTCCATCATCTCCGCGCAGGGGTGGCGCACGGCGTATGTCGTGACCGCGATCATCGTGCTCGTCGCGCTGCTGCCGTTCACGCTGTTCGTCACGAAGCTGCGGCCCACCGGCGACCAGCGCCCCTACGGCTACGACCCGGAGCGCGCGAACGCCGCGACCTCTGTCACGCTCACCGGTGTGCCCGCGCGCCGGGCGTTCCGGAGCCTGCCCTTCGTCCTGTTCGCCGTGGTCGGCATCCTGCTGCAGTTCGCCGGGGCCCTCGTTCAGCATCTGCCCACCTACTTGACGACGATCGGTCTGCCGCTCACGGTCGCGGCATCCGTCTTCTCGGTCCTGCTCATCGGCGCATCGGTCGGCAAGTTCGCCATCGGTGCGGCGATCGACTGGCTCAGCCCGATCACGGCCCTGGCGATCTTCACGCTCATCGCGCTGTTCGGATGGGGCGGAATGTGGCTCTTCTCGGGCGAGTTGCCGCTGTCCGTCGCCAGCTTCGCCGGCGGTATGGGCCAGGCAATCAACCTGGTCGCGGTCGTGGTGCTCGTGCGCAACGTCTTCGGAGCGCTCGACTACAGCAAGATCCTCGGCCCCATCCTGATGGTCGGATCTCTCGCGAACGCCGGCGGCGCCTACATCCACGGCCTGCTGTACGGAGCCACGGGTGGGTACACTCTCTCCTTCGCCATGAACATCGCCATCTTCATCGTCTCCTTCGTGCTGCTGCTCGTGGCCGTGCGATCGGGCGCCCGTCTGTCGCGCAAGAACGCCGTCGCCATCGACTCCGCGGCGAGCAAGACGGATGCGGCGGGTGTGCCGGCGTGAGTGAGCCCCGGCCCCAGGTCGCGGGATGGGTGCGCCCCGAGGGATACGAGAGCGTCAGGGCGTGGCTGGGGATCAGGTTCGCGCGTGCCGAGCGTTTCGACGCCCCGCTCCCGGTCGAGTTCGACGAGTCGGGATCCTTCGACGCGTTCGGAGCCTCACCGGCGCAGGAGCCGCCGGAGATGCCCGAGCTCGGTTCGGCGCCCGCGGAGGACAGCCACTTCCTCAACGTCTGGGCGCCCGATGGCGCCGTCGATCTGCCGGTCTACGTCACCCTGTACGGCGGCGGGTTCGAACATGGCTCCGGAGCGAGCTGGCCGTTCCGCGGGAGCGAGGTGGCAGCGACCGGCCGAGCGGTGGTCGTCTCCCTCAACTATCGCGTCGGTGTCCTGGGCTTCCTGTCGCTCAGTCACCTGGGCGGGCCCTTCGCGCACGCGACCAATCTCGGCCTTCAGGATGTGATCGTGGCGCTCGGCTGGGTGCAACAGCACATCCGACGCTTCGGCGGCGACCCGGCGCGGGTGGCCGTGATCGGAGAGAGCGCCGGCGGGTTCCTCGCGGCCGCGCTCGCTGCGGCGCCGGCGGCGGCCGGGACGTTCTCGCGTCTGGGGATCTTCTCTGCCGGTGCGTCGCGCATCGTCCCCGCCGATCGTGCCCGTTCGATGGCCGACGACTTTCTGGCCGCGATGGGTCTGCAGGACGATCCCACCGCGCTTGTGACCGCGCCCGTCGATCACCTGCTCGCGCGCCAGAGCGAGATCCTGGCGACCGACATCGGAGTGCGCAACGGACCGTCCCCGCGCGCGCTCGGGGTCGTCGATGACTCCGGGTCGGAACGCGGAGTGCTCTCTGCGCATCCGGCCGCCGCGTTCTCCGACGGCCGCATGGCGCACGTGCCCCTCCTCGTCAGCTCGACGCAGGACGAGATCGCCTTCTTCCGACTCATGAGCGGCTCGGAGTTTGCGCCGGCAGAGTTCGGCGACCTCGTCGGCGAGCTCGAGAGCTGGGGGGTACCGGCGGCGCGGGCGACCGAGATGTCGCGGGCCTACGTGACCCATGCGGGCGGCTCGCTCGCGGTCGGTCGAGAGAGGGCTCTGACCGACTACATCTACCGTCTCCCGGCTGCGCGCCTCGCCGTGGCCCATGCGACGGCGGGCGGCGCTTCCCACCTTCTGATGATCGGCGCGGTCGAGGGCGGGGTCGCCGGCCACGCATACGACGCGGCCGCGCTGCTCGGCTGGCATATGCCCGACGTCTCTCCGGCCACCGCTGCGAACGAGGAGCGCATCGCCCGCATCACGCTGGACTTCGCGTGCGGCGACGACCTTCCGTGGTCACCCGTCGCGGCCGACGTTCTGCAGGCGGGCAGTGTCGGGGAACTCCGGCAACCGGCAGACGTGCAGTATCGGAATCTCCTGCAGCTGTGGGACGGCGTCCCTCGCCCCTGAGAGCGACTACGCGGCCGCGCGCCGGATCGCCCGCACGAGAGGTTCGGTCGAGGCGAGTGAGCCGAGCACGAGGGCGATGCCGACGGCGAAGGTTCCTCCGATGATCAGCAGCGACGTCGGCGCGAGGACGAGGGTGATGCCGATGACCGGCAGGCTCAGCGCGATGCCCGCGAGCGCACCGCCGAGCGCGGCCCAACGTAGGGGGAGCAGGACGGTGATGCGGCGGGCGCGGGCGAGGTCGGTCGCGGGCACGCCGAGGCGGTCGAGACCCACGATCAGCTCGCGGTCCTCGAGCACGGATGCGGCCTGCGTCACCCCGACGGAGCACGCCAGGAGCAGGAAGGCCGAGACGAGCGTCACGAGCACGCCCGTGCGGATGTCGGCGAACACCGTCCCGCTGTCGGCCGTGTCGCCACCGGCGAGCGCGACCAGGCTCATCCCGGCTCCTCCGACCACCGCGATGAACGAGACCATCGCGATCGCGGAGACGCGTCTCCAGGCGACGGAGGCATGTGCGGCGAGCTCCCGTCCGGCGATCAGGTGCGCCGCATCCCCGGCGCGGCGAGCCATCGCGCGTCCGCGCGCGGCGACGATCGGGGTGCCGACGAGGTTCAGCAGGCCGAGGGAACCGGCGAACAGTGCGAGCAGCAGGGCGAGCGACACGGCGGGTCCGACCAGCTGACCGATGCTCGAGAGATTCAGGACGAGGACGGCGACGGCGGCGGCGCCGATCACACCGACGATCACGGCGACGCGACGACGAGGTGCAGGATCCGAACGCCGACGCACGCCGAGTGGCGTGAGCGCGACGCGGCGCAGCCCGAGGGTGGCGCTGACGGTCGCGAGCGCCACGACCCCCACGAGCACGAGGGTGAGCACGTCGAATCCGGCCCACGCCGCGCCGGCGCCGATCGGGCCGCCGAAGAACGGCAGCAGGCCCACGAGCGGCAGGACGGCGACGTAGCCGATCGCGCCCGCGACGGCGCCGACGGCGGCCGTCGCCGCGGCTTCGATCACCGTCATGGCCGCGACCTCACCGGAGGTGGCGCCCAGCAGCCGCAGCGTCGCCAGGCGGTCGTCGCGCCTCCGGCTCGACAGACGCGCGGCGGCGGCGCCGAGCGTGGCCAGCGGAACGGCGAGCAGGACGAGGGCGAGCACCGCGAGGATGCCGTACATCCCGGTGAACGCCCCGCCGCGGTCGTCGGTGAGGAACATGCGCGTGCCGCCGGCGACGATCAGCAGCAGCGTCGTCGTGGTCGCGAAGGCGACGATCGGGAGCACGAGGGCCGCGCGGGACTGCCGCGACGGTCGGGCGAGCAAGCGTGACAGGGTGAGCGTGCGTCGCACCGCGCCCTGCGTGGCGACCGCGCTCATCGCTGCGTCTCGCTCATCGGCGCGGTATCGAGGATGCGGCCGTCCCGCATCCGGACGACGCGATGGCAGCGCGCCGCCACGTCGGCGTCGTGGGTGACGACGACGAGGCTGCGCCCCTGTCCGACCGTGGCGTGCAGGAGCGCCGACATCACCTCGGCGGACGTGGCCGAGTCGAGAGCGCCGGTGGGCTCGTTGGCGAAGACGAGAGCTGCGCCCGTCACCTGCGCGCGGGCGATCGCCACCCGCTGCGCCTGGCCGCCGGAGAGCTGGCCGATGCGACGATCCTCCATGCCGGCGAGTCCCAGGGCATGCAGCCACCCGGCGGCGTGCTGCTCTGCGTCACGCCGCGGCACGCCCTGCACCAGCAGGGGGAGGGCCGTGTTCTCCAGCGCGGTGAGCTCGGGCAGCAGCAGGTGCTCCTGGAACACGAACCCGAGCCGGCTGCGACGAATCGCGGAGCGCCCCGCCTCGTCCATGCCGACGAGCTCGACCGGATCGTCCTGACCGAGGCGGACGGAGCCGCCGTCGGGGGCGATGACCGCGGCGAGGCAGTGGAGCAGGGTCGTCTTCCCCGACCCCGACGCGCCCATGACGGCCACCGCCTCGCCCGGGGCGATCGTCACATCGACGCCCGCGAGGGCGGTGAGCGTGCCGTAGCGCTTGACGAGACCGCGCGCGACGAGAACAGGGTGAGAATCTGAGGGAGCGTGCATGTCTCCCAGCCTCGTCGGCGGAGGCGGCGAGGTCGTCGGCCGTGAGCAGCATCTGCGTCATCCTCGGGGATGATCGGGCCGTGTCGCGGGATTGATACACAGGTGCGACGACCCTGCCACCGGGCGACGGGGCCCGCTCGGTACGGTCGTTGCATGAGCAGCACCGTCCCCCGCATCCTGGCCCTCGTCGCGACCGTGGGCGTCCTGGTCGCCGGCTGCGCCGCCGACCCGCGTCCCGTCGTCCCGGTCGCTGGGACGACGCCGGGCTCGCCGTCAGCGCCGGTCGTCCCCGCCGTCGCGGGCTTCGCGCCCGGCGAGGTTCCTCCGGTTCCGCTGTTCACGATGCCCGACCTGTCGCTGCTCGACAGCTCGCTCGGCGGTTCCGCGATTCAGGTGGACCGCGAGATCGGGCCGCGGCCCGGCATCGAGGTGCGCCCCGCCGCGTGCGGCGACGTGACCGAGCGTGCGACCGCCCAGGGCTCGGTGCTGCTGTACGGCGACGGGTCGGGAACCTTCACCGGACCCGACGGTACGGTGCACAACTACGGCGACGGCTCCGGCAGCTTCACGGTCAACGGCGTGACGGCGAACGTCTACGGCGACGGCTCGGGCTCCTACATCGCCGACGGCATCGAGATCCACAACTACGGCGACGGCTCCGGATCGGTGACGACGGCCGACAGTGCCACCTGGGTCTACGGCGACGGCTCCGCCTCGCGCACCGGCAACGGCGTCGAGCACTGGAACTACGGCGACGGATCGGCGATGTACCGCGACGCCGACATCGAGATCCACAACTACGGAGACGGGTCCGGTTCCTACGTCGCGCCGGGCCTGGACATCCGCAACTACGGCGACGGCACGGGCGCCGTCAACGGAAAGCCCGTCGAGGTCGACGCCCTGCCCGCCGTCAAGCCGGTCGGCGTCTTCCCGCCCCTCGGCACGCTCGCTCCCCTCACATCCTGCGGCACGACCATCACGCTCCGCGACGGCGTGCTCTTCGACTTCGACCGCTCCGAGATCCGGACGGATGCGGCGGGCGTGCTCGATGAGCTGGCTGCCGCGATGACGGAGCTCGACGTGCCGACGGCCGAGATCGGCGGCCACACCGACGCGGTCGGCTCCGATGGGTACAACCAGGAGCTGTCCGAGCGCCGCGCCGCCTCCGTGGTCGCGGCTCTCAAGGACCGCGGTGTCACCGCCTCGCTCAGCGCGGTCGGATACGGCGAGAGTGCGCCCGTCGCCGCGAATGAGATCGACGGCGCCGACAACCCGGCCGGACGCCAGCTCAATCGCCGCGTCGAGATCTTCATCCCGGCCTTCTGAACGGACACGAAGATGAAGAACACGCTCCCGACCACGCTCGCCGCCCTCGCGCTCCTTCTGACCGGATGCTCCGTCGCCTACGAGACGCCCGAAGCCCCCGCAGCAGATCCCGCTCCGTCGTCGACACCGGCGCCGGCGGCATCGGCTCCGGAGGAGGAGGAGCAGGAACCGAACACCTCGAGGACTCCGTTCCCTGCATCCGACGACCTGCGGGCGCGCTATGCCGACGTGGCGCCGCAGACCTCGTGCACTTCGGGGGAGGTCCTCGTCTCGCAGGCGGGAGCGACCGTGTCGATCACGGGGGAGTGCGCCCTCGTGACCGTCACGGCGAGCGGTGCCGTGGTGCTCGCGGAGGCCATCGGCACGCTCGAGATCACCGGAGCCGCCAACCAGGTGCAGGCCGCATCCGTCGACGTCGTCCGGCTGGGCGGCAGCGGCAACGACGTGCGGTGGGAGAGCGGCGCCGCAGACGTGACCGATACCGGCGTCGCCAACTCGGCACGCGCCACGACCGGAGGATGACCACCATGTCCCAGCCCCCGCAGCAGTACGTCTACGTCACCCGTCCCACCGGTGGGCTCGCGATCACGTCGTTCGTGCTCGCGCTGCTCGGGTTCAACCTGCTCGCGGTGATCTTCGGGCACGTCGCGCTGGCCCGCATCCGCCGCAGCAACGCGGGCGGTGCCGGCTTCGCGATCGCGGGGCTGGTGATCGGCTACCTCACGATCGCCTTGATCGCCGTCCTCATCCTCGCGGCGTTCGGCATCGGCATCTGGGCGGTGAACGCCTCATGAGCGACGAGGCACGCACCCGCGTGCTGCTCGTGGACGACGAGGAGGCCATCACCTCCACCCTCGCTCCCTTCCTCGAACGCAGCGGATTCGACGTGCGGGTGGAAGCCGACGGACAGAGCGCCCTCGACGCGCACGCCGCCTTCGCGCCGCACATCGTCGTCTCCGACGTGCTCATGCCCCGCATGGACGGGCGCGAACTCGTGCGGAGCCTTCGCCGGGCGGATGCGTGGACGCCGGTCATCATGCTGACGAAGGTGGATGCGTCGTTCGAGCGCACGGCGGCGTTGGAAGAGGGTGCCGACGACTATCTCGGAAAGCCCTTCGACCCGCCGGAGCTCGTGGCCCGCATCCGTGCCGTCCTGCGCCGCACGGCAGGGGGCGGCAAGCCCCTGACGGCGTCGTCGCAACTGGTCAGCGCGGGGCTCCGGTTGGACCGCGTGGCCCGTCGGGTGCAGCGAGACGGGCAGACGCTCGAGCTGACGCCGAAGGCGCTCACGCTGCTGGAGTACCTGATGTCGCATCCGGACGAGGTGCACACGAGGGAGCACCTGCTCGAGACCCTTTGGGGATTCGAGTTCGCCGTCACCACACGCGCCGTCGACCACCGCATCGCGGAACTGCGTCGCGCGCTGGGCGATGACGCCCAGCAGCCGCGCTGGATCGAGACGCTGCCGGGCGCGGGCTACCTCTTCTGCGCACCGGTGAGTGCGTCATGAAACCCGTGCCGCTGGTGCTCGTCGCCGCTCCGCTGGCCGTCGCCGTGCTCATCGCCGTCGTGCTCGCACTCGCGGGCGGCAACGGATCGATCGTGCTGCGGATGCCGCTGGCCACGGTGATCGTCGCGGCGGGCGTGCTCGTGTCGATCGTGTTGGCGCTCCTGCTGATCGTCCGGCCGGTGCGCGTGCGCCGACGCTCGGCGGCCCTCGCCGCCGCACGCGCCGAGGGCGCGGTGGCCGAACGCGATGCGCACCGGCGGTTCCTGCGCCGGCTCGACCACGAACTCAAGAACCCGGTCACCGCCATCCGTTCGGCGCTCGCCGCGGGTGAGCAGACGCCGCCGGAGAACCTGGTGATCGCCTCGGCGCAGGCCGCGCGACTCGGCGGTGTGGTCACGCAGCTGCGAGCCCTGTCCTCGCTGGAGACCCGACCGATCGAGGCTTCCCGCGTCGACCTGACGGTCATCGTGGAGGAAGAGGCGGCGGCGCTGCGCGACGAACTCGCCGCCCGCGGCACACGTCGCAGTGTCGAGACCGTGCTGCCCACCGTTCCCTGGCCTCTGCCGACCGTGACCGGAGACCCCGACCTGCTCGCGGTCGCCGTGCGCAACCTGCTGCTGAACGCCGCGAAGTACTCCGCCGAGGGCGCCCGCATCGAGGTGCGCGGCACGGAGGAGCCGGACGCCGTCGTCATCGAGGTCGCCGACACCGGGTGGGGGATCCGTGCCGAGGATCTCCCGTTCGTGTGGGAGGAGCTCTGGCGGGCACAGGATGCGCGGGGCGTCGACGGAACGGGCCTCGGCCTCTCCCTCGTGCGCGTGGTCGCGCATCGTCACGGTGGCGAGGTGTCGCTGCGGTCGCAACTCGGGCGCGGAACGAGCGTGCGCCTCACGCTGCCGCAGTCGCCGCGTTGAGGCGGCTCAGGCGATCCGCACGTCGTTCTCAGGTCTCGACTCGTAGGATGGGCGACGATCTACGGGGGTTCGGCGCGAGATCTCGCGGCGCCCCCACGTCGTGTGTTACGAGAGGACCCGCGTGAGCCCGACCCGAAGCGGGCGTCGCCAGACGGTGGCGCGCCACGGCCGACTGCGCTCGCCGCATCCCGTCGCACAGTTCTTCAAGCTCGTCGCCGTGTCGCTCGCCGTGGTGCTCGTCGCCGGCATCGGCGTGGTCGGCTACAACGTCTGGAGCCTGACGACCAACCTCACGCAGGACGCGGTCGCGCTCGAGGGACAGAGCGCCGTGCCGCCGGACATCGGGGCGATCGAGGGTGGCGTGAACCTGTTCCTCGCCGGCACCGACGCCTGCGAGCCGGAGTACGCCGAGCTCTTCGGCGACCGGTGCTCCGGCGCCGATGCCGACGGCGACCTCAACGACGTCAACCTGCTGCTGCACATCTCCGACAACCCGCGTCGGGTGACGGTGATCTCGTTCCCGCGCGACCTCATGATCCCGATTCCCTCCTGCACGCGGGAGGACGGCTCGACGACGTCGGCAATGAGCAAGCAGCAGCTGAACTCGACCTTCTCATATGGAGGCCTCAGCTGCGCGGTGAAAACGATCTCCGAGCTGACCGGTCAGAACATTCCGTTCGCCGCATCCGTCACCTTCGGCGGCGTCATCCAGATCACCGACGCCATCGGTGGCGTCGACGTCTGCATCGCCAACGGCATCCGCGACCCGTACACGGGCATCGACTGGCCCGCCGGCACGCGCAACGTGCAGGGCTGGGACGCTTTGCAGTTCCTCCGGACGCGGCACGGCGTCGGGAACGGTGGCGACCTCGGTCGCATCTCCAACCAGCAGCAGTACATGTCGCGTCTCGCGCGCAAGCTCGTCGGCGAGGGTGTGCTCAGCGATCCCGCCACGCTCTACAAGCTCGCTACCGTCGGCGTCGAGAACGTCACGCCGAGCCAGAGCCTCACGAATCCGATGACGCTCGTGCAGATCGCGCTCGCCGTCAAGGAAGTGCCGTTCAACGAGATCGTCTTCGTTCAGTACCCGACGCTCACCGACCCGGCCGACCCGAACCGCGTGGTGCCGAACAAGAACGCCGCCGAAACCTTGTTCGCCGCCCTCGAGGCCAACCAGCAGCTCGTGTTGACAGGCTCGACGAGCCAGGGCGAGGGTACGATCGTCGCCGATCCGACCGAGGCTCCCACCGACCCGACCACCCCCGCGCCGACCCAGTCCGCCGACGTGGCGCAGCCCACGACCCCGACCGACAGCGTCGAGCTGCCGTCCTCCATCGCCGGGCAGACCGCCGCTGAGGAGACGTGCTCGAACGGAAACCTGCGCTGATGCCACGGCGGCGTCCTCGCGGCCTCCCGGTCGCCCGGCACGGACGGCTGCGGTCTCCGCATCCTCTCGTGCAGGCGTTGTCGATCGCGGCCGTTGCCGTGGTCGTCGGCATCGCCTCGGCCGCGGGCGTCGTCGGCTTCCACCTCTGGGATGCCGCAGCCACCATCCAGGACAACGCCGTCGACATCGGTAATGACGGCGACCCCGCTCTGCCTCCCGGCCTCGGCGAGATCGAAGGTGGGGTGAACCTCCTGCTCGTGGGCACCGACTCATGCGAGGGGCAGGATCTCGCCCTGTTCCCGCGGTGCGGCATCGACGATGACGGTGGCGAGCGCAACGACGTGACGATGCTTGTCCACATCAGCGATGCGCCGCGCCGAGTGACGGTCGTGTCCATCCCGCGCGACACCTTCGTGCCGATCGCCGAGTGCCAGGACTCCGACGGCAACACGGTGGGCGGCGGCACGGAGAAGATCAACGCGTCCTACATGTACGGCGGCCTGCCGTGCACCGTGCGCACCGTCGAGGAACTCACCGGCGAAGACATCCAGTTCGCGGCCGCCATCCGCTGGACCGGCGTGATCAACCTTTCCGACGCCGTCGGCGGCGTCGACGTCTGCGTGCAGGGCGACATCTCCGACCGGCACACCGGCCTCGTGCTCACCGCCGGAACGCACACGCTGCAGGGGGTTCAGGCGCTGCAGTTCCTGCGTATCCGTCACGGCATCGGCGACGGTTCGGACCTCGGCCGGATCTCGAACCAGCAGCAGTTCATGTCGTCGCTCGTGCGCAAGCTGCAGGGCGACGCCGTCTTCGGGGATGCGGGCAAGCTGCTGAACTTCGCGAACGTCGCCATGACGCAGGTGCGCGAGAAGCAGCTCGTGCTCGACAAGCAGCTCGCCAACCCGACGCGCATGGCACAGATCGCGATGGCCCTGAAGGATGTCCCGTTCGAGGACATCGTCTTCGTCCAGTACCCGGCGGCCTACTCGGGCGACGGTCTCGTTCCGATCTCGGGTGCGGCGGACGAG
Source organism: Microbacterium binotii (assembly GCF_021398715.1). Lineage (NCBI taxonomy): Bacteria > Bacillati > Actinomycetota > Actinomycetes > Micrococcales > Microbacteriaceae > Microbacterium > Microbacterium binotii. The sequence goes on along the minus strand of NZ_CP090347.1, from coordinate 2,824,732 downwards.
CTCTTCGCCGCACTCCGCGAGAACCGCCCGCTTCAGCTCACGGGTGAGGCCAGTGGCGGCTTCGGCGTCGAGGTCACGGGCGAGGTGCCCGACACCGCTACTCCGGATCCCGCCGCGACTCCTCCCGCCCCTGCGGCGACGGAGGGCGGCGAGGCGCTCCCGTCAGACACGGCGGTCGAGCTGCCGTCGTCGATCTCGGGCCAGAACGCGAGCCAGGTGACCTGCACCGTTCCGCAGAAGTAGCGCTCAGAGGCCGGCGCGGTGGATGGCGTCCTGCACCTCGGCCATGCCCGACGCATCCACCGGTTCTGCCGGTCGCCATTCGATCATGAGCTGATGGTCCTCCTCAGTCACCTGACGTCCGCCGACGGGACTCGTCGCCGCAGGACGAGGGTGGCCGCCGTGGCGGTGGCGGCGACCGCGGGAAGCCAGAGCGCGGCGGGGCCCACGAGGCGTGCCGCGGCAGCGCCTCCGATCGCACCGGCCGCGATCGCGACCCACAGTGCGAGGTGCCGCATCCATGCGCGCCGGTCGCCGCCGCGGAAGGCGGCGACGATGTTCTCGGCGAGCTTCATGAGCTGCCCTGTCATATACGTGATGCCGAAGGGGGCGGCGCCGTCGCGGGAGTGCACGGCGTTCGTGGCGCCCATCGCGGCCGCGAGGACCGGCCCCGCCGCCGGCACGTGACCGATCCCGGCCAGAACCGCGGCGACGAGCAGCGTGAGTGCGACGAGGGTCATGACGCCGCGTGACCGTGCGCGGATCGACACGGCGGTGCCCGTGACCCCGCCGGCGACGAAGGCCGCGACGAGCAGTCCCGCGTATCCTGCGGCGCCCCACGCACCGCCCGTCAGTTCCGCCGAGGCCTGTGTCGTGTTGCCGCTCATGAACGACACGAAGAAACCGCCGAGCATCACGAACGCGAAGCCGTCGACGAAACCGGCCAGCAGCGCGAGCGCCGCCGAACTGACGAGGTGTTTCGGGTCCACCGCATGCCCTTCCGGATGCGGTGCCCACCGCATCCGCTATCGAGTATCCGGGACCTGTTCGGTGGGGGCGAACCGACCGGTTATGATGGACGGGTGTGTTCGGCGCAAGCCGCCACTGGAGACGTCGCATAGTCAGGCCTAGTGCACCACCCTGCTAAGGTGGAGTCCCCGTAAGGGGACCGAGGGTTCAAATCCCTCCGTCTCCGCCATGAGCCCCGGTCAGCCGGGGCTTTTGTGTTCTATCAGCACACGCCCCGCATAATGGGGACGTGTCCTACACCGTCGAACGTCTCCGCAACCCGAGCGCCTGGGCTGGATTCTGGTTCGGTCTCGCCGGGCTCGTGCTCATGCCCATCCCGCTGTTCATTGGGCTCATCCTCGGCGGCGGGCTCTCCATCGTCGCCGCCGTGTTCACGGTGATCGGCCTGTTGAAGGGGCTCGCGCGCAGCGGGCAGGGCATCGCGCCCGTCGTGTTCGCGATCATCTTCATCCTTCTCACCTGGGGCGGCATCTCCGTCGGCGGCGGCACCATCTGGTGACGAACGGGCCGCGGCAGGTCACGGCGATGCGGCGGACGCTTTCGCCTCGGTGACGTCTCGCGCGAGCGAACGAGGATCCCGGATGCGGCGAAGCGGTGACGCGCCCACCCAGATCACCGTCAACATCACCCCCGCGCAGCCGATCACCATCCCCCACCGGGTGCCGATGGTCTCGCCCACCGCACCACCGACGGCCGCACCGATCGCCACGACGCCGTACGAGATCCACCGCATCGTGGCGTTGACGCGGCCCAGCAGGTGGTCCGGCGTGCGCAGCTGACGCAGCGTCACCGCCACGACGCTCGACAGCGACGTGCCCGCGCCGTTGACGGCGAACACGACGACCAGCGCCGCGACGAGGGTGGTCCCGCCCCACGCGCCGGGGAGGAACGGTAGCGCAGCGAGCACGGCGCTCTCCGCGGCAGCGCATGCCACCAGCACGGGGCCGGCTCCGAATCGCGCCACGCTCGCCGGTGCGGATGCGGCACCGATCACGGCCCCGATCGCGCCGAGTCCGAACACCAGGCCGAGGTGGCCGGCCTCGAGCCCGAGCTCGCGCACCGCGTGCACGGTGAAGAGCACCATGATCCACTGCGCGAAGAGGTTGTAGATCGCCGAGAAGCCGAGCAAGGCGACGAGGTAGCCGTCGCGGCGGACGAACGCGAGTCCCACGCGCAGGTCGGTCATCGCGCTGCGCCCGGACGAGGCGGGGATCACCTCGGGCGTGCGGATGCGGAGAAGAGCGGCGGCGGAGACGACGTACGCAACGGCGTGCACCGCGAGCGCCCACGCGGCCGAGAGAGCTTGGATCAGCAGGCCCGCCAGCCCGGGTCCGCCGATCTCGGTTGCGGCGACCGTCGCCTGGAGCCGGCCGTTCGCCCGCTCGAGCTGGTCGCGCCCGGCGACCGTCGGCAGGAACGACTGATAGGCCACCTCGAAGGCGACGGTGAAGGCGCCGAGCACCCCGACGAGCACGACGAGGAGGGGCAGAGTCAGCACTTGCGAGAGCGCGAGCGCGATGATCACCGCGGTCACCGCCGCGCGGGCGAGGTCTGAGGAGATCAGGATGCGACGTCGCCGGGAGCGATCCACGAGCACCCCGAGCGGCAGCGCGAGCAGCAGGAAGGGCACCCACCGCGCCGCTCCGAGAAGCCCCGCTTCGCCGGCAGAGGCGTGGAGCACCAGCACCGCCAGCATCGGAACCGCCAGCTCGCTGATCTGCGCGCCGACCGATGAGGCGCCCTGCGCCAGCCAGAACCGACCGAAGTCGCGGCCGAGACCCGAACGACACGGCCTAATGGATAAGCGGCTGAACATGCATTAGACCCTGGCATGAACCCGACTAACGGCACAACCTGGAATCGCGCATTAAGCTCGGACCATGAGCGAGTCGCGGGAGAGGTCACCGTTTCCCGCGGTGGGCGGTCACCCGGGCTTCGATCTCGTCGACACGGTTCACTGGCGGCTCGACTCGAGCCGGGCGATCGACACCCTCGCCGACTTCGACGACGTCGTGGCGTGGTGTGCGCAGATGGGGGTCGTGGATGATGGCGCTCTCGCTGCCGCGACTGCGGCGGATCCGGATGCGGCGGCACGCGAGTTCCGAGCGGTCGTCGCGCTGCGCGAGGCGATCTACCAGGCGGTCTTCACCTCATCCGAGTCTGCGGCGCACCTCATCGCCGAGGAGTACGTCGCCGCTCGTGGCCGCTCGACGCTCCAGCACGACGCGGGATCTGCGTCCTGGCGGTGGCGGGTGCCGCCAGATGTCACGGCGCCTCGTGCGGCGATCGCCGTCCTCGCCCATGACCTGATCACATCGGACCTGCGCGCCGCCCGTCAGTGCGCCGACGACGCATGCGGCTGGGTCTATCTGGACACCTCGCCGCGACACAACCGGATCTGGTGCACGGCTGCGGGATGCGGCAACCGCAACCGCGTCGCGCGCCACCAGGCCCGCAAGGGTGCCTGAGTCATCCTGCGCGTTCGCCGCTGGCAGTGCCGCGCATCGTAGAGATATACCGATTTAGTAACGCGTCTTTCGCAACAGCTTTGAGTATTGACGCGGTGCATCAGAACCGGTTTACTAAGGCTGCAACCACTCGACGAGACGACTGAGAGCGCCACCCGCGGGCGTGGATCAGTGCGACCGCGCGCGACCCGTGCGTGTGGACGTTCTCCGAAGGTCCGAATCACAGAAACGCAATGGCTGGCGTGGGCAGTATTGCGAGAAGGAGTCCGCGCAATGAAGCGTTCCATCAGCGCTGCTGTCGCCCTCGTCGCCGTTGCCGTTCCGCTGGCAGCGTGCAGCTCGGGGGGTGGCGACGCAGCGAGCACAGAACTCACCTCCGGTCCGATCACGATCTGGTACTCGACGAACGAGCAGGAGATCGCCTGGGGCAAGGCCGTCGTCGAGGCGTGGAACGCCGACCACCCGGACGAGCAGGTGACGGCGGAGGCCATCCCGGCCGGCAAGTCGTCGGAGGATGCGATCTCGGCGGCGATCACCGCGGGCAACACCGCCTGCCTCGTCTACAACACCGCACCTGCTGCGGTGCCCTCGTTCCAGAAGCAGGGCGGCCTGGTCAACATCTCGAAGACGTTCGACGACGGCGAGTCCTTCATCACCGAGCGTTCGGGCGACGCGGCTGACGGCTTCCGTTCGCCCGACGGCGACCTGTACCAGGTGCCGTGGAAGGCCAACCCCTTCATGCTCTACTACAACAAGACCGCCTTCGCCGAGGCGGGGCTCGACGCCGAAGCGCCGAAGCTGTCGACTTACGACGACGTGCTCGCGGCCGCGAAGGCCATCAAGGATGCGGGCGCCGCCGACTACGCGCTGTACCCGCCGGCATCCGGCGATTACACGAACGCGCTGTTCGACTTCTACCCGTTCTACCTGGCCAACTCCGACGGCACGCAGCTGGTGGCCGACGGTGCGGCGACCTTCACGAGCGAGGCGGGCATGCAGACGCTCGAGTTCTGGAAGACGCTCTACGCCGACGGCTACTCGTCGGCGGAGGCGTACAGCGGCGACGCATGGGCGGGACCCTTCGCCGACGGCGTCGCCGCGATGGGCATCGCCGGCCCGTGGGGCGCCGCGCAGTTCGACGGCAAGGTCGAGTACGGCGTGGTTCCGCTGCCGACCGCCGACGGCAAGACGCTCGAGGAGACCTACACCTTCGGCGACTCGAAGAACGTCGGTCTGTACACCTCGTGCCAGAACAAGCAGACCGCGTGGGACTTCGCCAAGTTCTCGATGGATGCCGACAACGACCTCGCTCTGCTCGAGACCACCGGTCAGTTCCCGATCCGCACCGACCTCACCGAGGTGGCGGGCGACTACCTCGCCGCGAACCCGCTGCTGGCGACCTTCGCCCAGGCGGTCCCGCTGACGGTCGACGTGCCGAACATCGCCAACGCGACGGAGATCTGGCAGACCTTCCGCGACACCTGGGGCGCCGCCGTGCAGTCCGGTCAGGGCGATCTCGCCGAGCAGATGAAGAGCGCCGCCGACAAGATCGACTCGCTCGCAGCCCAGGGCTGATCAACCGGGGCCGGGGAGCGTGATGCTCCCCGGCCCTCCTCTTCTCGTCCGCGTCGACGTACGGCGCGCCGGGCTCCCACGCCCGCATCCTCTTCGCGCACGCGTGCGCGCATCTCTCAACCGGCCGAAGGAGACCGTCATGAGAAGAATCAGGGCCTCGCTGGCTCTCGTCGTCGCCCTGGTGCTCGCCTTCACGGGGCTCGCCACCGTGCCCGCGACGGCAGCCACCCCTGATGACGACGTCAACACGATCGTGACGCGTCTGCAGGAGTACTACCTGGCGCAGGGCGATGAGATCATCATCGCCAACGGCATCTACCTGGCGCGGGTGTCCGAAGCGCAGGAGTACGCCGCCTCCCAGAACCCCGACGGCTCCTGGTCCGACGTGAACTACGCCGACCGGACGAGCTCGGCGAACGGGGCGACCTGGTCCGCCTACATCGCGCTGTACCGGATGCTCGCGATGGCCTACGCGTACCGCGACGCCGACGCGAAGGGCTTCGAGGCTCCCGCCCTGGTCACCGCGGTCGACCGCGCCCTGACGCATTGGGACGCGGTCGATCCCGGCAACCAGAACTGGTGGGAGACCGAGATCGGCGAGTCCATGGCCATGGGGCGCATCTCGATCTTCCTCGGCGGAGTCCTCAGCGACGAGGCGTTCGCCGCCAGCCTGAAGCACAACACCGGGAAGCTCGACCCGGTCGGTGCGAACGGCGCGTGGCGCACGACGAACTACCTGTTCGAGGCGGTCGCCTCGCGCAACTTCGAGGACATCGCCTCCGGCTTCGACACGATGGCCGCGACGGTCGCCGTCGACGATTCCGGGAACGTCAATGAGGCCGTGCAGCCCGACGCCAGCTTCTGGGCCCATGAGGCGCAGCTCTACAGCGAGGGCTACGGCATGGCGCTGTTCACCAACGTCGCGCTGTGGGCGGATGCGGCGCGGGGCACGAGCCTCGGTTTCACCCGCGCGCAGCTCGACGACATCGCTTTCTACATCATCAACGGCACGCGCTGGATGATCCGCGGCGAGGTGGGCATGCTCTACCTGGGGTACCGGCCGCCCAAGACGATCGACGGCGTCACGAGCTACGCGTCGGAGTTCCTCGAGCCGCTCGATGAGATGGCGCGCACCGATGCCCTCTACGCGACGCAGTACCGCGCACTCGCCGACAACATCCGCGGCAAGACCCCCGGCAACGGCGTCACGGGCGACAAGTACTTCTGGCGGTCGGAGTTCTCCTCCCACGTCCGCGACGAGTACGCGATCTTCACGCGTCTGAACTCGAGCCGCACGATCGGAGCGGAGTATCGCTCCACGTTCCGTCCCGAGGTCGGCAACGAGGTCTTCTGGAACTCGGCTTCGGCCACCGCCATCCAGGTGAACAACCGCGAGTACCTCGACCTCGGTCCCGCGTTCGACTGGTTCCACTACCCGGGTGTCACGGCTCCCTACGCGAAGGAGCAGACGCGAGGAACGAACGGCCGCGTCGGCAACGGCGGCAGCTTCACGGGCGGCGTCTCGGACGGGCACTACGGCGCGAACGTCTACACGCTCGACCGCGCGAAGACGAAGGGGCTGAAGAGCACCTTCCTCTTCGACGACGAGATGGTGGCACTGGGAACGGGCATCGGTTCGACGGCGGATGCGGCTGTGCACAGCGTCGTCAACCAGGCCGCTGCCAAGGACAACGCGATGGTGGACGGCAAGCCCGTCGCCGACGGCGCGGACGGCGTGGTCGTGGACGACCCGGCATGGGCCTACAACGACGAGGTCGGATACGTCTTCCCGTCCGATGCGCCGGTCACCGTCTCCAACAAGGCGCAGACCGGCAGCTGGGTCGGCGAGGATGCGGTGAGCCGCGACGCCTTCACCCTGTACTTCGACCACGGCACGAAGCCGACGGACGCGGGCTACGAGTACATCGTGCTGCCCGCCGCATCCCCGGCTGAGGTCGAGCGCTACGCCGCCGCTCCGGCGGTACGCATCCTGCAGAACGACGCGAGCGTGCAGGCCGTGCAGCATGCGGGTCTTCAGCGCACGATGGCGACGTTCTTCCAGGCCGGCGCCCTCGATCTCGGCGACGGACGCACGCTCGAGGTCACTCAGCCCGCGATCGTCATCCTCGACGAGTCGGGTGCGGAGCCCGTCGTCAGCATCGCGAACCCCGACAAGCCGGGGCTCGTCGTGGCCGTCACCCTTCGGGCGCCGGACGCGGTGCACGCCGCGACCTTCGCTCTGGGGTCGGGACCGAACCTGGGCAAGACCGTCACGGCGTCCTTGACGCCGACCGACGGCGCCCAGACGTCGGCCTACACGGCGAGCAGCTCCGCCGAGGGGCGCGGTGCCGCGCTCGCCGGCGACGGCGATGCCGCCACCTCCTGGGCCTCCGCCGACGGCGAGGTGCAGTGGGTGGCCAAGGATCTGGGCGCCGGCGCCTTCGTGACGGGACTGACCCTCGAGTGGGGTGCCGAGGCAGCCACGCGCTACCTCGTGCAGACCTCGCAGGACGGTGCCAACTGGAGCGATCTGCGCTTCGTGCAGAACGCGGAAGGAGGCACCGAGACGCTCGAGTTCCCGCCCACCGCGGCGACCTACCTGCGGGTGCTGTTGCTCGAGAGTGCCGGAGGGAGCGGCTACTCGATCGCCGAGATGTCGGTGCAGGCCAGTCGTAACCTGGCACTCGGTCGATCGGTGACGGCGTCGGGCGGGTCCGCGGCCGGCAGCATCACCGACGGCAACATGGCCAGCCGCTGGAGCGCCAACCTCTCCGACACGGCGTGGACCCAGGTGGACCTCGGCTCGGTGCAGCCGATCGGCACCGTCCGGCTCTGGTGGGAGGCCTCGTATGCGAAGCAGTACCGCATCCAGGTGTCCGACGATCAGAACAACTGGCGCGACGCCTATGTGACGCCCTCGGGCGGCAGCGACGGCGGACTCGACGTGATCGCGGTGCAGGAGAACGCTCGCTATGTGCGGATGCAGTCGATCCAGCGCAGCACGACGCAGTACGGCGTCTCGATCTGGGAGATGGAGGTGTTCGAGGGCGACGCGATCGCCTCGGCGCCCACGACGCCCGTCGGGCGGGAGAACCTCGCGCTCGGCCGGCCCACGACCGCGGAGTCGTCGTACAACGCCACGCTCGAGCCGCGCTTCGCCACCGACGGGATCGGGACGACCCGCTGGGCGTCGCGCCGCGAGGACGCGCCGTACAAGACGGAGCGCTGGCTGCAGGTCGACCTGGAGGCACCGAGGACCGTCAACCAGGCGGTGCTGACGTGGGAGTCGGCGACCTCGAACGACTTCCGGCTGGAGGGCTCGCTCGACGGTCAGACCTGGCAGGAGCTGGTCCGGGTGCAGAAGACCTCGGCGGAGCTGAAGAACACGGTGGACTTCGCCGACGCCGAGGTGCGCTACGTGCGGGTCGCCGGTCTGCCGGTGACGAAGTACGGCATCTCGCTGTTCGAGTTCGAGCTGTACGGCGGCTACAACTTCTCGTGCACCTCGCCCGACGTGAGCGCGGCCCATGGTGACATCGCCACCGTGACCGCAACCATCGCCCCGCTCGACGTCGACGACGTCTTCACCGCCTACCCGGTGGAGGCGGCCGTCGCCCGCGTCGAGGGCGCGCCGCGCGTCGGTCAGGACGGCTCGGTCGCCTTCGACCTGCGGGCGGGGGAGTCGGGGTCGACGCGAGTGCTTCTCACCCACGCGAAGGGCGACGAGATCAGCTGGTGCACGGTCAACGTCGCCGTCGACACCGCCGCGCTGCAGGAGCTCGTCGACCGCGGCAACGCGCTCGACAGCAACATCTACACCGCTGACAGCTGGCGCCCGGTGCTGCCCGCGCTCGAGGCGGCCAAGGAGGCGCTGCGCACGAGCGGGATCGGGCAGTCGGTGATCGACCAGCGGGCAGAGGCCCTGCGCGCCGCGCTGGACGGCCTCGTCGAGATCGGCCAGGAGCCCGAGGTCACGGTGCCTTCCGCGCCCGCCTCGCTGACGGCGACTGCCGAAGGCTCCGCGGTCATCGCGACGTGGCTGGCGCCGGAGGACGACGGCGGGGCTGCGGTCTCGGCGTACGAGCTCACGATCGGCGACCGGGTGATCCCCGTCGGCGGCGACGTGCTGACCGGGCGTGCCGACGGGCTCGCCCCCGGTACGTACGCGGTGTCGGTGCGTGCGCAGAACGAGGCCGGGTGGTCGCCGGCGACCACGCCGGTGTCGGTGGAGGTCGTCGAGCAGTCGGATCGGACGCCGACGGTGACCGCTTCGGACGGACTGCGAGCCGGAGGCAAGGTGACGGTGACGGGCGTGGAGTTCACGCCCGGCGCGCAGTACCTCATGCAGCTGCGGTCGAGCCCGCGGGATCTCGGCACCGTCACGGCGGATGCGGCCGGAGCCTTCACGCTCACCGCGGACATCCCCGTAGACGTCCCCGGCGGTGCGCACACGATCGTCGTGATGCGCGACGGCGTCGACATCGCCTCTGTGGCCGTGCAGATCGAGGCCGCGGCCGGTGGCGGGACGGATCCGCAGAACCCGCAGAACCCGCAGAACCCGGCGGTCGGAGCGCTCCCGAGCACGGGCGCGGACCTCGCCTGGGCGCCGTGGACTGCGGCGGCGGCACTGCTCATGCTCACCCTGGGCGGTGCGCTCGTGCTCGACCGGCGCCGGCGTCGGGCGGGCGACTGAATCCAGCGGGTCGACGGATGGCCGGGTCTTCGGACCCGGCCATCCGTCGTTCGGGCCTGGCGGATGTTGCTGCGGCGCGAGCCGTCTTCGAGGTCGTCACTCCTATGAGCGGGGGCCACGCTTGCTTCCGCGATCGAAGATCCCGCCGGGAGCAGTCAGCCAAAACACGGATGCGGCGAGGCCGAAGCCCCGCCGCATCCGTGCGAACGCTCCATCGCGCTCAGCCTTCGGCACGCTCCAACTCGGCGACGCCGATCGAGGAGTCCGCCATGCCGTAGAACACGAACCAGCGTTCGCCGATCTTCTCGATCGCCGTGGGGAAGACGACATTGCCGAGCGTGCCGGAGAGCTCCTCGGCGGTCTCGGGCGCGAGCAGCGGCTCCGGCGTGCGCGCGAGCACACGGCGCGGATCGGCCGCATCCAGCAGGATCGCGCCCGCGCTGTACTTCGATCCGTGTGCAAGCTCGAATCCGCGGGGTGTCGCACCGGAGACGCCGTGGTGCAGGAGCAGCCAGCCCTCCGGAACGCGCAGCGGCGACGGACCGGCGCCGATCTTGGCCGACTCGTACGCCGCCTCGGGAGCGACGATCTGCGACGAGTTCTCGACCAGGGTGAGCGCGTTGACGTCGCGCGTCGCGGCTTCGAGATCGACGTAGCCGAGCCAGATGGACGGGCGATCGTCGGCGATGCCGGCCGGCGGCCGCGCACCCTCGCCCGGTCGCAGCCAGTCGAGGTCCCACATGGGGCGGTGAAGCAGGGCCAACGACGGGCGCCCGTCCGGTCCCGGCACCGCTTCGGGGAAGAAGACGATGTCCTTGTTGGGGAAGAGGTTCAGATCCGAGTCGAGCTCGGGTTGATAGGCGAAGCGGATGGGCCCCAGCCGCCGCCACGTGACGGTGTCCGTGGAGACGGCGATCGCGGACTTGGGCCCGAGCGGGCCGTATGCGACGTACGTCATCACGTGGATACCCAGGGGTTCGACGAAGGTGATCCGAGGGTCTTCGACACCCGCGTTCTGTCGCCCGTGCTCCCACCCCTCGTCGGGGGAGAGCACCACCCCAAGGCGTTCGACGCCGGTGGGCACGCCATCCTCGATCACCACGCGGGCGCGGGCGATGCGCGAGACGTTGCCCTCCGCGACGATGCGCGGGTAGAGGTAGAGCTCGCCGTCGGGTCCCCACGCCGTTGCGGGGTTGAGCACGCCCTCCACCTCGTGGGGGTCGTTCGTGTCGGCTTCCATGAGGTTGCCGACCCGGCGCAGTGCGTACGCGATGGTGGCGTCGGGTTCGAGTTCGTCGGTCTGGGTCATCTGCCTTGCCTTGTCGAGGGACGGGTCGAGGATGCTGGTGCCACAGCGATCAGCCCTTCACGGCCGAACCGAGGTTGGCCGAGGTGAAGTGCCGCTGGAAGACGAGGAAGAGCACCACGACAGGAACGGCGAGCACGCACGCACCGGCGAGCACCGCTCCCATCGGGTTCGCGAGGAAGGAGCCGTTCGACTGCGAGAAGTTCGCCAGGCTCACCGCCAGGGTCTGCAGGTTGGCGTCCTTCGTGACCAGGAACGGCCACAGGAACTCGTTCCAGGGGCCGATGAAGGTGACGAGCATCGCGGTCAGTACGGCGGGACGAACCAGCGGCACCGCGATCGAGCGGAGGATCCGCAGCTCACCCGCTCCGTCGATGCGCGCCGCGTCGAAGATCTCCTTCGGGATCTGCAGGAAGTACTGCCGGAAGATCAGTACGGCGACGGAGTTGATCGCGAACGGGAGGATCATGCCGAGGTAGCTGTCGGCCAGGTTGAAGTAGCGCACGACCATCACGTAGAGCGGGATCATGAGCAGCTGGAACGGGATGGCCTGTACGAGCAGCACGAGGGCGAACACCAATCCTTGGCCGCGGAACTGCAGCACCGACAGCGCATAGCCCACGAGCAGCCCGAACACGAGCGTGCACCCCACGACGCCCGCCGTCATGATCAGCGAGTTCAGCAGTGATCGGAACAGGTTGATCGACTCGTTGACCTCGACGAAGTTGTCGAGCGTCAGGTTGCCGGGCAAGGGGAGCAGCCCGAACAGGGTCGTGTCGCGCTGGCGCTGCAGTGCGCCGATCACCATGTAGTAGAAGGGCACGAGGGCCGCGAGGGCGCCCAGGCCCAGCGCGGCGAAGCGAAGCGCTGCGAGGGCGCGGGAGCCGCCGACCGAGCGGGGCTGTTCCTCTGCGCGACGGGTGCGCGGAGCGATCGAGGCCATCAGTTCTTCCTCTCGGTGAGGCGACGAGACACGAGCGACACGATCATCACGAGCAGCACGAGGATCATGCCGATCGCGGCCGCGATGTCCGGCTGCCCCTGCTGGATGCCCTTCTGGTACATCAACAGCGCGGGGGTGAGGGAGGCGCCGTTGGGTCCGCCGCCGGTGAGCAGGTAGGGCTCGGTGAAGATCTGCCCTGTCGTGATGATCGACAACAGGATGACGAGCGAGGTCACCGGCGCCACCCCGGGCAGGGTCACCGAGCGGAAGCGCTGCCATCGACCGGCGCCGTCGAGCTGAGCCGCCTCGTACTGCTCCTGGGGGACATTCTGGAGAGCTGCGAGGTACAGCAGGATGTAGAAGCCGAGGTTCTTCCAGGTCACGTAGACCGCGATCAGCGGCATGATGATCGCGGGGTTTGCGAGCCAGGTCGGGTCGGGGGCGAGCTCACCCAGCAGCGTGTTCACCACGCCGTTGCCGTTGAAGAGGAAGATCCACACGGCGATGGTCGCCACCGATGCCGTCACATAGGGGATGTAGTACGCGACGCGGAAGAAGCCCTTCCAATGCACGACGGCGTTCAGGCCGCTCGACAGGAGCAGGCCCAGCACGACGGTGAGCGGCACGTTGATCACGAGGAAGACGAGCAGGTTCAGGAACGCTTGGTGCACCTGCGGGTCGGCCAGCACCTGGGCGAAGTTGTCGAACCCGACGAACGGCTGGGGGACCTGCACGCCGGGGGCCGTGAAGAAGAAGTCGTGGAACGACATCCAGACGCCGAATCCGAAGGGCACGAGGAAGACCACGACGACGAACGCCACGTACGGCGCGCTCAGCAGCATCCCGAGGGGATTCTCGCCCAGCCACCGCTGGAGTCGGCGGCGTCGGCGCGGTGACGCGTCGCGTCGGCTGATGAGCGCAGTCACTGCTGTTCGGCCTTTCGCCCTGGTCGCGACATGTCGCGTACTCCCTCGTCTCGCTCCGGGGACGGCAACGTCGCGACCCCGATCGTGCTGTGCACGCTCCACGAGTAAACCGGTTTTTGTTCGGCAGATCAACTCTTCATGGCAACACGCATGATTCCGCGGTATCGCGAGGATGACGCTGCGGCGCATACAACTAAATCGGACTAAACGACGCTATGATTCTGAGGTGCAGAACGAGCCTTCCCTTCCCAGCGGTGCGGGCGCCGCCCCCGCTCGGGGTAAGCGCAAGGGCGAGACCCGCAAGGCCACGATCGGAGACGTCGCGGCGATGGCCCGCGTCTCGAAGAGTGCCGTCTCGTTCGTCTTCAACGGTCGCGGCGGGGTGGGCGAGGAGGCGCGGGCTCGGATCCTGGATGCGGCCGCAGCCCTGAACTGGAAGCCGGACGCCCGCGCCCGGGCGCTCTCGCGCAGCCGGGCACAGGCGCTGGGCTACATCGTGCGGCGTGAGCCGGAGCTCTTCAGCACCGACCCCTTCTTCCCGCAGTTCATCGCGGGCGTCGAGAGCACGCTGTCGGGCGAGGGCTACGCTCTCGTCCTGCAGGTCGTCGACAGCGAGGAGACCGAGCGCGCGGCGTACGCGAGCTTCGCCAACGAGGCGCGAGTGGACGGGGTCTTCCTCGGCGATCTCCGGATCGGGGACCAGCGGCCCGTGGAACTGGCCGAGCTCGGTCTGCCCTACGTTCTGGTCGGGCCCGACGCCCCCTCCGGCGCGGGGCCGGATCCCATCGGCCTCGACGATGCCGCCGGAGTCCGTCGCGCTGTGCGTCATCTCCATGCGCTCGGACACCGGCGCATCGCCCACGTCGGCGGCTCCGATCGGTACGTCCACTCCGCGGTGCGCCGCCGGGCGTGGGAAGACGAGATGACCGAACTCGGTCTCGAGCCGGGCCCGACGGTCGTCGCCGATTTCACCGGAGCAGCCGGAGCCAAAGCCACACATGAGCTGCTCGATCTGGCGGCTCCGCCCACTGCGATCATCTACGCGAACGACCTGATGGCGATCGCCGGGATGTCGGCCGCGATCGATCGCGGCCTCCGTGTGCCCGCGGACCTTTCCGTCGTGGGCTTCGACGACATCCCGCTCGCGCCCTACGTGGTGCCCCCGTTGACCACCGTCCGTCAGGACGTCATCCAGTGGGGTCGGGCGAGCGCCCGGGTGCTCATCTCCCTCGTGGAGGGCCGGGAGCCCGCCCCGATCGATCTGCCCCCCGTCGAATTCATCATGCGTGGCAGCACGGGCCCGGTGCGCGCCGGCGCGTGAGCCGGAGCCGCGGTTCGCACAACCCGTGAGCCCGCCCCTCCCGGGGCCGATATCCTCGCTGAGGGCATCCGCCCCTGCAGCCGTTCGGCTGCGGCCCTCGCATCCGGGAGAGTGCATATGTCGGTCGGCCTGCTCGCCGTCGTCGATGACATCCTGACCGCCGCCATCAAGGCGAGCGCGAAGACCGCGGGTGTCGTGATCGATGACGCCGCCGTCACCCCGCAGTACGTGCAGGGCATCACGCCGGCGCGAGAGCTGCCGGTGGTGTGGAAGATCGCGCTCGGCAGCCTCATCAACAAGTTCGTGATCATCATCCCGATCGCGCTGCTGCTGACCGCATTCGCCCCGTGGGTGCTGCCGTTCCTGTTGATCCTGGGCGGCGGGTTCCTCTGCTTCGAGGGTGCGGAGAAGGTCCTCGAGTGGTTCGGTGCGCACCACGAGGATGCGGATGACGACGCCCCCCGCGACGAGAAGAAGCTCGTGTTCGGCGCCGTGCGCACCGACCTCATCCTCAGCACCGAGATCATGCTGATCGCGCTCTCGAGCCTCGACCCCGACTTCGGCATCTGGATGACCCTCGGCGCGCTTCTGGTCATCGGCCTCGCCATGACCGCTCTGGTCTACGGCGCGGTCGCGCTGCTGGTGAAGATCGACGACATCGGTCTGCGACTCATGAAGAGCGACGCGCGCCGCATCCGCCGGTTCGGCGTCCGCGTCGTCGCATCGATGCCCGCTGTGTTCCGGGTCATCAGCGTCGTCGGTACCGTCGCCATGCTCTGGGTCGGTGGTCATCTGGTCGTGGGCAACCTGGCCGAGACGCTCTGGGACGGACCCGAGCACCTCGTCCACGCCGTCACGCACCTCGTGGAGGCGGCAGGCCCCGTGGTGGTGTGGATCATCGAGACGGCCCTCTCCGCCGTCTTCGGCCTCGCGCTCGGGCTTGTGATCGTGGCCGTGGTCACCGGCATCTCGCGTCTGACGAAACGCGGTGCGCGCGCGGATGCGGCCCACTGAGTCAGACCATCGGGACGCTGCGAGTCGCCGGTCGTCTGTTCGGGGGCTCGTAGGGTGTCTCGATAGAGTCGGTGGATGGGGGAGGTCTCGAATCGACTCGGTGTCGTGACCGGGCTGCGCTGGTGGATCCTGCTGGCGATCGCAGTGGCCGTGATGTCGGCGGTTTACGTGCTCGCCGTCCTCACGCCGACCGGGCAGGCACTCGAGAACGCGGCGATCGCCGGCACGCACCAGGTGTCGGCCGCTACCGGCGAACAAGCGCTGCAGTCATTGGACGCGATCACCTTGACGACGCTCGCAGCGGCGACCGTCGTGATCATCGCGATCGGCGTCCTGCGACGCCAGTACGAGCTGGCCGCTCTCGCGGCGGCAGTGATCGTCGGCGGGCAAGTGGTCACGCAGGGCCTCAAGCGCTACATCCTGCCGAGGCCGGAGCTGATCGGCGCGGATGCGACGATCGTGGAGAACTCGTTCCCCAGCGGTCACACCACGATCGCCATGACGTTGCTGATCGCCGTCTTCCTGGTCGTTCCGTTTCGCTGGCGTGGTGTCGCCATGACGGTGGTGATGACCTGGGCGATCGCGATCGGCGCATACACGATCACCGCCCGATGGCATCGCTTCTCCGACACGCTCGGAGCGGACATGGTGGCGCTGGGACTCGGCGCCGTCGTCTCCCTCATCCTGCTCCGGACCGGTCGGATCGTTCCAGCGGCCTCGCGGCCCAGAGCGCGTGTGCTGTTCGTCATCCTGATGTCTCTCGTCGCGGCTGTCATGCTCGTTCTGGGCGTGTTCATCGCCGTCGCGGCGAGCCGCTACCCGCTCGACGATCCGATCATCCAGTGGGATCTGTACCTCGCGGCGAACTCGCTCGCTATCGCCGGGTCGGCGTGGACCGGACTCGTGTTCTGGCTGTCGTGGCGACGTCTCGAGATCCGGCCGCAGCCTCGGAAGAGCGAGTCTCGCGAGGTCTGAGGAAGCCACTGCGGGATCCGGCGGGATTGCGTCAGGGCCGGTATCGGCGACGCTCTTCGACTGTCATGATCGCGGCGTGAAGTCTTTCAAGCCGCTCGTCCTGGTCGCGGCAGCCCTGGTGCTCACCGGCTGTGCGCAGACCTCGACGGACGCGGCCGAGCCCGCGGGGAGTTCGGCCGCGGCGGGCGCCGATTCGGGTTCGGCGCCCGCGCCCGAGGCGGGGTCGGGCACGGGCGACGCATGTGCGCTCGTGCCCTCCGCCGATATCGCCGCAGCTCTCGGTGTCGACGCGATCGAGGGGGTCGCCGCGGAAGGTCAGCAGGGTCTGCAGCAGTGCACCTGGACCTACGCCGACACACACAGCGCCATCGCCCAGTACACCGCCGACGCCGACGCGTTCCTCCCCGCAGAGCTCTATCCGCAGGGCGAGAACGCGCAGCCGATCCCGGGCGTCACCCGCGGCTGGGCCGATGCCTCGATCGGCACGATCCTGGTCGTGAAGGGCAACGAAGGGCTGCTGCTCGTCGACATCGACCCGGGAGGGTCCGGCGCCGACCCGGCGTTGTGGACGAGCCTCGGGGAGACCATCGCGGGCCGTTTCTGAGGCTGTTCGCTGCGGGTTTCGGCGGATTCGGCATCCGGTCCATATCGCGGCAGGTCCCCTGCGTGGCACGATTTGCCCGGAACCGGCAGAGGGGCGGATCGCGTGGGCGAAGACGTCGGCGGCAGCGCCGAGGCATGGCGGTTCGCCACGGGCATGCTGCTCCGCGTCTTCGCCGGTGACGCGGGCGTCGAGCTCGCCGCTGCGTCCGCGCGGTCGGATGCGGCGACGACCCCCGCCGACCGTGTGCTCTCCCGCGTCGCCGCCACGATCGCCGCGGTGATCGCCTGCCGGTTTCCGGATGCGGCCGCGCAGGCCCGTCGCGCACGGGACGAGAGCGACGGGTGCGCGCCGGCCGTCGTGCGCCTCGCGTCGGCGGCGATGTTGACAGCGGATGCCATGGCGGGCACCGATCACGGTCACCGTGTCGGTGTGGATGCGGCCGTCGTCGCCGCTGCCCTCGCCGACGCGGGCGAGGGCGCGCTGCTGACGCGATACCTGCTGGCCGAAGCCGCGCTGAGCTCCGGCGGCTTCGACGCCGCCGACGCGCTGGTCCGCGGTGCGGACCTCGCCCCCGGACAGGTGACGACGGACGACACCGAGCGCGCCGATCCGGCCGCGGTGGCCCTGCAGCTGCTCGCCGCGCGCAGCGGCGCATTCCACGGGCGCCGCGACGAGGTGAGAGCGATCGCCGAAGGACTGTTCCGCAGCGCCGCGATCGTGCCGCCGCGGGCGCTGGTGGTGCTGCAAGCCATCGGCAGCTACGGGACCGCGGTCGCCGGCGATCGGGAGCGGTTCTTCACCCTCGCGGATGCGGTGATCGCGCGCACCCGCCGGGACGAGAACTACCTCTCCGTCGGATCGTCGCTCTACGTCGCCTGGGGTTTCCGTGCCGTCGGACAGCTGCAGCGTGCCGCGGCGTTGCTCGTGTCGGCAGCGGGCGCCGACCTGTCGCGCTGCAAGGTGTGGGACCGTGCCTTCGCCACGGAGGTGCTCGTCGAAGCGGCGCTGTCGCGCGGCGACACCTACCGTGCGGGGGTTCTCCTGCGTCGCAGCGGCGCCCTGGCTCGTCATCGCGTGGCGACGTCGTCGCTCACGCGCGCCCGTGGAGCACTCGCCCTGTCGCAGGGGCAGGCGGCGGATGCGGAGGCGCTGGCCGCCGCATCCGTGCGCATCGACGAGGCGGCCGGAGCGGCGACCGAGGTGCTGCGCGGCGAGCTCGTGCGTGCGGACGCGCTCGCCGCCGCCGAACCCGCGGCGGCGTTGGAGCTGTTGCTGCGCCTCGCGCGCCAGGCGGATGCGGTGGGCTACGAACGCCACCGCCTGCTCGCCGCTCGTCGGTGGCGGGAGCTGGCCGCGCGGGTCGGCGGCGCGCGGGGCGACCTGGCGGTCATGACCGAGAAGCAGCGCGAGGTGGCGGTGCTTCTCGCGGAGGGCAACACGAACGCGGCGATCGCGCAGGTGCTCTACCTCTCTCCGCGGACCGTCCAGAGCCACGTCGAGGACATCCTGCGGATCACAGGAGCGCCGACGCGTGGCCGCGCGGCCGCCCTCCTCGGCCCGCGGCGAGGGCTCGATCTGGCGCGGCTGAGCCCGCGTCAGCGCCAGATCGCCGCGCTCGCCGCGGCGGGGAGCCGCAACGCCGAGATCGCCGCATCCGTCGGTCTCAGCGTGAAAACCGTCGAGCACCATCTCGCCGAGGCTCTGCACCGACTCGGTCTCCCGTCGCGAGCGGGGCTCGCCACCGTCGCCTTCGAGTCAGCGGCCTCACCCGCGGGTGCCCCGGCGTCGGATCCCGGCACCGATCGCCAGCGCGGCTCCTCCGAGGAGGGCGCCGAGGGCGACGAGCACCGCGCCTGATTCATCCGCAGCACCGCTCGCGGCCAGTCGCGTCGGCGAGCCGGGATCCGTGGGGACCGGCGTCGCTGCGGAGGACGGCTGAGGCGCCGCGTCGACCGTCAGGGTGATCGTCGTCGTGACGACCGTGCCGTCCGACGCCGACGCTGTGATCGTGTACGTCTGCGTCGGTTGCAGGGCGAGCGGGGTCCCCGAGATCGTGCCGGTCATGGCGTCGAGCGAGAGACCGGCAGGAAGCGCCGGTGACACGGCGAACGTGGGCGCGATGTCGAAGGCGGATGCGGTCACCGTCATCGTGAACGGCAAGCCGACGGTCCCCGTGTCGCCGGTCGCTGCGGTGAGCGCGGCGCGGGAGAGCAGACCGACCGCGCCGGAGGCGCGGTTGCCGACCCAGACCCGATTTCCGCTGGGGGAGACCAGGACGGCCGCCGCATCCGTCGCGTCGATCGCCGTCGTCTCGGTCACGCCGCCCGTCGCGACATCGAGCGTCGACAGGTTGTCGCCGCCCACCACGAGCAGGTTCGCTCCGTCGGGCGAGAAGACGGCGGCCGATGCGTCGTGCGGCACAGTGGCCGTGCGCACGATCGTGCCGTAGGCGGCGGATGCGGCGTCGATGTCGATGAGGAACACCTGGTGCGCGCTCGGCGCCGTGACCGCCACGAGCGTGCCGGTGGGGTTCACGGCGATCTGGCCGGCGGTCGTCGTCCCGGGCAGGAGGATCGTGGCGGACTGACCTGCCAGCGCGAAGGGATCGTTGAAGAGGTACACGACGCCGGTGCCGGCCGCGGTCCCCGCGACGAGGATGTCGTTGTCCGAACCGTTGCCGGGACCCGTGGCGATGTCCGAGAGTGCGGAAGGCCGCGGGATGCCCGGCGCGTCCGGGGCGAAGTCGACCCCGCTCACGCTGCTCACGTCGATGTTGAACCGGAGGATCCGGGTCGGATCGGCCGCTGAGGGGGCGGCCACGACAGTCTCTCCCGCGGCCGCGATCGAGAGGGCGCCGAGCGCCGTCGTGGGCAGGGCGATCTGAGAGATCAGCGCACCCGATGCGTCCAACCGCACCACCCATCCTGCCGTCGTGGAGACGTCCACCTCGGCGCCGTCGGAGCTGATGGCCACATCCGTCGGGAGTCCGAAGCCCTCGACCGCGAAGTCGATCGAATGCGCCACGACCGTGCTCGTGGAGGTGTCGAAGATCGCGAGGCGAGCGGACCCGTCGACGACATAGCCCGTCGAACCGTCCGGCGAGAGTGCGAGGCGCTGCACGCTGCCGCCCGTGCCGGCCACGCCGGTGACCGTCTGCAGCGGTTCGGCGGCCTGTGCGGGCAGGGCGAGGAGCGTCACAGCGCCCGCGGCGATCAGAGCGAGAGGGAGAAGACGGCGGCGCATGGCGGTCCTTCGGTGTGGGGCTCCCGGCGCGGGGCCAACCGAAGTCTGGCGAGCGCCCGCCGGGCGCACCATAGGGGAATCGGCCGAGATGCGCCGATTCCCCTGCCGCGGCTCAGCGGGTGACCGACTCCTTCTCCGTCTCGGTGACCGCGCGGCGCGCCCGCCGGCGTGCAACGATGCGTCCGCGCACCGAGAACACCAGGACGGCGGCCAGCAGCACGTAGAGCGTGATGGTGATCGGGCTGTGCACCAGCACCGAGAAGTCGCCGTTCGCGCTCATCGCCGCATCGCGCAGGCTCGTCTCGGCCAGCGGGCCCAGCACCATCCCGATGATGAGCGGGGCGAGGGGGAAGTCCATCGCCCGCATCAGGAAGCCCAGGATGCCGATGCCGAGCAGCATCAGCAGATCGAACGTCGACCCGGAGGTGGCGTAGATGCCCAGCGCGCAGAACACCGTGATGCCGGCGTACAGATAGGGGCGGGGGATCAGCAGCAGCTTCGCCCACAGCATCGCGAAGGGCAGGTTGAGGATCAGCAGCACGACCATCGCGATGAAGAAGCTCGCCAGAAGTGCCCAGACGAGCTCGGGGGCGCGGTCGAACAGCAGCGGGCCGGGCTGCAGACCGTACTGGCGGAACGCCGCGAGCATGATCGCGGCGGTCGCGGAGATCGGCAGGCCCAGTGCGAGCAGGGCGCCCATCGCCATGCCCGTCGTGGCGTTTCCGGCAGCCTCGGGAGCCGCGAGACCGCGGATGGCTCCGCGTCCGAACTGCGGCTTCTTGCGCCGGGCGTCGAGCCGCTTCTCCAACCCGTAGGCGAGGAACGTCGGGATCTCGGATCCGCCCGCGGGCACGACGCCGAACGGCAGGCCGATCGCGGTGCCGCGCAGCCACGCCGGCGTCGCCTCCTTCAGCTCCTTCCGGCTCAGCCACGGCCGACCGGTGGGCCTGATGATCTTCTTCGCGGTGTCGTGACGCGCGAGGCACGCGACGAAGATGACCTCGCCGAGCGCGAGGATGGCGACGGTCACGGTGACCAGCGAGATGCCGTCGAACAGCTGCGGCGACTCCATCGTGAAGCGCGGCGCTCCCGACACCCCGTCGATACCGATCACCGCGATACCCAGACCGATGAACAGCGACGTCAGCCCCTTGATCACGTTGTCCGTGACGACGGACGATGTCGCCGCGAACGCGAAGACGGCCAGGGCGAAGAACTCCGCCGGCCCGAACCGGCTCGAGAAGTCCGCGAGTGCCGGGGCGAGGAACACCACGACGATCGATGCGATGAAACCGCCGATGAAGGCGCCGATGGCGGCGGTGGCCAGAGCCTGGGCGGCTCGGCCGTTCAGCGCCATCTTGTGGCCCTCGAACGTGGAGGCGATGGCGGATGCCTGCCCCGGAGTGTTCATGAGGATGCCCATGGTCGAATCGCCGAACAGGCCGCCGAAGTAGACGCCGGCGAACATGATGAACGCTGCGGTGGGATCGAGCGAGAACGTGATCGGCAGCAGCAGGGCGACGGCCATCGAAGAGCCGAGGCCGGGCAGAACGCCCACGGCCGTGCCGAGAAGGCAGCCGACGAGAACCCAGAGCAGGTTCTCCGGGGTGAAGGCATTGGCGAAACCTTGTGCCAGTAGTTGCAGAGCATCCATGTCAGAACCCCCCGAGGAGGCCGGACGGGAGCGGCATCCCGAGCAGCATGTCGAATCCGATGTAGGCGAGCGAGCTCAGGGTCGCGCCGACCGCGAGCATCTGGATGGGCTTGGAGGCACCGAATCCACGGGCGATGCACCAGAAGAGCAGAGTCGCGGCGATGATCCAGCCGAGCAGATCGAGCAGCACCGCGAAAGCGAAGAACGAGACCAGCACCCACGCCAGCGAGCGGACGTCCACGCGCACCGGCCGCGGGGGCGGCGGGTCGTCGTCGGCCTCGGCCGCCAGCAGCTCGGCCGTGAGCGGGTCGGGCATGGCCCTGATCTCCCGCACCGCTGTGATGGCGAGCGAGACGGCGAAGGCGTAGAGGCCGGCGGTGACGATGCCGGGGAAGAACTGCGGTCCGGGGAAGGCAGCACCCTCGGGCACGCGCATCGTCAGGATGCCGATCAGCAGGTACGTCGCGAACGCCGCCACGATGACAGGCATCGTGAGGCCCTTCAGCAGCGCCGCGATGCCGGGGCCGGAGACGAGTCGCAGGCGTTCGCCGAGGACGGCGGAGGTGGCGGTGGGATTGGCGGGGAAGGTCACAGGCCCATCTCCTCGTAGAGCGTGCGGATGCGGGACTCCTCGTCGTCGAGGAAGCCGGTGAGCTCGTCCCCGGTGATGACGCGCTCGGTCCAGCGATAGCGCTCCACGGCGTCCTGCCACTGGGGGGTCTCGACGGAGTCGAGGATGAGCTGCGTGAGCTGATCCACCTCGTCGTCGGTGAGCCCTGCGGGGGCGGCGAGCATACGCCAGTTGGTGAGCGAGATGTCGTAGCCCTGTTCGGCCGCGGTCGGGATGTCGATCCCCTCGATCGGCTCTTTCGCGACGAGGGCGAGGGCGCGCAGGCGCCCCGCCTCGATCTGGTCGATGTTGTCGGGGTATCCGCCCGCCGCGGCTTTGGCCGTGCCGTTGAGCAGCGCCTGGATCGCCTCGCCGCCGCCGTCGGACGAGATGTAGGTGGTGTCGACCGGGTCGATCCCCGCGGCGAGGGCGAGGTCGGTCACGACGAGCTGGTCGAACGAGCCGCCGCCCGTCCACGGCAGGGCCTTGGGGTTCTCCTGCCACGCCGCGACGAGATCGTCGAGGCTCTCGTAGGGAGAGTCGGCGGGGACGACGATCACGTCGTACTCCTCGACGACGACGGCCAGAGGCGTGACGTCGGCGAGGGTCGCGGCGGAGTTGAACTGGATCGTCGCGGCCAGCAGCCCCGTGCCGCCGACGAGCAGATTGTTCGCCTGGCCGTTCAGCACCGACACGTTGCCGAGGGCGATCGTGCCGCCGGCTCCGGGCATGTTGACGACCTGCACGTTGTTCACGAGGCCGTTCGCCTTCTGTGCCTGCTGCAGCTCGCGCGCGACGCCGTCCCATCCGCCGCCGGCGGCCGCCGGGGCCACGATGGTCATCGAGGCGCTGATCTCCTGTCCGCCGGCGGCCGAGCTGATCGAGCCGAACGCGGCGATGCCGACCGCGGCGGCGGTCACGACACCGCCGACCACGCGGCCGATCACGGTTCTGGTGGTGGTCTTCGTCCGGGGGGCGGACTCGTCCGAGGGGGTGGTCATCATTGCTCCATTCGCGCGGACATCGTCGTCGCCGCGAGATCGACCTAGGATGGCAGCGCGCGAGACGGCGAGGCCGGTCGCGCCGATTTGTTCCCATAAACGCGCACGCGGCGACGGGGCCGCACGGCGAGGAAGCGAGCACGATGGCGTTCGGGCACCGGCAGCGCGCCGTCCGGCTCGCCATGCTCGTGCTGCCCTCGATCGTCACCCTCGCGGCCCTCGGCGTCACGACGACGGTCGCCCTCGCGCTGCAGGAGAGCCGCATCCGGGATGCGACGGCGGAGCGCGTACAGGAGGTGGCCACGAGCCTCGCCGCTCTGAGCGAGGTGCGACAGACCGTCGCATCCGTCTCCGACGCGGGAACACCGGACGACCTCGCCGACGCGGCTGATCTCGCTTCGGCGACGGCAGCGCTGCAGCCGATCGCGGAGCTGGTCGCCCGCGCGGCGGGCGTCTATTACGTCGTCGTGACGGACGACGAGGGCGTGCGCATCACGCATCCGCTCGCGTCCGAGCGCGGCGTGCAGGTCTCGACCACGAACGCCTCGGTGCTCGCGGGTACGCCGTTCCTCGGCACCGAGACGGGGCCGTCGGGGCCGTCGCTGCGCGCGAAGGTGCCGGTCGTCGACGGTGACCGCGTGGTGGGCATGGTCGCGGTCGGGGTGCTCGAGTCCGACATCGCCGCCGAACGCGAACAGGCCCTGGGGGCACTGCTGCCCTGGGCAGTGGGGGCGCTCATCGTCGCGACCCTCGCCAGCTCCGCGCTCACGGCGGCGGTCGAGCGACGGTTCCGCCGCCTCGACGAGCTGGCCCTCGAGCACGCCCAGATGGGGCGGACGACGGCGGCGCTGCGCGAGCAGTCCCATGAGTTCACGACACGCCTGCACGTCGTGCACGGGCTCGTCTCCCGGGGTGACGCGGACGAGGCGCTCGCCTACATCGAGGATCTCGTGCCCGTCTCGGGTGCTCGGCACGATGAACGGGATGCGGGTATGCCGCTGCGCGATGCCGCGGTTCACGCCGTCCGCTCCGACGTACTCGCCCACGGTGCGCAGGTCGAGTTCGACATCGCCGTGGGGCGCGACATCGACGACGAGGTCGTCACCGTCCTCACCAACCTCTGCCGCAACGCCGCCGAAGCCGGGGCCGCCCGCATCCGCTGCATCCTCCGCGAGCGCGGCGACCTGCTCGTCGGGGCGGTGGAGGACGACGGGCCCGGCGTGGACCCGCGCCAGGCGACGCGGATCTTCGCCCTCGGGTTCTCCTCGAAGCCGGATGCCTCCGGCAGCGGACGAGGCATCGGTCTCGACCTGGTGCGCCGGCTGGTCACCGCGCGCGGGGGGACGATCGAAGTGGGCGCCTCGACGCTCGGCGGCGCCCGGTTCTCCTTCGAGATGGCGAGGCGCCCGTGACCGGGAACATCCGCGTGCTCGTCGTCGACGACGACAGGGGAGCCCGCGCATTGCACAGCGGCTTCGTCGCAGCGACGAGCGGCTTCACGGTCGTGGGCACCGCCGCGAGCGGGCGAGAGGCCCTGGGCTTCGACGTCGACGCGCTCGATCTCATCCTGCTCGACATGCGACTTCCCGACATCAGCGGCATCGAGGTGCTGCACCGCCTCCGCACGATCGGCGGGTCGGAGGTGGACGTGATCGTCATCAGCTCCTCGCAGGACCAGACGACCGTGCGTCAGGCGCTCGCCGCGCACGTCGTGGGGTATCTGATCAAACCCTTCACCGAATCGGCGCTGCGGGCCCAGCTCGAGCAGTATCGGACACGTCGTCAACAGGCCCAGCAGGATGCGCGCGGGCGTCCGCTGAGTCAGGGCGAGATCGATCGGCTGCTGGCGACGGGCGGCATCCGAACCGGCGCCCACGTCGCGGCGACGCCCGCTGCCGCATCCGCGCTGCCGAAGGGGCTGGCGCAACCCACGCTCGATCGGGTGGCGGCGGCGCTCGATCCCGTCATCGCGCGGTCCGGCGCCGAGGTCGCGACCACGTGCCATCTGTCGCGAGCCACAGCTCACCGCTACCTGACGCATCTCGTCGACCTGGGGCTCGTCGACCGTGCACACCGCTACGGCAAGCGCGGGCGTCCCGAAGTCCTCTATCGGCTCGCACCGGCGCACGCCCCGGACGCCACGACCCGCTGAGAATCCTCGCCCTCGGCGGGCGACTCGTGATTGTGTGGGCGAACGCGAACCCACGCCCCGGAGGCAGCAATGAACGCTCGTCGAGGTCCTCACCGTCCGCCCGCCGGAAGCGAGGACCGGCTGAGTATCAATCCCGTGTTCGTGCGCCCGGGGGAGGCCACGGAGTTCGACCGCTATCGGCTCCCGGCAGGCCCGAGCCTGCCCGAGACGGCCTACCAGATCGTGCACGACGAGGCGATCCTCGACGGCAACTCGCGCCTGAACCTCGCCACCTTCGTCACGACGTGGATGGATGACCACGGGCAGCGGCTCTATCGCGAGGCCTTCGACAAGAACATGATCGACAAGGACGAGTACCCGGCGACCGCCGAGATAGAAGAGCGGTGCTGGCGGATGCTGGCGGATCTCTGGCACGCACCGGACGACGCCGACGCGATCGGCACGTCGACGATCGGCTCGTCGGAGGCCTGCATGCTCGGCGGGCTCGCGCTCAAGCGGCTGTGGCAGGAGCGACGCAGGGCCGACGGGAAGCCGACCGACCGGCCCAATCTCGTCATGTCTGCTGCCGTCCAGGTGGTGTGGGAGAAGTTCTGCAACTACTGGGAGATCGAACCCCGGTACGTGCCGGTCTCCCCGGGCCACCTGGTGCTGGACGGGGAAGGTCTGGAGCAGTACGTCGACGAGAACACGATCGGCGTCGTCGCGGTGCTCGGACAGACCTTCACGGGGCTCTACGACCCGGTCGCCGCCATCGCGGCGAAGCTCGACGAGATCGAGGCCGCCACCGGCTTCGACGTCCGCATCCACGTCGACGGCGCGTCCGGCGCCATGATCGCCCCGTTCTGCCAGCCCGAGCTGGACTGGGACTTCCGCATCGCTCGCGTCAACTCGATCAGCACCTCGGGGCACAAGTACGGGCTCGTCTATCCCGGCGTCGGCTGGGTCGTCTGGCGGGATTCGTCGGTGCTGCCGGAGAGCCTGGTGTTCCATGTCAGCTACCTCGGCGGCGACATGCCCACCCTCGCCCTGAACTTCTCCCGGCCGGGCGCTCAGGTGCTGCTGCAGTACTACCAGTTCCTCCGCCTCGGACGGGACGGCTATCGCGCCGTGCAGCAGAACTCGCTCGACGTGGCGCAGTTCCTGTCCGGTGAGATCGAGCGCATGGGTCCGTTCGACCTCGTGAGCCGAGGAGACACCATCCCTGTCTTCGCGTGGACGCTGAAGGCGGGCCATACGGACGTCTGGAACCTCTACGACCTGGCGGACCGCCTGCGGATGAAGGGGTGGCTCGTGCCGGCCTATCCGATGGCCGACGACATGAGCGACACGGTGCTGCAGCGCATCGTGGTGAAGGTGGGGCTCAGCCGCGACCTCGCGGCGTCGCTCATCGCCGACATCCGCGCCGAGGTGGACTTCCTCGACCGCCTCGATGCGCCGCTGCCCCGCGAGCGCACCACGGGCTCAGGCTTCCACCACTGAGACGGGCGCGCGCCGTCGGGGAGCAAGGACCGCCGTCGCGCGTTCCGCCGAACGAGCATCCGTTCATCGAGTGAGCACCCAAACGGATGCTCACTGGGCGAACGGATGCGCGCTCGCGTAACAACCGAGGCACGTGCGGCGACGTTACGCTCGGCTGGTGAACGCCGACCTCGACCACATCGTCTTCCGTGCCGCACGCGGGGAGGACCTCACCGGAATCCTGGCCTTCTGGGCGCAGGCGGCCGAGAACGAAGCCCGGCCGGCCGACGACATCGCGATGCTGGCGGCGCTTCTCGAGCGGGATGCGGACGCGCTCGACCTGGCGGTTCACGACGGCGGTGTGGTCGGCACGCTCATCTCGGGCTGGGACGGCTGGCGCGCACACCTGTATCGCCTCGCCGTCCGTCCCGATCTGCGCGGCCGGGGCATCGCCGCAGAGTTGCTTCGTCGCGCGGAGGCTCGCCTCGCGGCCCTGGGTGCTGCACGACTCGATGCGATGGTGCTCGAGCACAACGGGCTCGGACAGTCGTTCTGGGCGTCAGCCGGATTCAGCGCACAGCCCGAGTGGCGGCGGTGGGTGCGCTCCGTCGAGTGAGCACCCGTTCGCCGAGTGAGTTCCCGATCGGATGCTCACTCGGCAAACGGATGCGCGCTCGCGTAGGCCGGGTTCAGTCGCCCGCCGACGGGAGGAACACGATCTTGCCGTGCACGTCGCCCGCCTCGGCGCGTTCGTGCACGCGCGGCAGGTCCGCGAGCGGCAGCCGCTCGGTGATGTCTACGCTGAGTTCCCCCCGATCGATGAGTGACACCAGGTTCGCAAGCTCGTCGACGTCGGAGCGGACGAAGATCGTCACCGCCCTGACGCCACGCGCCTCGTCACCGGGCGTCGGCACCATCGGTGTGGTCGAGACCACCACGCCGCCGTCGCGCACCAGCGGGACGAGGGACTGGAAGCCCTCCGCCGAGATGGGGGCGAGGTTCAGCAGCACGTCGACCTGCTCGGTCACGGCATCCTGCAGTGTCGTGACGGTGTGGTCCACGATCTCGTGGGCGCCGGCCGCCTCCACCCGGGCGCGACTGCGCCCGCTCGCGGTGGCGATCACGTGCGCACCCGCGCTCCGGGCGAGCTGAACGGCGTAGCCGCCGACCGGCCCGCCGGCACCGTTGATGAGCACGCGTTGGCCGGCGCTGAGTCCTGCCCCCTCGAAGAGAGCCTGGGATGCGGTGAGTCCCACCGAGGGAAGCCCCGCCGCATCCGCCAGCGGAATGGTGAGCGGCGCCTTCGTGAGGACGGCGGCCGGTGCCACCACGTACTCGGCGGCCGCACCGTCCGACTCCATGGGGATCAGACCGATGACGCTGTCGCCGATCTCCAGATCGTCGACTCCCTCGCCCAGCGCGTCGACGGTGCCCGCGACGTCGTATCCGGGGATGTGGGGCAGGGTGATCGGAATGGGGAGGAAGCCTCCGCGCATCCCGCCGTCGGCCGGGTTGTAGGCGACGCCGGCGACACGGATGCGCACCTCGCCGCTGGCGGGCGCGGGCGTCGGCGCGTCCTCGTAGCGCAACACCTCGGGACCGCCCGTCTCGTGGAACCGTACCGCTTTCATGATTGCCTCCTCAGTTACATGCTTCGAATTCGTAGCATGCGGAAGACGATAGCAGTGGTTCGAATTCGAAGCAACTGGTTCGAATCGGTAGCACTGTTACGCTCGCGGCATGGGTTCTTCGTCGACAGGTCCGAGTGCTGTCCAACTCGACGCATACTTCGGTCTGATCGAGGTCAGCAGCCTCCTGCGTCATGCCGTCGAGCAGCAGCTCAAGGAGGCGGGCGATCTGAGCTACGTCCAGTTCCAGCTGCTCGCGACGCTCGGGGATGCCCCGGGCGGCTCCCTGCGGATGACGGATCTCGCCGACGGCGTCGTCTACAGCCGGAGCGGCCTGACGTACCAGGCCCAGGTGCTTGAGAAGCGGGGTCTCGTCGCCCGATCGGCGTCGCCGGACGATGAGCGCAGCATCGCGGTCGCTCTGACGGCGGAGGGCAAGGACGTGCTCGGACGGGTCTTCCCCGGGCATATCGCGATCCTCGAGGATCTGCTCTTCGCGCGTCTCTCGCCCGGTGACGTCGATGCCCTCGCCGACATCCTCGGCCGGGTGCGCGACCACATGAGGCACACGCCGCCGCGCTCGGCGGCCCGGCGTCGCCGCGCCCCAGCATCCGAGGGGACTCCGGCATGATCGAGGTCGATGCGGTGCGCGTCGTCTCCGGCGATGTCACGCTGCTCGACACGATCAGCTGGCGTCTGGATGCGGGTACGGCGCTGGCCGTGCGGGGTGGCAACGGATCCGGGAAGACGACGCTGCTGCGCGTTCTCGCCGGCATGCAGACGCCCTCCGCCGGTTCTGCGCGCATCGCCGGGGCAGCCATCTCGCAGCGCGACCGCACCTATCGTCGGCGCGTGGCGGCGATGATCGGGCTCCCGCCCTTCGCACCCGATCTCACCGTGCTCGAGCACGTCCGACTCGTCGCCGTGACGTGGTTCACGGCGGACGAGGCCGACGCACGGGCGCGCGCCGTGCTCGGTGAGCTCGGCCTGCACACGCTGCACGAGCGGTTCCCTCATGAGCTGTCGTCGGGGCAGACGCAGCTCTTCGGGCTGGCGCTCGTCCTCGTGCGTCCCGCCGAGGTGCTAATCCTCGACGAACCCGAGCAGCGCCTCGACCCCGAGCATGTGGATGCGGTCATCGCCGCGCTGCGGGCGCGGCGGGATGCGGGAGCCACTCTCGTGGTCGCGACGCACCACCCGCGGCTCGCGGAGCTCGTCGCCGATACGACGGTGCGTCTGGAGCGCGCCGCGTGAGCGGCAGTGTGCGCGCCGCCGTCGCCCTGTGGCGCCAGCGTGGCAAGAGCGGCGGGGAGCGGGCCTTCACCGTCTACCTGTTCGTGCTGGTCGCCCTCGTGGCGGTGGCGCCCGTCGTGCGTGCGGTCTGGCTGGGGGCGTCAGGGTCCGGCGGGCTCGCACTGTTCGCGGACCCGCGCGCTCCGCGCGTGATCGCGCTGGTCACCTCGGTGGTCTGGGCCGCTGCGCTGGCAGTGGGGCCCTCGCGCGGTCCGGCGCTCCGCCCGCCCTCCCTCACCTACGCGCTCGGCACCAGCGCCCTTCCTCGCTCGCGCGCCTTTCTCGGGCCGGTGCTGGCCGCGGGCTTCGTCTCGATCGGCCTGTGGACCGTGGCGGCGGTGCTGGCGGGCGGGAGCCTTGCGGCGAACGGCATGGCTTCCGCGGACGCCGTCGTCGGGTTCGCCGCGGCCGGGGCTCTGGGGGGAGCGGTCACCGTCTGCGCCTGGCTGCTCGGGCAGGCGCTGCCGCGACTCGCCCTCCCCGCAGCGGGCCTCGTGCTCGGTCTGGGAGTGGTGGCGGTCGCCGTTCCCGCCGCGAGCATCGTGACCCCCATGGGCTGGGTCGCCGCCGTGTATCCGCTCGGCGGCGGGACGAGCGGCCTCATCCCGCTGACGGCGCTCGCGCTCGCGCTCGCCGCGTCGGCGCCGTGGCTGCTGGAGCGGCTGCGTACGGACGAGCTGCTCGCGCAGGCGGCGCGTGCGGATGCGGCGCAGACGTCGGCAGCCGGGCTGGAGCTCGGACAGGCCGCGGACGTCTACCGTGCCCGACCCGCGCCAGGCCGCCGCCTGGGAGCCCTCGGTTCACGCGGCCCGCTGTGGTTGCTCATCCTGCGTCGGGACGCCGTCGGGTCCTTGCGTACGCCGTTGCGGCTGTCGCTCGGGGCGGCGGCGCTGGCGCTGGCCGGAGTCCTTGCGGCGATCGCGCTCGCCCCCGGCGCGCCGACGCTGTTCCTCGGCGCGGTCGCCGGAGTCCTCTCGTTCGCGGGCCTCGGGCCGGTGACCGACGGCATCCGTCACGCCGCGAGTGCGGCTGCCGACGTGCCACTCTACGGAGTGACGGATGCGTCGCTCGTGGCGTGGCACGCGCTGTTCCCGCTCGTGGCTGCGATCGCGCTGCTGATGCTCGCGGCCGGGCTCACCGTCACGATCGTCGCTGTTGCGAGCGGTGCGTCGGCCGCTCTGGCGGCGGCGCTCATCGCGCTGATGACGCTCGCCCTTCGGCTGGCGAGCGCGCTGAAGGGGCCGATGCCTCCGGCGCTGCTCGTGCCCATGTCGACGCCGATGGGTGATCCGATGGCGGGTGTGCGACTCGTGTGGGCGCTGGACGCGGTCGTGCTGGCCGCAGCGTCCGGAGCGGCGATCGTGCTCCTTCCCGCAGCTCCCGTCGCGACCTGCGCGCTGGCGGGCGTGATCGTGGTCATGATCGGGGTGCGCTGGCGCTCACGGCGCTGAATCGATCGCGTGCCCGGCGAGCGAGCACTCATTCATCGAATGAGCACGCGATCGGATGCGCGCTCGGCGAACGGATGCGCGCTCGGCGAGTGGCCGCGGCCGCGTAGGCTCGAGGGCTATGGCTGCCGGCGCGACGATGTACACGTTCGATGTGACGCTGTCGGATGTGGACCGCGGCGTCTACGAGCAGTTCACGCTGCGGGCGGCGCGGCATCCGTCCGAGACGGATGCCTTCATGCTGACCCGGGTGCTGGCATTCTGCCTCGAGTACGAGGAAGGCATCGCGTTCAGCGAGGGGATCTCGCAGGCCGAGGAGCCCGCGGTGCTCGTGCGGGACGCGACGGGCGCGATCACCGCATGGATCGAGGTCGGTGCTCCGGATGCGGCGCGCCTGCACTTCGGCAGCAAGCTCGCCGATCGGGTGGTCGTCTACACCCACCGCGACCCGGCGAAGGTCGCCGCGCAGTGGGACGGCAAGAAGATCCACCGGGGCGACGCGATCCGCCTGATCAGCTTCACGCCCGGGTTCATCGACGAGGCGCGCCCCGCTCTCGAGCGCCGCAACACCGCGACGGTCTCCGTCGTGGAATCCCGGCTCTACCTGGAGCTGAACGGCACGGCCGTCGACGCAGAGGTCATCGAGCAGCCCGCGCAGTAGCGTCGCTCAGCGCACCGCGAGCACGCGTGCCAGGCGATCGGCGAGTCCCGGCGCCGAGTCGAGCGGCAGCGCCGCCACCGGCCACCACGCCACCGCATCCGATTCGTCGCTGACGACCAGGGGAGCGGTCAGGTCTGAGACGCGCCCGACGACGCCGATGTCGAGGTGCGACGCGCACCGGCCGAACCCCCCTCCGAGGGCGTGATGATCCAGATCCGCCACCGCGATGCCCTCCAGCAGCGCGGGAGACAACCCGGTCTCCTCCTGCAGCTCGCGCAGCGCCGCGCCCTCCACGGAGGTGTCGCCCGCCTCGAGATGCCCGCCGGGCTGCACCCAGAACCGACCCTTGCCGTGGAAACACAGCAGCACGTGCGCGGCGTCCTCGTCGAACACGAAGGCGCTGGCCGTGACGTGCGTCGGCGGGCCGGAGCGCTCCAGGGTCGCTCGGCCGTGGTCGCGAAGGGCCCCGACGAAGTCTCGACGCGTGCTCTCCTCCGCCTCGTCGCGGGTGTGCCAGGCGTTGACGGCGGCGGTGACGGATGCGAGGAGCGGGCTCATCCCTCGACGGTAGGCGATGCGCTTAGCCCTCCGCGCCGCCGGGGTCAAGGTTCCGCCGCCGTGTGCGGAGCGGGAGTAGGAATATCGGCGGCAGGGGCAGCGGTGCCGCCTGCGGAAGGAGTGAGTCATGTCGCTGCAGCCCACCGAGATCAGATCCCTCGTTCCCGCCCGCATGGATCGCCTGCCGTGGTCGAGATTCCATTGGATGATCGTCGTGGGCCTGGGCTTCTCCTGGATCCTCGACGGACTCGAAGTGCAGATCGTCGCGGCGACCGGTTACGCCGCCACCCTCGGCATGGGCTCGTTCGAAGTGGGGCTGGCGGCCACCTTCTACCTGCTGGGGCAGGTGACCGGCGCCCTCGTGTTCGGACGCCTGACCGACAAGCTCGGGCGCAAGAACCTCTTCCTCATCTCCCTCGCGATCTACCTCGTCGGCAGCGCGGTCGCCGGCCTCGCCTTCGCCCCCTGGTTCTTCTACATCTGGCGCTTCGTCGCCGGCGCGGGCATCGGCGGCGAATACGCCGCGATCAACTCGGCCATCGACGAGATCATCCCGGCGAAGTACCGCGGACGCGTCGACATCGCGATCAACGGCACCTACTGGGGCGGCGCGGCGCTCGGTGCCGTGGCCAGCTCCTTCTTCTTGAACCAGGACATCTTCGCCGAGGACCTCGGCTGGCGGCTGAGCTTCTTCGTGGGACCCGTGCTGGGCATCCTCATCATCTGGCTGCGCCGCCACATCCCGGAGAGCCCGCGCTGGCAGATGACGCACGGGCGCGAGGAGGAGGCCGAGCGCGGTGTCGACGAGATCGAGGAGCGCATCCGCAAGGAGGGTAGGGAGATCCCGCCGGTCGATGAGAGCAAGGCGATCGTCGTGAAGGAGTACGGACGCGTGCCGTTCCTCGTGATCGCGAAGGTGCTCTTCCGCCAGTACCCGCGGCGCACCCTGGTCGGGGTGACGATGATGGTGACGCAGTCGTTCCTGTACAACGCGATCTTCTTCACCTACGCGCTCGTGCTCGAGAACTTCTACGACGTCCCGCCCGCATCCGCGTCGCAGTACTTCATCGTCTTCGCCCTGGGCAACCTCGCCGGTGCGCTCGTGCTGGGGCACTTCTTCGATACCTGGGGTCGGCGACGGATGCTGTTCGGCACCTATGTGCTCGCCGGGCTCATCTTGCTGGTCAGCGCCTTCTTGTTCCACGTCGGTGCCCTGGACGCGGTGACGCACACGATCTTCTGGTGCGCATCGTTCTTCTTCGCCTCCGCTGGGGCCTCGGCGGCGTATCTCACGGTGAGCGAGATCTTCCCGCTGGAGCTGCGCAGCCAGGTGATCTCCTACGTGTTCTCGATCGGTCAGCTCGTCGGAGCAGCGGCGCCCGCGCTCTACGGAGCCCTCATCGGGGACGGATCGGATCGCGGGCCGCTCTTCTGGGGCTATGTGCTCGGCTCCGCGGTGATGATCCTCGGCGGCGTGGTGTGCGGCATCTTCGGGGTCAGCGCCGCAGGCAAGTCCCTCGAGGACATCGCCGATCCGCTCTCGCTGGTCGACGCGAAGGACGAGCAGCGCTCGTGACCCGAGGGGGGCTCAGCCGTCGTGGCGGCGCAGCGCACGCAGCCGCGGGAGGGTGTCGCGCCATGACGCGCGGGCGGCGGGAATGTCGCCGACGAGCACGACGGCAGCAGGGGAGCGCGTGTCTCCCAGCGCGTAGCCTTCAGGGAGATCGTCCACGAGCTGCCCGGCTCGGGGTCCGCCGTCCAGCATGTACATCCCGGCAGGATAGCGCGCGGCGATATCCGGGTGCCGAGGGGTTGCGCAAAACCGCGTCGTCGGCCTCGGCCTCCGGGTTGTGGTCGTCCCGCCGGTCGGCGAGGATGGTCGCTAGACAGACTAGTAGTTAATCTGCGAGCGGAGTGACATGGCGGGCAGCACGGCACAGGAACGCACCATCGATCCGGCGGTCTCGGCCATCGAGCGGCTGAGGCTCGCCGAGGCCAGTCTCAGCCGGCGTCGCCAGACCGCCTGCGGTCCGAGTGAGAACGCGCGCGCCGCGATGCGTCTCATCCTCGAGCGCGCGGATGCGGGAGAGGACCTCACCCCGGGCGACATCGCGGAGCACCTGGGCGTCTCGCCCGCGGCCGTCAGCGGCATCCTCGACAAGCTTCACGCCGGCGGGCTCGTGGCCTTCCGCACCAACCCCGATGATCGGCGCAGCAAGCTCGTCGTGCCCTTCGACCGTGACACCGACATCGATGAGCTCGACCCGGTGGGCGCCCGCATCCGTCAGGCGGTCGGGGAGCTCGATCCGGAGACGTCGGCCGCTGTGGTGCAGCTGATGGAGAAGATCACGCAGGCTGTCGATGCGGAGTGTCGCTGACCGCCGGCTCTGGCGACAGCGTCAGGCCGTGAGGCCCGTTGGCCTCGGCCATCATGGCGTCCAGCCACTCCCGGTTGAGGGCCGGGTTGCGGCTGCCGTAGAAGGCGAAGACCAGTGAGATGCCCGGGTGCACCCAGAGGCTGCGGGTGCCGATGCCGCTCGTGTCGGCCAGGTGCAGCAGGAACGGCTCGCCGCGGCGCAGCTTGTTCATGAAGACGAGGCGCAGATGTGCGAGGGCACGGTCATCGATGTCGAAAGACTGGCTCCCGCCGTCGTAAAGCAATTGGCCCATTGCCCTAAGGTAACGCCGGGAGAGCGCTTAACTAATTCTCTTTAACTAGCTTAACTACTGTGGTCCCCACGGCGGAACCGACGGGGCAGCACGACCCAGAGGCCTACGACGAGCACAGCGCCCACGATCAGCGCCACTGCTCCTGCCGTCCGGCCGAGCGCGACATCCACGATGAGAGCCGTGACACCGACACTGAGCACGGCGATGACGGCGAGATCGATCGCGACGATGCGCGCGCCGACCCTCACGAGGGCCGGCTTCATCCGGCGGGCGAAGACGGTCCGGTGCAGGGTGACGGGGGCCAGTGCGAGAAGGGTCGACAGGCCTGCGAGGACGACGAGCGAGATGTAGAGCGCGACCTGGAGCGCGTCGAGGTCCGCGAAGCGGGGCTGGAAGGCGACGGCGAGCAGGAACCCGGTCAGGATCTGCGTGCCGGTCTGCATCACGCGCAGCTCCTGCATGAGCTCGTCCCAGTTGCGATCCGCCCGTTCGTTCGCGCTCTCGTCGCGGCCGTCACCCGGTACGGCATCCCGTGCGTCCTCTGACATGTCGCCTCCTCTGTGCATCCCGTGACTAGCAGATCGCCTGCGTCCCTGCCAGGGGCACTCCGATGTCGGAGGGGCGGCGCAGAATCTCCGATGTGGAAGCTCACACGTTGATCCGACAGGCGCCCGATGCGGCTCCGCGGGCGCTGTGGGTGCACGTCGAAGACGGTCTCCACGTCGCCAGCACCGCGTCCGCGTTCGTGGGCACGGTGACCGAGAAGGCGAACGGTTTCGAAGCCGTCGACGGGCTCGGCACGTGCCGCGGTGTCTTCGCGCGCCTCGATGACGCCAAGGCTGTGCTCGAGGCGGCGTCCTACGCCGACGCGAACATCTGACGACTCAGGCGATCGTTACGGCCGTGCCGTAGGCGCAGACCTCGACGCCGCCCGTGTCGCCGTAGTCGTTCGTCTCGAACCGGAAGGCCACGACGGCATTCCCGCCCTTCTGCTGCGCCTCCGCCGCGAGGCGTGACAGCGCCTCGGTGCGCGTCTGCTGCAACAGCTCGGTGATGCCCTTCAGCTCGCCGCCGGCGAGGGCCTTGAACGAGGCGCCGATGTTCGAGCCGATGTGACGCGAGCGCACGGTGAGGCCGAAGACCTCGCCGTGCACCTCGGTGATCGTGCGACCGGGGACGTCGTTCGTCGTGACGATGATCATGCGCCACACCCTAGGGCACGCGGTCCTGCCCCGACAGGGGTGTCGACGAGCCGCGCACCGGGATGAGGAGGGCGTGAGGATCCGAACGCCGACCGTTCGGATTCCGTAAGGACGACAAGACGCGCGTCATCGCGGGCGTTCGATCGACGAGTGCCCCGAGCGGGGCGCCCGCGCCGACCGCGCGGCCTGTTCCCTGGAGAGTCCCGTGCTCGATCTCGTCTACGTCCTCGCGACGCTCGCGCTCTTCGCGCTCGTCGCCCTCGTGCTGAAGGCGGTCGACGCCCTGCAGGCGGGCGACCGCGCGTCCACCCGGCCGGCCGGCGCCACCCGGAGCGAGCGCGCATGATCGTCATCTCCCTCGTCGCCGCAGCCCTCGCCGTCGCGGCCGTCGTCTACCTCGTGATCGCGCTCGTGCGGCCGGAGAAGTTCTGATGGATGCGGAATCGATCACCTTCGGCATCCTCCAGATCGCGACCCTGCTGGTGGCGCTCGGGCTCGCCTATCGGCCGCTCGGCGATCTCGTCGCCTTCGTCTTCACCTCGCCCCGGCACGCCCGGATCGAACGCGGCGTCTATCGCGTGATCGGCGTCGACACCGAGGCGGAACAGAGCTGGCAGGCGTACGCCCGCGGCGTCCTGATCTTCTCAGCGGCCGGTGTGCTGCTGGTGTACCTCCTGCAGCGCACGCAGCAGTTCCTTCCTTACGCACTGGGCCTTCCCGCGGTGCCGGAGGGGCTCGCCTTCAACACCGCCGTCTCCTTCGTCACCAACACGAACTGGCAGTCGTACTCGCCCGAGGCCACCCTCGGCTACACCGTGCAGTTCGCGGGTCTGGCCGTGCAGAACTTCCTCTCGGCGGCCGTCGGACTCGCCGTCGCCGTCGCCCTCGTGCGTGGCTTCGCGCGGCGCGGATCCGCAACGATCGGCAACTTCTGGGTCGACCTCGTGCGCGGTATCGGCCGCATCCTGCTGCCGCTCGCGATCGTCGCGGCGATCGTGCTGATCATCGGCGGCGTCGTGCAGAACGTCTCGGGCTTCACCCCCGTCGACACCATCAGCGGTGCGGTGCAGAACCTTCCCGGCGGTCCCGTGGCCTCGCAGGAGGCCATCAAGGAGCTCGGCACGAACGGTGGCGGCTTCTTCAACGCCAACTCGGCGCATCCGTTCGAGAACCCGACGCCGTGGACCAACCTCTTCGAGATCTTCCTGATGCTCGTGATCCCCGTCTCCCTGCCTCGCGCCTTCGGTCGGATGGTGGGTGACGACCGCCAGGGCTACGCGATCCTCGCGGTGATGGGAACGCTGTTCGCCGTCTCGCTCTCGCTGCTCACCTGGTTCGAAGTGCAGGGCTTCGGCAGCGCGCCGCAGCTCGCCGGCGGCGCGATGGAAGGCAAGGAGACGCGGTTCGGCATCTGGGCCTCCACCCTGTTCGCCACCTCCACGACCGTCACGTCCACGGGCGCCGTCGACTCGATGCACGACTCCTTCACGGCCGGCGGCGGCGCCATGACGATGATCAACATGATGCTCGGCGAGGTGGCACCGGGCGGTGTCGGATCGGGCCTGTACGGGATGCTGATCCTCGCCGTGATCGCGGTGTTCATCGGCGGTCTCCTGGTGGGTCGGACCCCCGA
This sequence comes from Microbacterium binotii, assembly GCF_021398715.1. NCBI lineage: Bacteria > Bacillati > Actinomycetota > Actinomycetes > Micrococcales > Microbacteriaceae > Microbacterium > Microbacterium binotii. Next base: position 2,786,667 of record NZ_CP090347.1, on the reverse strand, counting down.
ATACCTCGGCAAGAGGATCGGGCCGAGCGAGATCAAGCTCGCGAGCCTGTACATCCTCGTGACCCCCGTTCTCGTGCTCGCCGGCACCGCGCTGAGCTTCTCGGTGCCGGGTGTGCGCGACGACGTCGAGTCCACCTCGATCCTCAACCCCGGACTGCACGGCTTCAGCGAGGTGCTCTACGCGTTCACCTCGGCGGCCAACAACAACGGCTCCGCGTTCGCCGGTCTCACTGCGAACACCCCGTGGCTGAACACCGCGCTCGGCGTCGTGATGCTGCTCGGCCGCTTCATCCCGATCGTGCTGGTGCTGGCACTGGCGGGCTCGCTCGCCGCGCAGGAGCGCATTCCGGGTACCTCCGGCACCCTTCCGACTCACCGGCCGCAGTTCGTCGGTCTCCTCGTGGTCGTGAGCGTGCTCATCACCGCACTCACCTATTTCCCCGTTCTCACGCTGGGTCCCCTGGCGGAAGGGCTTCTGTGACCATGTCCCGACTTCCCGCATCCCCCGATCTCACCCGTCCGATCGAGTCTGAGGATTCCCCCGGCGCGCGGGGGCCCCGTCGCGCCTTCGGGATCGCGCAGCTCGCCGAGGCGCTGCCCGGCGCACTCGCCAAACTCAACCCGGCCGCGCTGTGGCGCAACCCGGTCATGTTCCTCGTGTGGGTCGGCGCCGCTCTCACGACCCTCATCGCGATCGCGGAGCCCTTCCTGGGCGGCCCGGAGAGCACCGGCGGCTCGGCCGTGCCCTTCGGCTTCACCTGGGGCATCGCGCTGTGGCTGTGGCTGACCGTGATCTTCGCGAACCTCGCCGAGGCGGTTGCGGAGGGGCGCGGCAAGGCACAGGCGCAGGCGCTGCGCTCGACCCGCACGAGCACGATGGCCCACCGTCTCCTCACCTACGATCCCGAGCGCGACCGCGCGGCCGAGAAGACGGCGACGACCGAGGTGGCCTCGAGCGAGCTGACGCTCGGCGATGTCGTCGTCGTGGCCGCGGGCGAGCTCATCCCCGGCGACGGCGACATCGTGTGGGGGATCGCGACGGTCGACGAGTCGGCCATCACGGGCGAATCCGCGCCGGTGGTCCGCGAATCCGGCGGCGACCGCAGCGCCGTCACCGGCGGCACCCGGGTGCTCAGCGACCGCATCGTCGTGCGTATCACGTCGCGCCCCGGCGAGACCTTCGTCGACCGCATGATCGCGCTCGTCGAGGGCGCCTCGCGCCAGAAGACGCCCAATGAGATCGCCCTCAACATCCTGCTCGCAAGCCTGTCGATCGTCTTCGTGATCGTCGTCCTGACGTTGAACCCGATCGCCTCCTACGCCGCAGCTCCCGTGTCGGTGCCGGTTCTCGTGGCGCTGCTGGTCTGCCTCATCCCGACCACGATCGGCGCGCTCCTGTCCGCGATCGGCATCGCCGGCATGGACCGTCTCGTGCAGCGCAACGTGCTCGCGATGTCGGGGCGTGCGGTCGAGGCGGCCGGCGACGTCACGACGCTGCTGCTCGACAAGACCGGCACCATCACCTATGGCAACCGTCGTGCCACCGCGTTCGTCGCGCTGCCCCAGATCGACGCGGAGGAGCTGGCGCGCACCGCCGCCCTCTCCTCGCTCGCCGACCCGACGCCCGAGGGCACCTCGATCGTCGACCTCGCCCGCGGCCAGGGCATCGACGCTGCCGAGCCCGAGGGCGCGGTCGTCGTCCCCTTCACCGCGCAGACCCGGATGAGCGGGCTCGACCTCGCCGACGGCACCCGCATCCGCAAGGGAGCGGCCTCGGCGGTCACCGCGTGGGTCGAGTCCGAGGGGAGCGTGCTCGCCACGGCCACCAGGGCGCAGCTGACCAGCGAGGTGGAGGCGATCTCGACCGCGGGCGGCACTCCGCTCGTCGTCGCCGTGGCGGATGCCGCCGGCACCCGCATCCTGGGCGTCATCCACCTCAAGGACATCGTCAAGGAGGGGCTGCGCGAACGTTTCGACGAGCTGCGGTCCATGGGCATCCGCACCGTGATGATCACGGGCGACAACCCGCTGACCGCGCGGGCGATCGCCGCCGAGGCCGGTGTCGACGACTACCTCGCGGAGGCGACCCCCGAGGACAAGCTGGCCCTCATCCGCAAGGAGCAGGCCGGCGGCAACCTCGTCGCCATGACCGGTGACGGCACGAACGACGCGCCCGCTCTCGCGCAGGCGGATGTGGGTGTCGCGATGAACACGGGGACGTCCGCGGCGAAGGAGGCCGGCAACATGGTCGACCTCGACAGCGACCCGACCAAGCTGATCGACATCGTGCGCATCGGCAAGCAGCTGCTCATCACCCGCGGCGCCCTCACCACGTTCTCGCTCGCGAACGACGTCGCCAAGTACTTCGCGATCATCCCGGCGATGTTCATGGGGGTGTTCCCCGGCCTCGCGGCCCTGAACGTCATGCAGCTCAGCTCGCCGGCATCCGCCGTCACGAGCGCGATCATCTTCAACGCGATCGTGATCGTCTTCCTCATCCCGCTCGCCCTGCGCGGCGTGAGGTACCGGCCCGCATCCGCATCGCAGGTGCTCAGCCGCAACCTCCTCATCTACGGACTCGGCGGCGTGATCGCCCCGTTCGTCGGCATCAAGCTCATCGACCTCGTCGTGAGCCTCATCCCGGGCTTCTGAGCCCTCTCTGGAGACGACACCATGTCCCTTCGTTCCGCCCTCCGCCAGTCCGGCGTCGCCGTGCGTGCCCTGCTCGCCGCGACCCTCGTCCTCGGTGTCGGCTACACCGCGCTCATCACGGGCATCGGCCAGCTCGCCCTGCCCGCGCAGGCGAACGGTTCGCTCGTGACGGATGCTGCGGGCACGGTCGTGGGCAGCGCCCTGATCGGCCAGTCGTTCACGGATGCCGACGGCGCCGCGCTGCCGCAGTACTTCCAGTCGCGGCCGTCGGCCGCGGGCGACGGCTACGACGGGGCCGCATCGTCGGGGTCCAACCTGGGCCCCGAGAACCCCGACCTGGTCGCCTCGATCGCCGAGCGTCGGCAGGCGGTCGCCGAGCTCGAGGGCGTCGACCCCGCATCCGTCCCGGTCGACGCGCTCACCGCATCCGGGTCCGGACTCGACCCGCACATCAGCCCCGCCTACGCGGCGCTGCAGGTGGCCCGCGTCGCCCGCGCACGTGGGCTCGAGGAGGGGGAAGTGCGGACGCTCGTCGCGGCGCACACGACCGGATCCGACCTCGGGTACCTGGGCGAGCCGCGGGTGAACGTGCTCGAGCTGAACCTCGCCCTCGACGCACTGAAGCCGTGACCCGGCCATGCGTGGTCCCGCTCGCCTGTCGGCCCTGCTCGCCTGTCACAGATCGACGCTCGCGGTTCGATCTGTGACAGGCGAGCGGGTGGGGGTCATGTTCCCCTGTCTCAGATCCACGGCTGAGGCTCGATCTGTGACAGGGGAAGCGGCTGTCCGGAGATCAGCAGGCGGGGCAGGGAAGATTAGGGTGAGGGCATGAAGCGCGGGAGGCTGCGCGTGCTGCTGGGCGCGGCGCCGGGCGTCGGCAAGACGTTCCAGATGCTGCGCGAGGGCGCGAGACTCGCCCAAGAGGGCGGCGACGTCATCATCGCCGTCGTCGAGACCCACGGCCGCGCCGCCACGGCGCAGCAGGCCGAGGCGCTCGCACAGATCCCCAGACGGCAGTGGGCGCATCGGGGCGTCGAGCTCGACGAGATGGATGTGGACGCGGTCATCGCCCGGCATCCCGACGTCGCGCTCATCGACGAGCTCGCCCACACGAACGCCCCGGGATCGCGGAACGAGAAGCGCTGGCAGGACGTCGAGGAGGTGCTCGCGGCGGGTATCGACGTGATCACCACGGTCAACGTGCAGCACATCGCCTCGCTCGGCGACGTGGTGGAGCAGATCACCGGCGTCGCACAGCGCGAGACCGTGCCCGACACGGTCATCCGCGGCGCCGACCAGGTCGAGGTGGTCGACCTCGCGCCGCAGTCGCTGCGGGACAGGCTGTCGGCCGGGCTCGTCTATCCCGCCGAACGAGTGGATGCGGCGCTGTCCAACTACTTCCGCCTCGGCAACCTCACGGCGCTGCGCGAGCTCGCGCTGCTCTGGCTCGCAGACGAGGTCGACAGCGCCCTGAAGGACTACCGGAGCGCGCACGACATCCGCGGCACGTGGCAGACGCGCGAGCGGGTGGTCGTCGCACTCACCGGGGGCCCGGAGGGGGAGACGCTGCTTCGCCGAGGCGCCAGGATCGCGGCTCGCTCCGCCGGCGGTGAGCTCCTGGCGGTGCACGTCTCCAGCGCGGAGGGCCTGCGCCGCGCGACGCCGGGCGCGCTCGCACAGCAGCGGGCGCTTGTCGAATCCCTCGGCGGCACCTACCACCAACTCGTCGGCGACGACGTCCCGCGCGCCCTCGTCGACTTCGCCCGTTCCGTGAACGCGAGCCAGCTCGTCATCGGCGTCAGCCGCCGCTCCCGGTGGGCCGCAGCGGCCACCGGCCCCGGCATCGGGGCGACCGTCATCCGGCTCTCGGGCGACATCGACGTGCACATCGTGAGCCACGCCGCCGCCGGCGGACGGATGCGGCTGCCCTCGGTGCAGCGAGGAGCGTTGAGCGTCAAGCGCCGCATCCTCGGCTTCGTGATCGCGCTGACTGTGGGGCCGCTGCTGTCGGCGGTGCTGTTCGCTTTCCGCAGTGACGAGTCGATCACCTCCGACGTGCTCGCGTTCCAGCTGCTCGTGGTGGTGGTCGCCCTCGTGGGCGGTATCTGGCCCGCGCTGTTCGCGGCGGTCCTTTCGGGGCTGACGCTGGACTTCCTCTTCGTCGCGCCGACCTTCACCGTGTCGATCGCGCACCCGTTGCACGCGCTCGCCCTGGGCCTCTACGTCGTGATCGCGATCCTCGTCAGCTACATCGTCGACCAGGCCGCCCGACGCACCCGCCGTGCGGAACGAGCCGCGGCGGAGTCGGAGCTGCTGGCCACGGTGGCCGGATCCGTGCTGCGCGGCGAGAGCGCGGTTCCCGCCCTCGTCACCCGTACGCGCGAGGCGTTCGGACTCGCCGGGGTGCGCCTGCTCGCCGCCGACGGCGAGGTCATCGCCACCGATGGTGAGCCGGTGCGCGGCGGCGACTTCACGACGCTCGCGGTCGGCGATGCGGTGCTCGAGCTGCACGGACCGGACCCGGATGCGTCGGCTCGGCGCCTGCTCGAAGTGATCGTCGCGCAGCTCGCCGCAGCCCTCGAGCACACCGACCTGTCGGCGGCGGCGCGGGAGGTCGACGCGCTCGCCGCCACCGACCAGGTGCGCACGGCCCTGCTCTCCGCGGTCAGCCACGACCTCCGCCGACCGCTGGCCGCTGCGGTTGCGGCCATCGGCGGCCTTCGCGCCGCGGGAGCGCACCTGAGTCCGTCCGATCGGCGCGAGCTGCTCGACACCGCCGAGGAGAGCCTCGCGACCCTTTCTGCCCTCGTCACCGACCTGCTCGACGTGAGTCGCGTGGAGGCGGGCGTGCTCGCGGTCGCGCTCGCGCCGGTGGATGCCGCCGGCTCCGTCCTCGCCGCCCTCGACGAGTTGGGGCTCGGCCCCGGCAGGGTGGAGCTCGCGCTCGATCCTGCTCTGCCGGCGATCGCCGCCGACCCCGTGCTGCTGCAGCGGGTCATCGTGAACGTGCTCGCGAACGCCGCGCGCCACTCGCCGCCGGACGCCCGGGTGCGGGTGGCGACGAGCAGTCTCGGCGAGCGGGCCGAGATCCGCATCGTCGACCGGGGTGCTGGCGTGCCGGCCGAGCGTCGGGACGACATGTTCGCACCCTTCCAGCGGCTGGGTGACACGGACAACACGGTCGGACTCGGACTCGGGCTCGCGCTGTCGCGCGGCTTCGCGGAGGGGATGGGCGGCACGCTCACCGCGGAGGACACCCCCGGCGGCGGGCTCACCATGGTCGTGTCGCTGCCGCTGTGGCCGGAGGACGCCGCATCCGCGGGGAGGATGGGCTCGTGAAGATCCTGGTCGCCGACGATGACCCGCAGCTCGTGCGGGCTCTGCGGATCACGCTCGCCGCGCACGGCTACGACGTGGTGGCAGCCGCGGACGGCGCGGCGGCGATCACGCTGGCCGCGCAATCGCATCCCGACATCGTGCTGCTCGATCTCGGCATGCCGCATCTCGACGGCGTGCAGGTGATCGAGGCGCTGCGCGGGTGGACGACGGCGCCCATCATCGTCGTCTCCGGACGCACCGGGTCCGCCGACAAGGTGGACGCGCTGGATGCGGGCGCCGACGACTACGTGACGAAGCCGTTCCAGATCGACGAGCTGCTGGCGCGGCTGCGCGCGCTCGGACGGCGGGCCGCCGCATCCGTCGACGATCCTGTCGTGCGCTTCGGGGAGATCGAGCTGGATCTGGCGACGAAGACGGTCACACGCGCGGGTGCGCGCGTGCATCTGACGCCCACGGAGTGGCGGATGCTGGAGTTCCTCGCGCGGCATCCCGGTGCGCTCGTGACGCGCCAGAGCCTGCTGAAGGAGATCTGGGCGAGCGAGAACGTCAATGACTCGGGGTATCTGCGCCTCTACATGTCGCAGTTGCGCAAGAAGCTGGAGGCGGACCCCGCTCGCCCGGTGCATCTGCTCACCGAGACCGGAATGGGGTACCGCCTCCAGCTCTGAAGGAGGATCAGTCCTCGACGACGCGCACCGTGACCTCGATGTTGCCGCGGGTGGCGTTCGAGTAGGGGCAGACCTGGTGTGCGGCGTCGGCGAGGGCCTGCGCCTGGTCGGCGGGGAGGTCCGGGATGACGACCTCGAGCTCGACGGCCAGCTGGAAGCCGCCCTGGCCGTTGGGGCCGATGCCGACGCGCGCGCCGACGCTCGTGTCGTGGATGGCGACCTTCTGCATCCGTGCGACGGACTGCAGGGCGCTGTGGAAGCAGGCCGAGTAGCCGGCGGCGAACAGCAGCTCGGGGTTCAGGGCCTCGCCCGCTCCGCCCATCTCCTTGGGGACGCGCACGTCGGCGTCGAGGATGCCGTCGCTCGTGGTGACGTGGCCGTTGCGGCCGCCTCCGGTGGCGAGGGCTTCTGCGGTGTAGAGGACGTCCATGGGGGATACCTTTCGTTGATTCTTCGGGAGGGACTCAGTCGGCGTCGGCGTGCAACGTGTCCGTGAGTGAGTGGAGGGCGGCGAGCAGTGCGCGGGCCGCATCCGGCTCGAGGCCGTAGCAGTTCCACATCTGGGACGGCAGCTCGGACATCTCGGCGCGCAGGGCCGTGCCGCGCTCGGTGGGTGCGACGGTCACAACGCGCCCGTCACCGTCGTCGCGGGTGCGGCTGACGAGTCCCGCCTTCTCGAGGCGCTTGAGAAGCGGCGACAGTGTGCCCGAGTCCAAGCCGAGCCCGTCGCCGAGCTGGCTGACCGTGCGCGGCCCGCGGTCCCAGAGCTCGACGAGCACGAGGTACTGCGGGTAGGTGAGCTGCCAGGGTTCCAGCAGACGCCGGTACACCTGGGTCGTCGCCCTGCTCGCCGAGTACAGCGAGAAGCACAGCATCCGATCGAGCGCCGGTCCCGTCGTCTCCGTCATGGAGAAAGGATTGCACGCAATTCAGTTGTGCGCAACTAATTCCGCGTGTCGACGCCGGACGCGGGGGGCGTGTGACGGGGTGTGACGTCCGGTGACGTGCTGTTGCGACGGGCCGTGAACGCCGGATGCCGGCCGGGCAGGCTCGCGGTATGACGTCGCCACCCGTCATCGACACCCACGAGCTGCGCCGTGCACTCGCCGCTGCTCGGCGTCCCGTGCGGCTGCTCGACGTGCGGTGGCGGCTCGATCTGCCGGAGGGGCGCCCCGCCTACCTCGCGGGGCATCTGCCGGGTGCCGTCTATGTCGATCTCGAGCGCGAGCTCGCGCGTCCCGGACATCCGGAGGAGGGGCGGCATCCGCTCCCCACACTCGCCGACCTGGAGCGTTCGGCGCGCTCGTGGGGCGTGGATGCGGGCGACCTCGTCGTGGCCTACGACGACAACGACGCCGTGGCGGCGGCCCGGGCCTGGTGGCTGCTGCGCCGCCGAGGCGTCGACGTGCGCGTACTGGACGGGGGACTTCGCGCATGGATCGCGTCCGGCGGCCTGCTGGAAGGCGGCGACGTGAGGCCGGAACCCGGGAACGTCGTGCTCGCCGACGGTGACCCGGGGATCGCTTCGATCGAGGACGCCGCCGCCGCCCCGCAGCAGGGAGCGCTGATCGATGCGCGCGCGCCACAGCACTACCGGGGTCTCGCACCCACCGCCGATCCCGCGGCCGGCCACATCCCCGGTGCGATCAACGTGCCCGCCCTCGTCCACATGCAGGCCGACGGGCGGCTGCGACCGGCCGCCGAGGTGCAGCGGACGCTCACGGATGCGGGCGTGGACGCATCCGCCGGGATCGTCCTGACCTGCAGCTCGGGGATCGCTTCTGCCCACAGCGCGCTCGCGCTCGCCGCGGCGGGCATCGACGCGCGGGTGTTTCCCGGCGGCTGGAGCCGCTGGTCGCGCACCCCAGGGCGGCCGATCGCCGTCGGTCCCACCCCCTGGGGTGACGTCTTCGCCCGCTGAGGCTGTGGGCGTCGCGGCTCAGCGACGGAGATCGCTGGGCCAGCGAGCATCCGTTCATCGAGTGAGCACCCAATCGAGTGCTCATTCGATGAAACGGTGCTCACTCGGCGGCGCGGCTCAGCGACGTGCGGGGTGGGTGTCGGGCAGATACGGTCCGGCGCCGAAGAGACGCTCGCGCAGGGTGGTCGCCTCGTCCGCGTCGCGGAGCCGACCGCGCCGACGGAGCTCCGGCACGACGAGCTCCGCGACATCCCGGAGGGTGTCGAACGAGTGGTACTGGCGCAGATTGATCCCGTCGATCCCGTCCTCGTCGAGCCACCGTTCGATCTCGTCGGCCACGACTCCGGGGGTGCCGACCACGAAGTACCGGTCCTCACGGCTGCGCCGGAACCCCTCGAGAGTCTCGGCGACCGTGCGCTCGGGGGCGAGACCCAGTCCGCCGACGTCCACGCCCGCGAGCACCGCCGCCTCCCCCACGGTCAGCGAGCCGTCGAAGACCGTCAGATCCAGGGGCACGCCGGCGTGCGCGAGGATGCCGTCGAGACTCATGAACCGGCGGTACTCGTTCCACTTCCGCGCGGCTTCCGCCTCGGTCCGCCCCACGACGATGCCCGCCTGCACGAGGAAGCGGAGATCGTCGGGGGAGCGCCCCGCGGCCGCCGCGGCCTCCCGCATCCGGGCTCTGTTGCGACGGAAGTCGTCGGCGCTCTTGCCGCCGGTGAAGACCACCTCGGCGTGGCGGCCGGCGAGGGCGATCCCGGCAGGAGAGCCGGTGGCCTGGAACAGCACGGGGGTGCGCTGCGGTGTCGGCTCGACGAGATGCGGCCCTGCGACGCGGAAGTGCTCTCCGACGTGGTCGATGTAGTGCACCTTCGCCGGGTCGGTCACCAGAGCGTCCGCCGCGTCGAACACGACGGCGCCCTCGTCCCACGATCGCTCCCACAGCGCGTAGACGACAGAGAGGAACTCGTCGGCGATGCGATACCGCTCGTCGTGCGGGATCTGCTCGTCCAGGCCGAAGTTGCGGGCGGCGTTGGGCAGGTACGACGTGACGATGTTCCATCCCACACGTCCCCGCGTCAGGGCGTCGAGGGTGGACATGCGGCGGGCGAAGGTGAACGGCGGTTCGTAGCTCGTGGAGAAGGTCACGCCGAATCCCAGCCGGCGGGTCACGGCAGCCATGAGCGGCACGACGAGCAACGGGTCGTGCGAGGGGATCTGCAGCCCCTCGCGCACGGCGGTTTCGGGTCCGTCGCGGAACACGTCGTAGGCGCCCACGACGTCGGCCAGGAACACCGCGTCGAACCCGCCGTCCTCGGCGAGCTGCGCGAGCTCCTGCCAGTACGTGATCTCGCCGTGGCGGTGCCGGTTGTTGCCGGGCAGCCGCCAGAGTCCGTGCGTGATGTGGCTGACCGTGTTCATCTCGAACAGGTTGAGGATGAGCTTCTTGGGCTCGGGCATGGATATCTCTCGGGTCAGGTTCTCGGGAGGGGTGGGGCGGCTCATCGGGCGCTGTCGGCGTCGTGTCGCGGCGGATGCGGCAGGCGAGAACGCTCCGGCCGGTTCAGGTCTCTCCGACCGTCCACCAGGACGCGAGCGGCGTGCCGGCCAGTTCGTGCTCGCCCAGCGCGCGCGCTTTGAACCGTAGGGGATTGTGCGAGGCGAGCGTGCGTGCGTTGCGCCAGTGGCGATCCAGAGCACGGTCGGCATCGAGCGCGCTCGCACCGCCGACCTCGAACAGGCGGTTCGCGGCCTCGAGAACGGCGGGGAGGATCACCAGCTGCGCCGCGGTGACGGCCCGATCCGCCGCAGCGACCGCGGGGCGGGCCCGTTCATCGTCGCCGGACAGCACGGCCGCGGTCGATGCGTCGAGAGCCGCGGATGCGGCGGCCAGCGCGGCGTCGGCCGCGAACGAGGATGCGGCGATGTCGCCGACGACCTCCTGCACGAGCGGATCATCCTGCGCCCTGCGGGCGACTCCGTGACTGAATCCGCGGGTGCGCGTGCGGACGTAGGTGCTCGCATCGTCGAGGACAGCGCGGCCGATCCCCGCGGCGGCCGCGAGCAGTACGAGCTGTACGAAGGCACCGGCGTGACTCACGCGCCCCTGCTCCCGGGCGATGATGTCGTCCTCCTCGATGCGCACGTCGCGGAAGATCGTCGTGCCGCTGCCCGTCAGGCGCTGGCCGAACCCGCGCCAGTCGTCGACGCGTTCGACGCCGCTCGCCGTGGTGTCGAGCATCACGCTGACCTGCTCTCCCTCGTACTCGGCGAGGACGCCGACCGTGTCGGCGAACAGTGTGCCGGTCGAGTAGAACTTCCGCCCGTCCAGGCGCAGGCCGCGTGCGTCGCGGGTGACCGCCGTGGCGACGTGGCCGACCGAGGCAGGTCCCCGCTCGAATGTCGCGTTCCCGTGGATCGCTCCCGCCGCGACCCGCGCCAGCAGGCGGTCGCGGCGGGCTCCGGGTGGCGAGAGCAGGGTCCGGTCGACGAAGGCGAAGTGCGACCGCAGCAGCTGCGCGAGGTTCGGATCGCGGCGTGCGAGCTCCGCCAGCAGCTCGAACAGCTGCGACGGGCCCGCTCCGCGCCCGCCGAGTGCGACGGGAAGAGTGACGCGGGTGAAGCCGGCGTCACGCAGCGCCTCGACCTCTGCGTGCGGCAACCGCCGCTCTCGTTCTCGTGCGACGGCTTCCTGCCCGACGGCGTCGAAGACCGCGTCGAACTCGCGCGCCAGTGCGGCCGATCCGACGCTCATGCGACCGAACCCGCCGCGGGGATGCCGGTCGGCGCGCCGGGCGCCTGCCAGGCGGGAAGCGTTCCGTCCAGGTCGAACCGGCCCACCGCACGCACCCGTTGGAGAACGGGGTTGTGGGAGGCGATCGTGCGGACATTGCGCCAGTGCCGATCCATGCCCAGCGTCCGCGAGGTCGCGCTCGCGCCGCCGACCTCGAACAGTCGGCTGGTGGCGGCCAGCACGAGCTCGATCACCGTCTGCTGCGCGCGGTACACCTCCAGCTCGACGTCACGCAGCGCGGCGCCGTCGTGGGCCGCCGCGGCGGCGTCCAGATCCGCCGCGACGCTCAGCACGATCCGCCGTGCGGCGGACGCGGCGGCGCTGATCTCACCCACGACGACCTGCACGAGCGGGTCGTCGACGGGGCGCGTCTCGCCGGCGAAGCCGAACGTGCGTCGGCGCGGGCGCACGAACGCCACGGTGTCGACCACGGCTCTCCGGGCGATCCCCGCGATCACGGCCAGGAGGGTCAGCTGATAGACGCCCCCGATGACGCGGTGACGATCCTCGTCCTGCCCGCCCAGAGGGAACACGTCGCCGGGATCGACGGCCACCGCATCCAGGATCGTCGTGCCCGAAGCGGTCAGCGGCTGCCCGAATCCGTCCCAGTCATCCACGATGCTCACCCCGGGCGCATCCGAGCGCACCGCCAGAGCGACGCGCTCGCCGGAGGCGTCGACAGCCGCCACGTGCACCCAATCGGCGTAGAGCGAGCCCGTCGTGTAGTGCTTGGTGCCCGTCACCCGCAGGCCGTCGTGGCCGGTGTCCGTGAGCCGGGTCGTCAGCTGCGCCGTCTCCTGGCGTTCGCTGAACGCGTTGCCCACGACATCCCCCGCGGCGAGACGCGGGAGCCAGCGGGATGCGGCATCCGTGTGCCAGCCGTCCCAGCGGAGCTGCTCGACGAAGGCGATGTGCCCGCGCCAGATGTGCGCGAGGTTCGAGTCGACCTCGGCGAGCTCCACGATGCGCGCGAGCACGTCGACCAGCGAGGCCTCTGCACCGCCGAGGGTCCGCGGCAGTCGGAGCGCGCCGAAGCGCTGCGCCCGCAACTCGTCGACGGCCGCGAACGGAAGGATCCGGTCGCGCTCCCGCTCCGCGGCGCCCACGCGCCATCTCGCGAGCAGGTCGTCCCATGCGTCGGTCATCAGTGCATCACCTTCCGCGAGACCCAGTTGCCGAGCAGCTGAGCGGCCTGGACGAGGACGATCAGGACCACGACGATCACGAGCACCACGAACCAGTCGAAGCGTTGATAGCCGTACTTGAGCGCGAGGTCACCGAGCCCGCCGCCGCCGATCGCGCCGGCGACGGCCGTCGTGTCGACGAGCGCGACGACGATGTAGGTCAGCCCCAGCGTCAGCGGTCCGAGGGATTCGGGGAGCACGACCGTGAACAGCACCCGCGCCGGGCTCGCGCCCATCGCCACGGCCGCCTCGATGGATCCCGGATCGACGGCGACGAGATTCGACTCGACGATGCGGGCGATGGCCATGGAGGCGACGATCGTGATCGGCACGGTGGCCGCGAGCGGCCCGATGCTCGTGCCGATCAGGAAACGGGTGAGGGGGATGATCGACACGGCGAGGATGATGAAGGGCACGGGCCGCACGATGTTGATGACGAGGTTCAGGCCGCCGAACACGACCCGGTTGGCGAGCAGGTTGCCCGGTCTCGTCGCGTACAGGAGCAGCCCCAGGCCGAGTCCGAGGATCGTGGCGAGGGTGAAGGAGATCGTCACCATGAGCAACGTCTCGAACAGGGCCCGGCCGATGCGCGGGAGCAGGGCGTCCAGGTAGGCCGCATCCATCAGCGTGCTCCTTCCAGCTCGGTGACCAGTGCCGCATCCCGCAGGTCGATGAGGGCGCGATCCACGTTCTCGTCGGTGCCGAGCAGCTCGACGGTGAGGCTTCCGAACAGCCGTGCCTGCAGCTCGTCGACGCCGCCGTAGACGACGTTCACGTCGACGTCGTGCACGCGGGAGATTCGCGAGAGGAACGGGTCGTTGGACTCCCGGTTCTCGATGTGCAGCTGCACGAGACGTCCGGTGTGGACCGTGCGGATGCGGCGGATCGTCTCCGCCGCCGGCAGGTGGTGCAGTACGGAGGAGACGAAGCGGCGCGAGGTGGGATGCTGCGGGTGCGCGAACACGTCGTACACGCTGCCCTGCTCGACGACGCGGCCCTCCTGCATGACCCCGACGCGGTTGCAGACGTCGCGGATCACCTCCATCTCGTGGGTGACGACGAGGATCGTGATGCCGTACTCCGCGTGCACCCGGCGAAGCAGGTCCAGCACCTCGCCCGTCGTCTGAGGATCGAGCGCGCTCGTGGCCTCGTCGCTGATGAGCACGTCGGGTCGGTTCGCGAGCGCGCGCGCGATGCCCACGCGCTGCTTCTGCCCGCCCGAGAGCTGCGAGGGGTGCTGGAGCGCCTTGTCGGACAGTCCGACGAAGTCGAGCAGCTCGGCCACCCGGTCGATCGTGTCGCTCTCGGAGACCCCCGCGAGTCGCAGCGGGTAGGCGATGTTCTTGTAGACCGTGCGGGAGCGCAGCAGGTTGAACTGCTGGAAGATCATGCCGATCCGCTGGCGGGCGCGGCGCAGGCCCGCCGCGTCGAGCGCCGTGATCTCCTTCTCGCCCACGAACACGCGTCCGCTGGTCGGACGCTCCAGCGCATTGACGGTGCGCAGCAGCGTGGACTTGCCGGCGCCGGAGTATCCGACGATCCCGTAGATGTCGCCGGCATCGACGGTGAGGTTCACGTCGTCGAGTGCGGTGAGGGTGCGCCCGCGGGCTGTGGTGTAGGTCTTCGAGACGTGCTCGAAGCGGACGGCGGTGCTCATGCTCCTCCAGGAGTGGATGCGGGTGCGTGCGTCACATCTCGCGCCACGGCCTCGCTCGACGACCGGGGTCTGGCCGGTCGTCGAGCGAGAGCAGCGCGCGGAGCGCGGATCAGCCGTTGGCGGCAGCGGACTTCTCGAGGTCTGCCAGCTTCGTGCGCAGGGTGTCGACGGGGATCTGCACGAGCACCGTCGCGCCCTTGTCCTCCTTCTCGAGCGCCTCGGCCGCGCGCGGGTCGGCGTACGCCTCCTCGAGGATCTTCCACGCCGGGTCGTCCGCGTTGTCGGCGCGACTGGCGACGACGTTGATGTACGGCAGGTTCTTCTCATCGAGCGAGTCATCGAGGTACAGGGCCTTGTCCGCCGTGATGCCCTGGGAGGGGTCGAAGTAGGAGAGGCCCACGACGACGGCGGACAGGCTCGGGTCGTCGAACTGCTGCGGAATCGTGGTCGCCGCGATCGGCACGAACTCCAGGTTCTTGGGGTTGGCGGTGACGTCGTCGACCGAGGGGAAGTCGCCCGCATCCTTGCTCAGCTCGATGAGTCCCGCCGAGGCCAGGATGCCGAGCGCGCGGCCGCCGTTGGACGGGTCGTCGGGGATGGCGATGCGGCCGCCGTCCGGGATCTCGTCGGTGTCGCCGAGGGTCGCGGAGAAGATGCCCCACTGCGTGATGAGCGTCGAGAAGACCGGCGTGAGGTCCTCGTCGTTCTGGGCGTTGAAGTTGGAGAGGTACAGGATGTGCTGGAACGCGTTGCCGTCGACCGTCCCGGCGGCGAGCTCCGTGTTCGGCAGCACCCAGTCGTCGACGTTGACCCAGGTCACGTCGAGCCCCTTCTCCGCCGCGATGTCCGCGATGGCGCTCTGGAAGTCGGAGTCCTCGCTGACCGCGATACGCAGTGCGAGACGCTCCTCGCCGCCTGCCGCGGCGGCCGGCTCCTCGGAGCGGGTGAGGTTGGCGACGATGGCGACGACGCCGACGATCACCGCGACGACGGCGACGGCTGCGACGCTCAGCCAGACGGTGCGCCGGCGCTTGCGGGATGCGTCGAGCGACGTCCGCAGGTCGGCGGAGTCGGACGGGTTCTCGGACATGTGATGTCTCCTTGCTCTGGCCGTAGCGCCGGTGGCGCGCAGGCTCTGTGTGCTGTGTCGGGCGACCCGTGGGTCGCGATGTCCTCATTGCGCCACACCGGGTCGGCGGCCTCCGATCCGAGCCGTCACATCGCGTCGCGCGTCGTCATATCCCGTCACGGGCCCGAATCGCGCGAACGAGCATCCGTTCATCGAGTGAGCATCCGATCGAGTGCTCATTCGATGAAGCGGTGCTCGCTCGGCGGCGCGGGGCGGGCGCGGGCTCTGGTAGGGTCGCAGCGTGCTTACCTGTCGTTGTTGTCGCTGAGTGATCCTGTGCGCCCTCTCGCGCACCCTCACCGATAACCACCGACAACCCGCGGGCTCCCCGCAGCCGGGCCCCGCCGCACCCAGGGACACCTCCATGCGTTACGCATCCAGCGTCGCCGCGCTCGTCGGCAACACCCCGCTCGTCAAGCTCAACCGGGTCACCGACGGCATCGCTGCCACGGTGCTCGCCAAGGTCGAGTACTTCAACCCCGGCGGCTCCGCCAAGGACCGCATCGCGAAGAACATCATCGACGCCGCCGAACGCGATGGACTGCTGCAGCCCGGCGGCACCATCGTCGAGCCCACCAGCGGCAACACCGGTGTCGGCCTGGCGCTGGTCGCCCTCGAGCGCGGCTACCGGATGATCTTCGTCGTCCCCGACAAGTTCGCCGGTGAGAAGGTCGCGGTGCTGCGGGCCTACGGCGCCGAGGTCGTGATGACACCCACCTCCGTTCCGCCCGAGCATCCGGACTCGTACTACAGCGTCTCCGATCGGCTGGCGCGTGAGATCCCCGGGGCGTTCAAGCCGAACCAGTTCGCCAACCAGAACGGCCCGCGCGGACATTTCGAGACCACGGGCCCCGAGATCTGGGCCGACACCGACGGTGCCGTCACGCACTTCGTCGCGGGCATCGGCACCGGAGGCACCATCAGCGGCACGGGCCGCTTCCTCAAGCAGGCGTCGGACGGTCGCGTCACGGTGATCGGCGCCGACCCGGAGGGATCGATCTACTCCGGCGGCCCGCTGCACGGCTACCTCGTCGAGGGGGTCGGCGAGGACTTCTGGCCCACCACCTTCGACCCCGCCGTCGTCGACCGCTACGAGCGCGTGGACGACGCCGAGGCCTTCGCGATGACGCGCCGCCTGGCCCGTGAAGAGGGCCTGCTCGTGGGGGGATCGGGCGGGATGGCGGTGGTCGCCGCCCTCCGAGCCGCGCGCGAGCTGCCCGCCGATGCCGTCGTCGTCGTGGTGCTGCCCGACCACGGTCGCGGCTACCTCAGCAAGATCTTCGACGACGCCTGGATGACCGATCACGGATTCGCCGTCGAACAGACCACGAGCCTGCTCTCCGGAGCCGGCACCGACGAAGGAGCACACCGATGACCAACCCCGCAGCCCGCGCCTTCGGCAGTCTCGCGGTTCACGCAGGGCAGGATTTCGACCCCACCACCGGTGCGGTCATCCCCCCGATCCACATGAGCACGACGTTCGCGCAGGACGGCATCGGTGGTCTTCGCGGCGGCTACGAGTACGGCCGCAGCGGCAACCCGACCCGCACGGCTCTCGAGACGCAGCTCGCCGCGATCGAGCATGGCGAGCACGCGCTGTCGTTCTCGTCCGGACTCGCCGCCGAGGACGCACTGCTGCGCGCCGTGCTGAAGCCGGGCGACGAGGTCCTCCTCGGCAGCGACGTGTACGGCGGCACCTACAGGCTGCTCGCCCGTGTGCTCGGCCCGTGGGGCGTCACGCTCCGCGTCGTCGACATGAGCGACCTGGATGCGGTCGCCGCAGCCCTCGAGGAGCGACCGGCCCGCATCCTCTGGGTCGAGACGCCCTCCAACCCGCTGCTGAAGGTCAGCGACATCGCGGGCCTCGCGCGCCTGGGGCACGCGGCGGGCGCGTTGGTCGTGGTCGACAACACGTTCGCGACCCCCGCGCTGCAGCAGCCGCTCGCCCTCGGCGCGGACGTGGTGGTGCATTCCACGACCAAGTACCTCGGCGGCCACTCCGACGTCGTGGGCGGCGCCCTCGTCACGAACGATGCGGAGCTCGCCGAGGCCGCGCGCTTCCTGCAGTTCGCCGTCGGCGCGGTCTCGAGCCCTTTCGACGCCTGGCTGACCACGCGCGGCATCAAGACGCTCGGTGTGAGGATGCAGCGCCACAGCGAGAACGGCGATGCCGTCGCGAACTTCCTCGCCGGCCACGAGCGGGTGGCGGCCGTCTACTATCCCGGCCTGTCGACGCATCCCGGCCACGACATCGCGCGTACCCAGATGAGCGGCTTCGGCGGCATCGTGTCGCTCGCGCTCGCCGACCAGGCCGCGGCCCGCCGCTTCGCCGAGTCCACGCGACTGTTCACGCTCGCCGAGTCGCTCGGGGGCGTCGAGTCCCTCGTGAACTACCCCGATGCGATGACCCACGCGTCGGTGCGCGGGACCGAACTGGCGGTCCCCGTGGAGGTCGTGCGCCTCTCGGTCGGCATCGAGGACGCGGAGGATCTCCTCGCGGATCTGGATGCGGCGCTCGCCGCGATCTGAGCGGACACGTCTCCGGGTCTCGCGGATCGGGATGCGGCGCTCGCCGCGATCTGAGGTCGTATCCGTGACGCTGTGTGCGCAATCGCTCGTGTGATGCCCGTTCCCGCGCGGCGCTGGGTACAGTAGTCGCGCAAAGCAGGTCGACCCGACGGCCTGAGGGGATCTATGAGATCGATGGTGCGCCCAGACTCCGTGTCGTCGAAGGCGTCGAGCGACGACGTGACCGGACGGAACCGGCGATGACCCCTGCCCGCACATACGCCGAGGGCCGCGGCGGCGGTGCCGTCGGAAGTGCGCGACGCGTGGCGCGGATCTGGTGGGGGACCGTCACCAGCGGTCGCTTCTTCAGCGGATGGAGCGCTGTCGTCGCCCTTCTGATCGCGGTGACCGTGCTCGGCGCCTACCGGTCCGTGAACTCGACGGTGGAGTATCTGCCTGCCATCGGAATCTCGGTTCTCGTCTGGGCCCTGCTGGTGGCGCTCCTGATGCCGGTGGCGTGGGCCGAACGTCGGATACGACGCCGTCGCCGGCGGGCCGTCCTCGTGCTCGCCGCCGTGATCGCCGCGGGAGCGGTGCGGCCCCTGCTCAACGATGCCGCGGGCTTCCTGTTGCTGCACGAGCCCAGCACGGGATCGTGGGTCGAGCGCATCACGACGAATGTCGTCATCTGGCTCATCGTGCTCTCCCTCGTCGCCGCGGCGACGGTGGCCTACGACGCCACCCGGGACGCGAGCTCGCGCCTGCGGGTCGCGCTGTCCGATCTCAGCGAGGCCGACCGTCGCGCCGACGCCTACGCGCGCCGCGCCCGCATCCTGCTGCACGGGCAGCTCGCGAAGCTTCGCACCGAGCTCGCACAGCTCGTGGCGACGAGTCCCGGATTCGACGACGTCAGCGCGTTCTCGCAGTCGGTCCGCGCGGTCAGCCACGATCTGGAGGATGAGGCGGCGCTGCCGCTGTCCGAGATTCCCGCGGGGACCGGTCCCGTGGAGGTGCCCGCCGCCGCGCGGCGACCGCTGCTGGCGCGGCTGCGCCCCCCGAGCCCGGTCGTCGTCAGCATCGCCTACGTGGTCGGCAGCCTTCCGTACACGCTGACGACGGTGCCGACGGCGCTCGCCCTGTTCGCCGTCGTGCTCGTCTTCGTCTGCGGCTTCGTGGCCGACGCGGTCGCCCGTCGCTCGTCGCGCCGACGTTCGGCCACGGGCCGCGGCGCCGCCATCCTGTTCGCCTGGTTCGCGACCGGGGTCCTCTTCTCTTCCGCCGCGATCCTCCTGGCGCCTGAGACTCTGCCGACGGCGCTCGTTCCGATCCTCGCCTTCCCGCTGCTCGCAGCCATCATCGGTGTCTCCTCCGATGCCATCCACAGCGCGATCGTGCAGACGCGTCGCCTGTCGCGCGCTCTGGCCGCGCAGACGGATGCGGTGGCGACGCGCACGACGCGCGCGCGTGTCGAGCTGCGCAGCGCCGCCGAGCAGCTCCACGGGCGCGTGCAGGGGCGGTGCGTGCTGTTCGCCGCGACGGTGGACGAACGTGCGGCGACAGCGGAGGAGGTCGATGCCTTCGCGGCCACGATCACTCTGGCGCTGGCGGAGATCGAGGGCACCGCGCCGACGCAGGCCGAGCCGGCGCCGATCGCGCCGCCCAACGCGCTCGCCCAGATGATCGAGACGTGGTCCCATGTTCTGGAGATCTCGAGCGACATCGACGACGAGGCCCGGATCGCGCTCGGCCGCGAGGACGTGACGCGCCGTGTCGTCGACATCGCGAGCGAGGGCTTCCTCAACGCTGTCAAACACTCGGGCGCGAGGCGGGCGACACTCGAGGTGACCCACGGCGACCCGGATGCGGCCCCGGAGCTGCGCGTGGAGGTGTCGTCGCCGGGACGCCTCGGCTCGGCGCTGCCTCTCACGGCCGGCCGAGGCATCGCCAATCTGGGCGGCGCGCATCTCTTCCAGCGCGGCCGCGACGTCGTGCTCGAGGCGCGGGTGCCGTTGCCCGTCGCCTGAACCGCGCAGGTTGATCCCGCATCCGTCCGGGGACGTGTGGGTGGCGACCGTGCGCGTCTCGGTCTCCTCCGTGTCCTGGTTCTGCACGCTGCGGTGTTCGTCGGCGTGCATATGTGGGACACGCAGGGCGAGTGGCGCCCGGCGCCCGATTCCGTGTCTCAGTTGTGCATGCTGGCGCGACGAGTTTCGTGCACACATGGGACACGCAGGGGGCCGGCACCTTCCCGGCCCGGAAGCGGCGGGGACGGATGCGGGATGCCCAGACGGGGCGGGATGTTCAGACGGGGCGGGGCGCCGCCGGAAGCCGGAGCACCGCGCGCAGGCCGCCGGATGCGGGGGAGACGAGTTCCAGCGTCCCGCCGTTGCGCTGCGCGAGGCGCTGCGCGATGGACAGGCCGAGGCCGACGCCCGGAGTGCCGGACTGCTCCGCCTCAGCGGCTCGGAAGAAGCGGTCGAACGCGCGGTCGCGGTCGGCATCGCTCATGCCGGGCCCGCTGTCGCTGACCGAGAACTCGGTGACCTCGCCGTCTTCGCGGACGCGCACCAGCACGTCCCCGTCGGTCGGCGTGAACAGGATCGCGTTCGTGAGCAGCGCTCCGAGGGAGCGATGGATGTCGGCGGGAACCCCGTGCACGTTCGTTCCGGCGTCGATGTCGATCTCCAGGCGCAGCCGCTTCTCGTCGGCGGCCGCGCCGTGCGAGGCGACGATCGCCGCGACCACGGAACGGGTGGAGAGCGTGTGCTGCTCGCCGGGACTCACGGGCGTCGCATGGGCTCCGCCGACCATCAGCAGATCCTCCACGAGATCCGACAGACGCAGACCGTTCCGGCGGATGCGGGCGACCCAGTCGCGTTCGAGGGTGGTGAGTACGGGCGACTCCTCGAGAAGCTCCGCGTAGCCCAGCACGTTGGTCAAGGGCGTGCGAAGCTCGTGGCTCGTGGTCGAGATGAAGTCGTCGCGCTGCCGGCTGAGGTCGGCCCGCAGCTCGGTGGCGGCGGCGCGCTCGCGTTCGGCCTCGGCGCGCGCCTGGATCATGCGGACGGTGCTCGACACGTCGAGCACCTGGACGGCGAACAGCCCGGGATCGTTCTCGATCGGGTTGGCGACCATGCGCAGCGACGTGTCCCCGTCCGTGTGCACACGCTCGACGCCGTCGCGGCTGGCATGGCGGGCGACGTGCTCGAGGGGGCCCTTCCACTCGTCGCCGTCGAGTTCGAGGGCGATCATCGATCGCGCTGCGGGATTCGCCCACAGCAGCCGGGTGCTCTCACCGTCGCGCCGGGCCACGGCGAGGCCCACCTCGGTCTCGACCAGCCCGCCCGAGAGCAGGTGACTGGTGCGCGCCGCCACACGCGCCGTCTCCTGCTGCTCCGCGCGCGCGGTGAGCAGCAGGAGGGACACCGTCGCCAACGCGATGAGGAAGATCTCGACGGTGATCGCGCGGTCGGCCGAGGAGAGCCCGAGCGCGAACGGCCCGCGCCCGGCCAGGGTGACCATGAGAATCGCGATGCCGGCGACGAGCACCTCGATGAGGGACGCCACGAAGGGCAGGCGCAGGCATCCCCACGCGATGATCATGAACGGGAGGAAGGTGAGAGGGATCTCCACACGGGGGGCGGCGACGAATGCGAGCACGCCCAGCAGGAGGGCCGGCTGCAGCACGGCCTCCCAGCGCGCCAACGGGACGGGGCCGGAAGACGGCGGGATGCACGCGAACGGCGCGATCAGAAGCACGGCCGCCGCGTGGGACGGGAGCACGCTCAGCGCCGTCGCCCAGAAGTCGCCGCCGCCGGCAAGGGCGGCCGTGGTGGCAGCGATCAACGCCGCCACGAGGGCGCCCGTGAGACCGGCGACGACGAGGACGAGCGCCTCACGGGTGCGTCGCAGCAAGAACGTGTGGGATCCTCGGTAGCCCCAGATCGCCAGGACGGCCAGCAGGACCGCGATCTCCATGGCGTTCGCCAGCGCGTAGCCGACCGACACCGCGAGCGATCGCCCGTACATGAGGTTGGGGATCACCGTCACGATGAGAACGAGCAGCACGACGGCCACGCGCCGTCGCGGGGGATTGAGCAGCGCGAAGAGAGCGGCAGCCCCCGCGGCAGGCCACCACGCGGCGGCGCTGCCTCCCGGAGGCGTGAAGATCGTCCCCGTGAGTCCCAGGGAGGCGATGGTGACCGCGGCGATCGGCCAACTCCACCACGGGGGGATCCAAGCGGTCCGTGACGGGGCGCCGAGTGTCGCGAACGGGGCGCCAGCCTTCATACTGTGAACGTACCCTCTCGGCGGTCCCCACCCCGTCCACGAGTCAAGGGTGACAAGGAGGTGGCGGCCGTGGCGAGCATTCTGGTCGTCGAAGACGATGCCGATGTGGCGCAGCTGATCCAGCACCGCCTGGCGGCGTCGGGACACGAGGTCGCCGTTGCTCCCGATGGCGAGCAGGGCCTGGTGGCGGCACGCGACGCGCATCCCTCCCTCGTGATCCTCGACTGGATGATGCCGCACCGCACCGGTCTGGAGGTCTGCGCGGAGCTCCGCGGCGATGCGTCCTTCGCGAGCACCCGCATCATGATGCTCACCGCCCGGGCACAGGACGAGGACATCGCGCGCGCGATGTCCGCCGGCGCCGACGACTTCATGACGAAGCCCTTCTCGCCGCGCGAGCTCGTCGCGCGGGTGGGTGTCCTGCTCGCCTCATGACGCGCCGCCGCTCCGCGTTCGCGCGGGCGCGGGCCGCAGCCGTCCTCGTGCTGGTCGGGGGTATGGGCGTCGCCGTCGCCGCGTGTGCGAACGCGCCCGCGTCGCCGCCGCCGCCGCCCGCCGCCACGCCGGTCGACTATCAGCTCGGCGGCGCGTATCCGCCGGATCCCCGGGTGGGGATCGTGGCCCGCGATCGCACCGCGGCGCCCGCCGACGGGGTGTACTCGATCTGCTACCTCAATGCGTTCCAGACGCAGCCCGGGGAGCGCGACGAGTGGCCAGACGACCTCGTCCTGCGTCAGGACGGAGCGGACGTGATGGACCCGGACTGGCCCGACGAAGCGCTGCTCGACACCCGTTCGGATGGCGGCCGCCAGGCCATCGCGGAGCGCGTCGGAGAGTGGATCGACGGCTGTGCGGCGGCGGGCTACGACGCGGTCGAGTTCGACAACCTCGACACCTACACGCGCTCCGGCCATCTTCTGGGCGCCGACGACAACCTCGCGCTCGCGACGCTGCTCGTCGAGCGGGCCCATCGCGCGGGCCTCGCCGCGGGTCAGAAGAACGCGGCGGAGGATGCGGAGCGCCTGCGCGCCGAGGCCGGCTTCGACTTCGCCGTGGTGGAGGAGTGCGCGTACTACGACGAGTGCGCGGCCTACACCGACGTCTACGGCGATGCCGTGGTGGCGATCGAGTACACCGACGCGATCGACCGGCCGTTCGACGAACTCTGCGCCGACCCGGCGACGCCCGCATCCCTCGTGCTGCGCGATCGCGACCTCACGACGCCGGGGGATGCGGACTACGCCTTCGAGATCTGTCCGGGCTGAGGCGGCGCATCACCCGCATCCGCTCGTCAGGAAAAATCCCCTCCGCAGGATGATTTCCACGCGAATGGTCCCGCTGAGGGGAGATCTCCTGATGTGCGTGACTGTGAGCTCAGTGCTCGTCGACCTCGGCGGTGGCGACGGGGCGCCCCTGCACCCGTTCGCGGTCGGCCTTCAGGCGGTCGTTGCGGGTCTTCAGCAGGCTCGCGACGGTGGCCACCGCGATCGTCGCACCGATGAACAGCAGCGAGAACCAGATCGGGATCTCGGGGACCCAGTCGATGTGCTCGCCGCCGTTGATGAACGGCAGCTCGTTGACGTGGAGTGCGTGGAAGACGAGCTTCACGCCGATGAAGGCCAGGATGACGGCGAGGCCCTGAGCCAGGTAGACGAGGCGCTCCAACAGTCCGCCGATCAGGAAGAAGAGCTGGCGCAGGCCCATCAGGGCGAACGCGTTGGCGGTGAAGACGATGTACGCCTCCTGCGTGAGTCCGTAGATCGCGGGGATCGAGTCGAGGGCGAAGACCAGGTCGATGAAGCCCACGGCGACGATCGTCAGGAGCAGGGGGGTGACGAAGCGCTTGCCGTCGATCTTCACGGTCAGTCGGTCGCCGTGGTACTCGTTGTGAACCGGGAGGATGCGGCGCATGAACCGCACGATCCGCCCGTTCGAGGGGTCGGACTCGTGGCTCGAGAACGCCTGCTGCCAGGCCAGGTAGAGCAGGAACGCGCCGAAGATGTAGAACACCCAGGAATAGTTCTCGATGAGGGTGGCGCCCAGCGCGATGAACGCGCCGCGCATGATGAGCGCGATCACGATGCCGATCATGAGCACCTTCTGCTGGTACTCCTTGGGCACGGCGAAGCCCGTCATGATGATGAGGAACACGAAGAGGTTGTCGATCGACAGCGCCTTCTCCGTCAGGTAGCCGGCGAAGTACTCGCCGCCGAAGGTCCAGCCCGACACCATGCCGATCCCGACGCCGAACAGCAGCGCCAGGCCGATGTAGAAGACCGACCAGACGGCGGATTCGCGGATGGTGGGGGCGTGCGGCTTGCGCACGTGCACGAAGAACTCGAAGACGAAGAAGGCGATCGTGATCGCGATCGTGATGAGCCAGATGACGGGGGTGACGTTCACGGAGAACTCCAAGGGGTGGGCGTACGGTCATGACGCCAAGGTCTCCTCCGCCCCGATGCTGGTCGGGACCGGCGGCCCGGGATCCGACGTTGGATCCGTATTGACGAGCCGACCGCGAGCGGGAGTACTCCCCTTGCTTGAATGACAGAATACGGCATCCCGGGCACGTCGAGCGCACGCCACCGGTAGCGTCGGATCTGTGACACATCCCTACGACGAACGCGGCCGCGAGACGCTCGATCGCCCGGAGAGTCGCAAGTGGAGTCTGCATCCGGGCAAGATCGGCGCATGGGTGGCCGAGATGGACTTCGGCACCGCGCCGGTGGTGAGTGCGGCACTGCACCGCGCGGTCGAGGAGGAGACGCTCGGGTATCTGTCGCCGGCGCTCGCCGAGCGGATGGCGAAGGCGACGGCGGGATGGATGCGGCGCGCTTACGGCTGGAGCATCGCGCCCGAGCGCGTGCACCCCGTCGCCGACGTGATGGCGGCGCTGGGCGTCGCGGTCCGCACGTTCGCGCCCGCCGGGTCACCGGTCATCGTTCCCACGCCCGCCTACATGCCGTTCCTCACCTACCTGCCTGCGATCGGACACCCGGTGATCCCGGTGCCCGGTCGCGTGGTGTCGGGGCGGTGGGAGCACGACCTCGACGGCATCGACGCCGCGTTCTCCGCCGGCGCGCGCACGCTCGTGCTGTGCAACCCGCACAATCCGACCGGCTCCGTCCTCACCCGGGAAGAGCTCACCCGGATCGCCGACGTGGTCGAACGCCACGGCGGCCGGGTCTTCGCCGACGAGATCCACGCGCCGCTGCGGTACCGCGGTGTCGCCCACGTGCCGTACGCGTCCCTCTCCGAGGCCACCGCCGCGCACACCGTCACCGGCACGAGCGCGTCGAAGGCGTGGAACATCCCGGGGGTCAAGGCCGCGCAGCTCATCACGTCGAACCAGAACGACGACGACATCTACCGGCGCGTGGGTTTCGCTCACGTGCACGGCGCATCCACTCTCGGCGTCGTCGCATCCATCGCCGCTTACGAGGAGGGAGAGCCCTGGCTCGCCCAGACGATCGAGTACCTCGACGGCAATCGGATGCTGCTGGTCGATCTGCTCGCCGAGCATCTGCCCGAGGTGCGGTACACGCCGCCCGAAGGGACCTACCTCGCGTGGCTCGACACGCGCGGCCTCGCGCTGCCGGACACCCCCGCGGACTTCTTCCGCGAGCGCGCAGGGGTCGTGCTGACCGACGGCGCGCTGTGCGCGGCTCCCGGATTCCTTCGGCTCGTGCTCGCGATGCCTCGGCCGCTGCTCGCGCACGCGGTCGCCGCCATGGGCGCGAGCGCGCGCGAGTAGACGGGTCGTCGCGGATACGCAACCCCCGGGGCATGCCGCATCCGCCGACCTACCGTGATCGCAGCAGGAGGCGGTCATGGGTATCAAGGAGCACGACGATCTCCGCGATGACGCGGATTACTTCGAGGAAGACGTGCGGCGGGAGTTCGAGGAGCGCTTCGGCGCCGCCGTGCCGGAGCCGGCGAGCCCGATCAGCAAGCCGATCCCCATCCCCAGTTTCCGGCCGCTGCGCCGGCGGTGACGCAACGGGGTTCTCCGTCTTCGACTGACGCCCGGCCCTGCCCCGCGTAGCATGGCGTTCTCATCCTGCGGCGGAAGGGACGCGCATGAACGCGATGACCGGTCTGCCGCTGGTGGGTGTGAGCATCGTGGCGACGTTCGTCGTCCTCGCGGCGTTCCTCTGGGTGAGAGGGCCCTCGTATCGCTCCGGGTCCTTCCTGGGGATCGCCACCGCCTCCGCGGTGTTCGCCGTGTTCTCCAGCCTTCTCTACGTCATCTACTTCTCGCTCGAGCAGGCGGTGTGGACCCTCGCCGCCGGCGACGCCGCCATGGTGTTGGCGCCGGCCCTGTTGTGGGTGGCTGTCGGCGCGCTCAACGACAGGCGGCCGTGGCGGCTGTGGGTCGTGATCGCGGGCGGCGTCGCGATGTTCGTGTGCAGCATCCTGCTGTCTGAGACGGTGTCGTCGGGGATCAAGATCCTTCTGCTGATCGCGGGCTGCACGCTGACGGCGATCGAGGCGCGCACCGGCCGCGCACGCGACACGAGCGGCACGTTGGCGATCGCGGCGACGATGATCGGCTACGCGCTCTACTCCGTCGGCCGCGTGATCTTCCTGGCGATCGACGGTCTGTACGACGGGATCTACGCCCAGTTCTTCGCCACAGGTCCCACCACGATCGCGGGGGTGCTCGCGGTGATCCTCCTTGCTTTCGGCGTGCTGGCCGCCGCCCGAGACGAACGCGCCAGCCGTCGGGTCCAACAGGTGGGCACGCGCGACCGACTGGCCGCCCGCGCCAGGGCGATCCTCGCCGAGCACGGCGCCGTCTCCTGGCGGGTGGTGACCGTCGACGAACTGGAGCTGATCCGCGAGTCCTTCGGCCAGGAGTACATCGACGAGGTCAACACAGCGCTTGTCGTCGCCTGCACGCGGACGTTCGCGGACGACGCCGAGGTGGGCCTCATCGGCCCCGGTCGGGTGGCGATGGTGTGCCCTGTCGCGACACCGGATGTGGCGTCGGACGAGATCCGGAAGCGGTTCGCGCAGAGCTCGGATCGCCTGCGCGAGACCTACGTGCCCGACCTCGAGGTCACCGCCACGACGGTCGAGTCCGACATGGTGCTGGCCGTCGTCATCGCGCAGGCGTGAAACCGCCGCGAGAGCACGAAGAGGGGCGCCGCCGGATCGGCGACGCCCCTCTTCGCTGACGTCAGGAGTCCGCGCGCGCCCCTGCTCGTCGTCGGGCGACCAGCAGTGCGGCGCCGAGCGCGAGCAGGCTACCGCCGGCCAGGAGCGCCCAGCTCGCGATCTCGCCACCCGTGAGGGCGAGGTCGCCGCGGTCCGCGGGAGCCGCGGCCGGTGCTCCGGTGATGGGCTGCTCGCCGCCGGTGCCCGGGGTGGACGGCTCGCCGCCGGTGCCCGGGGTGGACGGCTCGCCGCCGGTGCCGGGCTCCTCGGTCACGGGCGCTGCGGCGAGCGTGAACGTGAGCGGCTCGGAACGGGATTCCGCGGCGATCGCCGTGCGGCCGAACACGGCGACCACCGCGTGCGAGCCCGCCGAGAGGCCATCCGGGAGCGTGAGTCGCGCGACGCCGTCCACGACCTCGACGCTGCCCAGCAGAGCCCCCGCCGCTGCGGTCGGAGCGGTGGATCCCGCTCCGCCGCCCGCCGCGCCACCGTCGGTGAAGGTCACGGTGCCCTCGGTCGCGGCGCCGTCGATCTTCGCGATGAACGTCAGCTCCGCGCCTTCGACGAGCGAGGTGCCTTCGGCGAGCGAGAGCGTCGTCGTCGTGGGGGTGAGGACGTCGACCGTCGCCTCCTGCAGGCGCGCCGAACCCGCACCGATCGCGCGTGCCGTCTGCGAGCCGAGCGGCTGGTCGTCGGCGATCGTGAACGTCGCCGACGCGGTTCCGTCAGCGGCTGCGGTCGCTGTGGCTGCCTCCGTGCCGGCGAAGGTGAACTGCACCGACTCGCCGACACGGTAGCCGGTCGCGGTGAGCGTCAGCTCGGCGCCGGGAGCCAGCTCGGTGGCCGACGCGGTGAGCGCGCCCGCGGTGCGGGACGCTTCGAACTCGGCGCATGCGTCGCCCTGCACACCTGCCTCCGGCAGAGCCGGCAGCGAGCCGGTCACGCCGTCGTCCTCGCGGACGGTGAGCGTGTTGAACGCGCTCGCACCCATGACCGCGCCGGTTGTGTTCGTCGCGCTGACCGTGATCGCGGTCGACGGCGTGGTCGAGGGCAGGATGTTGCCGGCGATGGGCACCTCGACGACCGTGCACGTCTCACCCGGGGCGAAACGCACGCCCTGGACGGCGGCGGAGACCGGGCCGGACGTGGGCACGAAGCTCACCCACGCCGTGACCGTCGACGATTCGGCGCGGTTCAGGTAGACGGCGATCTCCCGGGTGTCGGCGGCCTTGCCCTCCTCCACGACCGTGCCGGCCACGTTCACCGTGGTGCGGGTCGCGACCTTCGCGGGGGTGGACGTAGGAGTGTCGAAGGCGAGGTCGGAGAGGTAGAGGCCTCCGGCGCCCGTGGCGTCCGCACCCACGCTCGCGCCGATGCGCACCTCTCGCACGTCGGTCAGATCGATGTCGGTCATCTCCGCCGTCGGGATCGTCAGCTGCTGCAGCACGATCTTGTTCAGAGAGGTGTGTGTGCCGCCCGGCAGGCGGTTCACGGCGAACGGGTTGATCTCCGACGCGGTGCGGGTGAAGGTGCGGCCCGAGCCGTCGGCGACGGTGATCGTGAAGTCGGTGCCGCTGGCGACCGACAGATCCGGTGCCGCCTTGAGGGTGAGCTGCGTGTGCGAGGACACGTTGCGCGATCCCTCGGGCACCGTGACGAGCAGCTGTCCGTTGCTGACCGCTGCCGGATTCGTGGTCGAACCGGTCCACGTCACGCGGGTGACGGGGTATGCGGGCACATTCAGTCCGAACCGCACCGGCGTCCAGTGCGGCACCCGCGCGGTGCCGACCGTGCGAGGGGTGCAGTACGGGACGGACGGAGCGATCGAGGAGGCGGTCTCCGCGTTCGCGCAGACCTGGGCCGAAGCGTTGCCCGCCGTGCGCACAAGCGTGCTGCTGCGCGTGAAGTCGGTCAGCATCGTCGTCGCCGAGCTGGGCTGCGACGCCATGATGCGCACGTCCGCGTAGGAGGTCGCGGTCGTCGACGGGGTGGCGGAGCCGTCGAACAGCGACCGGAACTGGGACTCGCCGCCCATCGTCAGACGGAAGAACCCGGTCATGTACGAAACGCCGACCCGGTACTGCTGCGAGGCGGTGAGCCGCGACGGATCCGCGGTGCGGCAGGAGGACGTGCGGTCGCTCGTGCTCCAGTCGTCGCCGGTCGCGTAGGGGTACATGCCCGGCGTCCACACGGTGTTGAAGAAGTTGTGGTTGGCGCCCATGACCCACACGGCCGAGCGCATCACGTTGTCGCCGAACGCACCGCGCGAGTCGTCGACCATGTGCTGGCCCTGCTGGTTGCTGACGTCGCCGTCGCAGTACGGGAGGAACACGGCCATGGGCACATCGGGGACCGTCATGCGCCCGAAGTCGACGGGCGCCAGTGGCAGAACCGACACGATGCCGTAGGGGTCGGCGAGACCCTGGTTGAGAGTGACGGCCGAGGTCGCACCTTCACCACCGCGCGAGTGGCCCATGATGCCCACCGTGTCGAGGTCGAAGCGGCCGGCGAGCGAGGCGGCGCTGACGCCGCCTGCCGCGGCGGGAGCGTCCCGACGCGTGGTCGCGTAGCTGAGCGCCTCGTCGAGGGTGCGCGAGGTGCGGGTCACCGTCCCGTCTTCAGCAGGCCATGAGACATCGTCGAAGACGACGGCGGCGCCCGAGTTCGCCTTCTCGAGCATGCCGAGGGTGTCGAGGATGAGCTGTCCGCGGGCCTGGGCGCCGTAGTCCAATGCCAGCTGGTTGTCGTTCGAGTTGACGGCGTTCGCGGCGATGGAGAGCACGTTGTAACCGTGCGATGCGAGCGCGCGTCCGGTGCCCTCGTAGCCCTGGTAGCTGCGCACGTTCACCTGGTTCGGGCCGCAGGGCCAGCGCAGCGGGTTCGCGGTGCCCGTGGAGCAGGAGGTGTGACGGCCGTGCAGCAGGATGACCGTCGGACGCTCACCGGGTGCGTCGGTGAGGTACATCTTTCCGGTCATCTCGCCGCGGATGCCGGAGATCCCCGCGAGGGGAACGGCACGGTCGCCGAAGTCGTACTCGGCCTCGGTGACCGCATAGGTGCCGGGATCGGCGGGGTCGGCGGTCGCGGCGAGCGGCGCCATCCGGCTCATCTGCTCGACGAGTTCGTCGTTCGTCGGCTCATCGACGCGTTCCGGGGCGGGCTGCTCGGCTGCCTTGTCGATGTCGGCGGATGCCCAGCCCTTGTCGATGTCGGCGGCGCGGGTCACGGTCGCATCCGTTGTGAACAGACTGAGCGAGAGCCCGTCGGCGGATTCGGTGGCGAATCCGAGCGTCTCTCCGTCGGCGACGAGCGTCGGCGCGTCGCTGACGATGGGCAGCGGCTCGTCGAGATCGACGGTGACGAGGTATCCGCCCGGTGCGCGGGTGACCGACCAGTCCTCGCCTGAGGCGAGAGGGGCGTCGGACGGCGCGGCGAACGCGGCGGATGGTGCGCAGGTGAGGGCGATGACGGGCGTGACGATGGTCGCGGTGAGCGCGAGCCATCGAGCGCGCGAGGACAGACGTGTTCTCACGGTTCTCCGATGCGAGGAAGGGTGTCGGGTCGAACCGCGTATCCGCGCGGTCCGCGTCCGAGGCTAGGGACCGCTCTCGCACGACGGGCGCGGAGAAACCGGATGGAAATAAAACTTAACCGTTATGTGCAGTTATGTATCACTGATATAGACATTCTCGTCGTCGATGACCACGCGGCGCACCCCGCGCCGCCCGACCGTCACCGCCATGACCCCGCGCTCGGTCATGTGCTCTCCGTCGGCCAACAGGATCTCCACGCTGAGGGTGGCGGCCGCGATGCCGTACGCGTGGGTGACGGTGCCGACGCGCAGTCGCGCGTCGGCGGGCGAGGCCGCGTCCATGAGCCAGCGGAGCACGCGGTCGCTACCGCGCACGCGCCGACCGTCCGGGCCGATCAGTTCCGCCTCGGGCGCGAGGAAGGCCGACAGTGCCGTGATGTCGCCGGCGGACAGGGCGGAGAACCAACCCGCTGCCGCGGAACTCATCGGCTGTCGCCGGCGGAGGTCACGTCGGCGGCAGGGACAATCGCGCCAGCCAGAGCTCGAGCAAGGCGCGCTCGGCGGGCTCCAGCACCTCTGCGGCTGCACCGGTCAGCGCTGCCTGCAGTGCACCGGCGTGTGCACCGATCGAAGCGGCGGGGGACGACCGATCCGTCGAACGCGTCATCGCCGCGACCAGTGCATCGCGCGCAGCATCGGCATAGCGCTCGGATGCGGCAGGATCTGCGATGGCGGAGAGAGCCGCCCCCGTGGCCGCCGTCCTGAGACGCCACGCCGCCTCGTCCGCCGATACGGCGAGCCCGCCCGCCGCAGCCTCCTCGCGCAGGAGGCGCCGGATGACCGATTCCGCGATGTCGTCTCCACTGCGCGGGGAGTCGGAACGGACGTGTCCGCTCATCAAGGTGAAGAGCGCCGGATGCTCGACGGCGAAGGCGAGGTGCGCGTCCCAGATCGCTGCCGGTGATCCCGTCGCCGCCGGCGACGGGATCTCGTCGAGGAGACGTGCGAAGCGAGCGAAACCGCGCTCGACGAGCGCGTCGAGCAGTCCCTGCTTGCTCTCGAAGAAGTGATAGAGCGTGGGCAGCTGTACGCCGGCGCGGGAGCACACCGCGCGCATCGACAGAGACCGGTCGGGGTCTTCCCGGAGCAGCGCCTCGGCGGCGTCGAGAAGCCTGCCGCGCGATCCGTCGGTCGGGTTCGGCACGGCCCCACCCTAGTGCGTACCTAGGTCGGTGCGAGGGCGTGGGCAGGCGCGCAGGCATCGTCGTGCTCCGGGAGAGGGAGTGAACCGGGCGATTCACTCCGCTCACGCTAGGGGACCGAGCCGCTCTGGGGACGCTGCCTGTGTTTCGATTATGTGAAACGTATGAAAGGCGCGCGCACCGCGCGTCGCGCGTGAGCAAGAACGGCCCCTCGCCGGCGATGGCGAGGGGCCGTTACGGGATGCGAGCGCTCGGGCCTTCGCGGGGAGCGGGCGCTCGGAAGGAGTAAACCACGGGCGGTCGCCGGGGCGGAAGGGCACGGCCGTGAGAATGCCCTCACCGATGGTCGACGGGCACGGTGAGCGTCACGACCGCGCCCGATCCCGGCTCGCTGACGATGTCGATGGCACCACCGTGGGCGTGCGCGATCGCACGCGCGACGGCGAGTCCGAGCCCGAGGCCCGGTACCGCGTTGGCCCGAGCGTCGCGACCGCGGTGGAAGGGCTCGAAGACCCTGGCGAGCTCGGAGGGGCGGAATCCGGGTCCTTCGTCGATCACCGTGATGTCGGCCAGCCCCGTGGAGGCGTCGGAGGTGAGCGCCACGGTGACAATTGAGCCGCGCGGAGCGAACCTGACGGCGTTGCCGATGAGGGCCTCGATGGCCATCCGCAGGCGGTTCGCGTCCGCGTTTACCGGAGTCGGGACGACATCGACGAGGATGCGGATCTCGTGTGCGGACGCGTCCGAGGCACGTGCCGCGACCGCATCCTCGACGATGAGGGCGGCATCGCACGGGGTCAGGACCAGCCGCGGAGCGAGGTGTTCGACGAGCAGGAGCTCGTCGAGGCGATGGATGATCCGGTCGACGTTGCGACGCAGGATCTCGAGGCGCGCCGATGCGTTCGATTCGCCTCGGGCGATGTCGTCGGTGAGAAGTTCGAGATGCCCCACGATTGGGGTCAGCGGGTTTCGCAGCTCGTGCGAGGTCGAGGCGAGGAAGTCATGCGGCAGTCGGTCGTGGTGGGCGCGCCGTGAGACGTCCCGGGTGAGCAGCGCCGTTCCCTCGAGTCCGGTCGTGGGCGACGTGATCCGATGAGACGACTTGCGTAGCGCTCGGCGCCGGTCGACGGGTCCGGCCCATACCGTGCGCTGCGCCTCGCGGCCTTCCGCCGCGGCGAGGATGACCGACTGATCCGCGCGCAAGGGCGCATCGTCGATATCGAATCCGGGCGGGCTCTCGCGGAGGGAGCGCGCCAGATCGACATCGTCCAGGTCCACGCCCTGCAGCCGCGCATAGCGGTGTGCGGCGGCGTTGGCCGCACGCAGACGACCCTCGGGGTCGAAGATCGCGATCCCGGTGTCGAGGTGGTCGAGCAGTCCGTCTTCGACGGAGAAGCCCCCGCCTGCCGATGCGCCCATCGCGGCCTCTCTCCTTTGTCGCATTCTGCCCGTCGCCGGGGGTGGGTCGTGATCGGCGACGGGAAAGTACTCAGCCGCAACCTGCAGGAAAACATGCGTGGGTATCTTCGGGGAAGGCCGGCGGATGAGGGAGCTCCCGACTCTGATGCTCCGGCGTCTCGACGGTCCCCCGGCTCCAACCGTTCAGTCCTTGGGAGGACGCATGCAGGCACCGTACTCGCGCTCAGGATATCGCTCGAGCGCCGGACCCCGTCAGGCTGCCGTACGCGACCGCGAGGCGAAGGCGCGTGCCCGCCGCCGGCGCCGCTTGCACCGCAAGCTCTCGCAGCGTCCGCATTGGTCCCTCTACATCGGTGTCGCCCTGCTCGCCGCAGGCGTCGTCGCCCTCGTCGCCGCCGCGGTGCTCACGCGCTGATCGGGAAACGCAGAACCCCCCTCCTCGGCGATGCCGGGGAGGGGGGTATGAGCATTTGGCCGGGGCCCCAGCTCGGGTGCGAGTGATCGGGCCTTCGCGGGGAGCGACCACTCAGTTGAATTCAATCACATGGAACACAGGAGATTCATTGATCTGAGCAATTCCACTCAGGCGTGTTCGCTCTCCCGCTCGGGGTCGCCGTCGCCGTCGCCGTGATCTGACTCGGCTGTCGCTTCGTCCGCGCCGACCGCCGCGGTCAGCACGCCTTCCGGGCGGATCAGCTCGCGCACCTCCGACATGAAGCTCGTGAGCTGCTGCTGCTGCCAGCGCAGCGCGCGCGTCCGGTCCTCGGCATCGCGCAGGACGGCGGTGGAATGGTCGATGACGGTGGAGACGATCTTGTGCGCCTTGGTGCGCGCGCGGTCGAGGTTCTCCTGCGCACGCACATGTGCGTCCGCTTCGATCTGCGCGGCCTGGGCCCGCATGAGCCTCTCGTAGTCGTCCGCCTTCGCGGAGATGCGCTGCGCGTGCTCGAGGGAGGCGGCGACCTGGTCGTTCGCGTCGGAGGTGATGCGCTCGGCGTGGGCGACCGCCTGGTTGTGCAGGACGAGGAACTCCTGCTGCGCGTCATCCTGACGGCGGGTCAGCGTCTCCTCGAACTCCAGCAGCCGTGCGTTCATCTCGCGGACGTCGCGTTCGGTGTCGCTGCGCAGCTGCGCCGTCTCGCGCGTCACCATGGCTCGCAGTGCCGCGGCGCCCTTCTCCGCCTCCGACCGGATGGTCTCGGCCTCTCGCTCCGCCTGCGCGAGCTTTTCAGCGGCGTGCGCCGCTTCGCGCTGGATGGTCGCCTCGTGCGCCGTGTACTCGGTATCGATCCGTAGACGCACCTGGTCGGCATCGTGCTGGGCCTGCGCCTGGATGCGGGAGATGTCCGCCTGAGCCTGGGCGCGTTGGGTCGCGACCTCTTCACGTGCGGCCTCGAGCAGGCGCTCGGCCTGTGCGGCTGCGTTCTGCACGATGAGGCTCGCCTGCTCCTCGGCGACGCGAAGGACGGCCTCGAACTGATCGCGCGTCGACGGGTCGGCCGGCGCCTGGGCATCCGCCCCCTCTTCGCCGTCCGGACGCTCGACGAGCTGAGCGGTGAGGGCCGCGATGCGCGCTTCGGCTTCGGAGATCTGCGCCGTCGCCGTCTGGAGATCGGCCTCGAGGCGCGTCGCCTGCTCGCGTTGCTCCTCGCGGACCCGGTTCACGGACTCCTCGGTCTCGGCGACGAGGCGTTCGATCTCCGCCTGCTGTTCCTCTCGCAGCCGGTCGAGGGTGTCCCGCTGACGCGCCTCGGCCGTACCGAGCTCCGCCGTGGTGCGCTGCAGGCGGTTCGTCAGCTCGGAGATCGCCGTGTCGACCTCGTGACGGTCGTAGCCTCGGAATCCCACCGAGAACGTGTTGCCTTCGTCACCCGGGGACGGGCGCATCAGCTCATCGAACGGGCTGGAGCCCGCCTGCGAGTCATCGGGGGAGTCTGGACGCGCGTCGGTCATGCCGTGCCTTCCGGAGGGTTCGGGTGTGTTGTTCTACTCTGCCCGTTCTCGTGCATCGATGCGCATGTGAATCTCCGCTGCGATCGCCGACGTCGCTTCAGAGGCTGGTGGCGAGCTCCTTGATCCACTCCGCCAGGTCGGGGCCGAGATCGGGGCGGTCGAGGGCGAGCTGCACGTTCGACTTGATGTAGTCGAGCCGATCTCCTGTGTCGTATCGGCGGCCACGGAAGACGACTCCCAGAACCGGTCCGCCGATGCTCTCGTCCTCGGCCAGTGCCTCCAGAGCATCGGTGAGCTGGATCTCTCCGCCCTTGCCCGGCGCGGTCTCCTCGAGCACGTCGAAGATCTCAGGCTTGAGCACGTAGCGTCCGATGACGGCGAGGTTGCTGGGCGCGTCGGCGGCCGATGGCTTCTCGACGAGGCCGGTGATGGTCACGACATCGTCCTCCGCTGTGGGGGCGACGGCCGCGCAGCCGTAGAGGTGGATCTGCGAAGGATCGACCTCCATCAAAGCGACGACGGTCGCCGAACGCGCCTGGGACACCTCGATCATCCGCGCGAGCAGCACATCGCGGGCGTCGATCAGGTCGTCGCCGAGGAGGACGGCGAACGTCTCGTGACCCACGTGCTTGCGGGCGCGCAGCACGGCGTGGCCGAGCCCGAGCGGGTCGCCCTGGCGCACGAAGTGCACATCGGCGAGCCGGCTGGCCTGCATGACCTTCTCCAGCTTGGCGGCGTCGCCCTTCCGCTCCAGCGTGTGCTCGAGCTCCGCGACGCGGTCGAAATGGTTGGCCAAGGCGTTCTTGTTGCGTCCGACGATGACCAGCACGTCGTCGCTGCCCGCGGCCACCGCCTCCTCGACCACGTACTGGATCGCGGGCTTGTCGACGACCGGCAGCATCTCCTTCGGCATCGCCTTGGTCGCGGGCAGGAAGCGGGTCCCGAGCCCCGCTGCGGGGATGACGGCCTTGATCGGTGCGTGTGCCATGCGCCGAACACTAGAGATGGTTGATGAACGGGGTGTTTCCGATTGAGCAGTTCTCCGCATCCGTTCTGCGGGTGAATCCCCGGGCGAATTCACCGTGTCCACAGAGCCGACCCCGGGAACCGTCGAGCATGATGAGCCGTGCAAGGTCCCCGCGAAGGCTCTTGCGCGGCGGACCCCGGTCCCGAACAATCGGGGTCCGCCGTTCATCTCGGTTCGGAATCGATCGCGCCAGATCCTCGCCGGGGCCGGGCGGGGGAGTAGTCTTCCCCTGTACACCTCATGTGTCACGTCTGACGGGCTACCCGACCCCCCTCTGAACGCGGCACGATCCGGGCATGTGATGCCCGGGTGCCGTAGCGGAAGAGGAAGCGTCATGGACCTGATCGTCTGGGCACGCGACAACCCCGTTCTCGTCGTCACTGCCGTCGCGATCGCCGCCCTCGTCGTGGTGGCGATACGGATGGCGCGCGTGCCCGACAGCGCCGAGGAGCCGCATCCGCCGGTCCCGGAGCGTCCGGCCGCCGAGCGTGCGCTCCCCGCGCGAGCGCCCTTCGCGAGATCGATGTCCGCGCCGACGGCGGCGCCTGCCGCACCGACCGTTCCGCGCGCGACGCCGCAGGCCTCCGCCGTCGGCTACGTCCCGCTCGACGTCCCCGAACTCTGGGAGCCCCCGGTCGGCTACCTCGGTGCGGCCGACCCGATGTCCTTCGCGGGCGCGTCCGTGGGGCGAACCACCCCATCCCCTCAGCCGGTGTCCCCTGTGAGGTATCCGGCGCGTTCCGCTCCGTTCGTGCAGCCTGCGCCGCGCGCCACGGCGCCCGCTTCCGCGCCGCCCGCGCCCAGCCCGACCCCGCGGTCCTTCGACGACCTCCGCCGCGGGGCTCTCGCGGGCCGCACATTCGATTCGCTGCAGCAGTTCGCCGTCGCGGCGGTCGTCGAGGCGGGGCATCCGGTCGTGCTCGTCGCGCGCATCTTCCGCGTGCCGACCTGGAAGCTCGAGAACTGGGTCGAGGCGTCGTTTCATGCCGCCCCCGCTCCGACCCGCCGCCCGTGGCGGGGCACGATGCCGCGCACGGTGTGAACCGCGCCGGGTGAATAGTCCTCGGGGATGATGTGAAACATCCTCCCGACGGATGTCACGGATGCGGCGGCTTGTCACGCTTGAGACATGACCACCGAGAACCTCCGCACGCTGTCCCTCCGCCCGCCGCTGCGCCGGGGTGGCGGAGGGACAGCGCTCGCGCTGGTCGTGCTCGGCTGGATCGGTGTGATCGGTCTGGTGGCGGTCGCCGCGGCGGCTCCCTTCCTCCTGGCCGGCGGGTGGGTGCTCACACAGGTCATGGGCCGATGACGCCTCCCGCCGTGGGTCAGCTCAATCCGAGGCGCCGTACGGCGGCCTCCGCCTCCTTGCGTGACGCCACGCCCAGCTTGCGATAGGCGCTGCTCAGCTGCGTCTTGACCGTGTTGGGGCTGACGAACAGCCGTTCTGCGATCTGGGCGGTGGTGGCGCCGGTGGCCAGCTCCCGCAGTACCGCGCGCTCCCGGGCCGTCAGCTGAGGCGCGGACGCGGCGTCAGGGAAGCGGGCGGTCTGCTGCACGAGGGCGATGAGATCGTCGTCTCCCAGTGCTGCCGTCTCGATCAGCCGGATGAAGTCGCGGCGCCCGACCGTCGAGAGGCTGGCGGCGAGATCGTACTCACGGGCGAGGCGCAGGGCGTGACGCATCGCGCCCGCGGCGTTCTCGGGCTCTTCGAGATGCAGGCAGGCCGTCGCAGCCGTCATCAAGGTCTCGATCAGCAGGCGTGGGCTCGCTGCCGCCTGCTCCACCAGCGGAGTGAGCGTGGTGAGGGCGCGACGATGCTGACCGGATGCGGACTCCACCCGCGCCCGCGCGAGGGTGAGGTGACCCGGCTCCGCCGGCCACAGATCGAACCCGTCGACGCGCGACCCGCGGGCGAGCGCCTCCTCGGCCCGCTCGAGCACCGCCGTCGCGCGCAGGAGATCTCCCCGCCGCAGCAACAGATCGATCCGGGCACACGCCACCAGCTCTCCCGCCAAGCCCGCCTCGCTCAGCGGGCCCGGGTGCGCAGTGGCGGCGACGTCGATCTCGGTGAGCAGAGCGGACGCATCCTCCGCGGACGTGATCCGCGCCTTCGTGTGCAGCACGTGGGCCCAGTGCTCCCCGAGCGTCGCAGGGTCGATCGCGGCGAGAGTGCGCTGCGCCGCATCGAACTGCAGCCGGTCGTGTTCGCGCAGCGCCTGAGCGACACGGGCCGGCACCTCGTACTTCGCCGCGGTCGTCCCCAGCGAGCCGGGCGCGGCGATGCGCGACCAGTAGGCGGCCGCGGAGCTGTGTCCCGCGAGCGCGTGGATACCGGCGAGTGAGGCTGCTGCCGACGCGCGGATGAGGTCGTCCTGCAGCAGGACGGCGAGGTCGTACGCATCCTGATACTCGGTGACCGCCTGCTCGATCTGTCCGGCGAACTCGCGTACCCGGGCCCACTGGGCGTGCAGGTGGGGGAGGGCGGATTGGGTAGCCTCCGCCGCCTCGATCGAGGCGTTGCGGAGCGCGTCGCGGGCCCGTTCGACGTGCGCGACGGCCGCAGCGACGTGGCCGGCGCTGCGCTCGGCGGCCGCGCGGCTGGTGTGCTCCACGAGCACGTCGAGCAGCGCCGTCGGCCGTTCGAAGGTGGAGTGCCGA
This sequence comes from Microbacterium binotii, assembly GCF_021398715.1. NCBI lineage: Bacteria > Bacillati > Actinomycetota > Actinomycetes > Micrococcales > Microbacteriaceae > Microbacterium > Microbacterium binotii. The sequence goes on along the minus strand of NZ_CP090347.1, from coordinate 2,747,571 downwards.
TAGCGGTGCACCCTGCCTGCCCCGTCGGAGAGGTGGCGCAGGTAGGTGCGCGCGGCGAGGTAACGAGGCTGTGCGGCGAGCGTGGCTGCGGGAAGCCGTTCCAACGCGCGCAGGAGCGCGGGAGCGTCGTTGAGGATGAGCGCCGACCAGTGCCCGGCGATCAGCGCGGTCACGCGATCCCAATCCTCGTCGTCGACGGCGCTGTTCAGGGCGCGCTGCGGTTCACGGGTGACATCGCTCACGATCTGCGTGGCCTCTCGGGTCTGCGGTGACGCGGGGGTCGCGTTTCCTGTCAGGAGAGATGCGTCTCACGCGGTTTCGTGACGCGGTTTCCGAGAATGTTCGATCAGAACGGGAAGCAGAACCAACCCCAGGGCCAGGGGCATTCCGGCTCCGTCGGCTGGGTGGGTCCGCTCGGCGAGGGGGACGGCGAGGGTGAGGGCGACACGGTGGGCGAGGGTGACGCGGTGGGCGTGGGCGAGGGCGACGGCGATGCGGTCGGTGTCGGTGACGCAGTGGGGGACGGCGTGGGTGAGGGCGACGCGGTCGGTGAGGGTGACGCGGTAGGGGATGGCGACGGTGATGCGGATGGCGACGGTGACACGGTCGGTGAGGGCGATGCCGCTGGCGTGGGGGTCGGCGCGGTCGTGGCCGAGGGCGAAGGAGCGGGGAGGATGCCCGAGGGGAGCGGTGCGGGAGCCTCGGGCACGGCAGGACGCGTCGCGCGGGGGGTGCGCGTGGGTTGGGGCGTCGGCTCCGGGCTCGGCGCGCTCGTCGGGATCGCCGAGGGATCCGGGGTGACGTCGATCTCGGGAGTCGACAGCGCCGGCGCCTCCGGTGTCGTCGTCGACGACTCGGCCGCGGTGTCCACCGGCCCGATCGCTGCGGGCACGGGCGGGGCGAGCAAGCCGCCGAGACCGCCGGTCGCGGCCCACGCGACCCCACCGGCCACAACGGCCACCGCGGAGACGGCGACGACGGTGGTGACCTGCCAGGAACTGCGTCCGGCGCCGCGTGGGCGGAGCAAGCCCAGCAGCCCGCCGCCCGCATTCGTCGCGGCGTGCCCGCTGCCCGCCGCCATCGCCACGGCCGCGGCCTGTGCGCCGCCGGACTGCGCCCAGGCGGCGTAACTGGCCGTCGCCGAGACACCCACGACGAGGGGTATGAGCACGAGGGCGAGTCGCGAGGCGACATCGCGGGCCTCGCTCCAGGCCAGCGCGCAGCCGGTGCAGGTGGCGAGGTGAGCATCGACTCGGCGGGCGTCGCGCCGCGAGAGGGCGCCGCGGGTGTGCGTACCCAGCAGGGGGAGCGTCTCATGGCAGTCCGGACCGCTCGGGTTGCGCAGTTGTGCCGTGACCCACGCGTCTCGGAAACCGCGGCGGGCGCGGATCACGAGGGCGGACGCAGCATTGGGAGCGAGCCCCATCAGCGGCGCGAACTGCCGTGGCTTGAGCCCGTCGACTTCGCTGTACCAGAGCGCTTCCTGCCATCTCGTCGGCAGGCTGCGGAACACATTGGCGGTGGTTCCGCGCTCGAGCGCGGACAGCGCGGAGTGCTCCGCATCCACGGAGGCGGCACCGGCCGCGTCCTCCAGGTCCATCGTGTCCGCCTTGACCTGGCGGGAGCCCCACTCCGCGGCGACGTTGCGCACCGCGGTCAGGAGGTACGGGCGGAAGCCCATGACGGGACCTTGACCGCGCCCGATCGCGGCGAGGATGCGGGTGAAGGCCTCGGCGACGACGTCGTCGGGGTCGAGGGACGTGAACGCGCGCGCGACGGCGTGCGCGGCGGCGGAATGGCGCAGCCACAGCTCGCCGTAGGCGCGGGAGTCGTTCGCGCGGACGCGTTCGACGAGATCGTCGTCAGACAGCTCGGGCATCGGTCTTCGGGTCTTCGGGCTTTGTGAGAAAGCTCTCATCTTCGGGTCTTCTCAGACTAGGGCCTCGCCGAGCGATGGGTGGAGGTCCCACGCATTCTGTGCAGAATCGCCGATGGACTCGAAGTTGCGCAGATGACGCACGAGATCCGCGAACGCATCGTCGGTGAACGCGCGGCAGTCCAGGACGCAGGGCCCTGCTCCCAAGACCGTCACCACCACGCAGCGCCGCAGGCGTCGGCCTGTTCTGGCATCGCTCGGACGCGGCACGCAGAATCCCACGAGCCCGCGCCGCCAGATGGCCGTGTCCTGCCCGTAGTAGACGTGCACCAGCGGTCCGCGGATCACGATCCGATCGGGCGCGATCCGCTCCCTGGACCCTGTCGTCGGCCACGGCATCCAGCGCCGCCATGCGCGACGGGGCGGAACGGTGAACTCGGTGTGCGCGGGGTGCATGTCTGAGAGACGCGGAGGTCGCCAGATCGTGACGCGGTTGCGCGAAATTCCTCAGCCGACACGCGCCGCGCCGGATGCGGGAGCCGGTGTGGACGTCGGCGCGGGTGCGAGTTTGGGAGTCGGTTTCCACGCCACCGCGCGGATCCCGACACTCCATATGGCGACCGCGACCAGGGGGCCTGCGGTGTCGACGATGCCCGCGAGGGGCGTCACCAGAAGCACCAGGATATGCTCGCGCGCCTTCTTGATCGCGGACTTCCCGGTGGAGCGGAGGTTGTAGAAGAGGCCGAGCTGGGTTCCGCCCAGCCACAGGGCGAGACCGACGACGGAGACGATCCCGTACACCGTGAGCTCGGGCGGCGCGACATCGAAGGTCCCGGTCGTGACCGCCTCCGCAGCGGTCGCCGTGATGACCACGGCGTTGGACACCAGGGCGAGCAATGAGAGAGGGAACCCGAGTGCGTAGGTGAACACGCGGGCCCGGATCACGACGGCGATGTGCGCGCGGTCGCGGCGGGACAGTTCACTCCACTGCGCACTGCGCTGCAGGTGCGACAACGCCTGCAGCGCGCCGAAGACCCAGCGCTCGCGTTGTTTGTACGCCGCCTTCAGCGTGAACGGCGGCTGTTCGATCATCTCGGTGTGGTGCCACCCGAAGACCCCTCGGCCGAAGCGCAGGTAGGCCGAGAGCCCGAACACGAGATCCTCGGCGATGAGGGCGGCGCCGTCCAGCGTTCCGATGTCCCACCCGATCTCGTTCTCCAGGTCCTGGCGCACGACGAGGTTCGAGCCGTGCAGATGCAGGGGCGGGGGACTCGTCATGACGGCGTAGCACTCGTGGCATCCGAACGGTCGATTCGATTCCATCGCCTTGTTGACGAGCGTCGCACGGTCCCAGTCGAGACCGTAGGAGATCATGCCCTCCGAGATCCCGACCGGATGCTCGGCGAGTCGATGGACGAGTCGCGCGAGATTCATCGGCGTGAGAACGGACTCCTCGTCGAAGTGGACGACGTAGCAGTCGCGCGGATGACGACGGTGCTCGTCGACCATGAACTCCAGCGCGCGTGCCTTCAACAGGGTGCCGAGACGCGTGCGATAGTCGGAGGGCAGGAGGAAGGGTACGACGGGCACAGGCGCGTCGGCGTAGCGCTCGGCGAGAGCGGCGACCTCACGCGCATCCTCGGTCACGATCTCGACCCACACTGCCGCCCGCAGGCTGGGGAAGGCCGAGACCCCCTCCAGGATCGTATCGACGCCGCGCTGCACCACGGACAGCGCGCCACCCTTCGTCGTGATCTGGATGAGGAACTGCGCGGTGTGCCCCCTCTCGGCGGCGAGGTGCAGCGCCCGCGCCACGTCGCCGTCGGTGATCGTCCGGCGCGACACATGAGCGTGCGTGCTGGCGCGGACGACCATCCACCAGAAGTAGAGGTAGGTGGCGACCAGCAGCACCATCGCGGCGAACAGGAACCATCCCAGCGGTGACAGCTCGGGAGCGAGACGGATCATCGATGCGTCCGGGTGTCCATGCCCGGTGCGGCGATGTTCGTCAAGGGCCCCCGGTGCGGGTCAGCCGCCACGCAGACTGAAGGCATGGTCGGAATCGCTGTTCTCTTGGTCATCATCGGAATCGTTCTGCTGCTGCTGGGCGTGTTCGTGGAAGCGGTGAAGTTCCTGCTCTGGATCGGGTTGATCATCCTCGTCATCGGGATCATCGCCGCGCTGATGCGCTTCATCCGACGACAGAGCTAGCCCCGCGCGGCCTTCGAATGTAGGCGGTGCGCGCTTCGGCGCGGCCGGCGGTGAGTAGTTCTTCGTCTCGATCGGCCAGGCAGCCCGGCAATGCGCCGGTCAGGCGGGGCAGAGCGCGATGCCGTCTGTGCGGTCGCCCGCGCGCGGTGTGCCGTTCAGCGCTGCGACGACACGCACGGCGCGGTCCCAGAACCGCGCGTAGTGCAGCGGATCGGCATTGACCTGCGTCTCGTGCGCGACCTGGGTGGGATCGAGCGCGGCCCGATCCGGCACCCGCTCCGCCATCGCCCGGAAGAAGATGGTCGCCGCCGTGTACGGATCGAGGCGCTCGTCACGTGTGCCCCACGAATCCTGCTGCTGGAACAGTCCGATCGAGGTCGTAGGTGATCCGTCGGGATTGGTGACGCCGCTCGTCTCCCAGTCGCCGTAGTCGAGGTTCCGCAGCGATGACTCGCCCATCGCCGTCATGATCGCGATGGTCTGATCGCGCTCGTCGAAGCCGAGGTCGCGCCCCGCGGCGAGGATCGTGCACGCGTTCGCGAGTTGGCCCGAACCGTAGCCCGCGATGCCCGGCTCCGCGATGGATGGCGGCCTGGGCGCGTCGTCGATGCCGACGTCGATCCGGTCGTCGGCATCGAAGGCGCTGATCGCTGCGCTGCCGGCGACGATCAGCGCCACGACCAGGACGAGGGGGGCCGCGACGAGAAGGACGACGGCCGCGATGAGCCCGCCGCGCATCCCCCTGCGCCGACCGGAGCGGGCGCGCCGATGACGCGGGCGTCGCCGGGCGGGCGGGCGGCGGCGGGCGGCCGGGGGACGTCGGGACATCGCGGTCAGGGTAGAGGGCGCACCTGGAGTTTCCCCGGGCTCAGCCGAGGACCGCCGCCACGTCGTCCCACCACTGCGACGCCCGCGAGCGGTGCGCGTCAGACCGCTCAGCCGCAGCGTGCCGCAGGGACGCGGCGCCGGAGGTCAGCGCGGGAAGCAGAGCGGATGCGGCCGCCGCGTCGTCGATGTCGATCACGCCGTCCTGTCCCCACGGCTCGAGCGCACCGGTCAGCTTGATGCGGGTGTACTCGTCTGCCGCGAGGGCGAGCACGGGCACCCCGGACGGTGCCGCGAACACCACGGGATGATAGCGGGAGCTGATGAGCAGGCGTGCGGAGCGGGCGAGGGCGACGGCGTGCGCCGTGTCCGCGGTCGTCTCCAGTCTGCTGGGGGTCTGCAGACGGGCGCGGACGCGTTCGTGCACCACGACGTCTCCCCGCACGTCGCCGTCGGCGAGGGGGCCGAAGTGCGCGTGGAACACGATGGGGGCGCCGGTGATCGCTGCGGCGGCGTCGATCATGCGTGCGAGGGCCGCGTCGACCGCAGCCGACGGGCGGTGCGCATACCAGCCCGACAGGCTCACGAGCAGCGGGCCGGATGCGGGGGCGACGGCGGGGGCGTCGAGGAAGGACGCGTCGTCGACCTGCCGGCGGGGATCGAGCCCCCACGAGAGCACGAGCGCGTCGGTGGCGCCCTCGCGCACGCCGACGAGCGCGGCGGCCGCGAGCGCTGCGCGCAGCCGGGCCTCGTCGTCGGCGGTCAGGTCGGGCCCGAAGGTCTGGCCGCTGAAGACGACCGGCAGCCCGCGCGCGGCCGCCATCCGGGTGAGCGTCGTGCGCTCGTAGATGTGCACCGGCCACCGTGAGGCCAGGTTGCCACCGCCGGTGTGCAGCACCCCGGTGACCGCATCGAGTGCGTCGAGGACGCCCCGGGCCGGGTCGTCGGCGGCGAGGAGGGCGCGGCCTGTCGCCGCATCCGCCAACTGCTCGGCCCGGCGGGCTGCGGCGTCGCGGTCGAGCCCCACGAAGCCCAGTCGGTCGACGGCGTCGATCCCGTACCGCTCGCGGGTCTCGGCGGGGGAGGAGGAGACGCCGATCGTGTCGATGCCGCGACGGCGGAGCTCGACGACGGCGGCGTCGAACATCGCCTCGTCGCCGACGTGGAACAGATCGTCGACGACGCCGACATCGCCGATGGCAAGAACGCTCACGCGGGCTCCGGGATCGTAGCGGGGGAAGGGATGCGACTCAACGCTAGCCTGCCGTACAGACGTGTTCTCTACGATCGATTCGCTCGTGGCCGTGCGGCGACGGTGAAGGGAAGTGGGACGTGGGGATTCAGACGTCCATGGATGCGGTGCAGAGCGCTCCGACCATCGTCGATGCGCTGCGCCGCGCCGACGAACTGGCGTTCGAGGCGGGCCGGGAGCCGGGTGTGCGGTCGCTGCGCCATCTGGCCGCTGCGCTCGCGAGCGAGGACGACGTGCGCGCCCTCGCGGCGGTGCACGCGCTGGGAGCCATGACCGACGAGGAAGCCGGACGGATGCTGGCGGCGCTGCTGTCGGATCGTCGCGCGTACGTGCGCGAGCATGCCGCCTGGGCCCTGTCGCAGGGGCTGCCGCGGCTCGACGCGGTCGGGCGTCTCATCGCGATGGTGGCCGCCGGCGGATTCTCCGCCATGCTCGCCCAGCGCACCCTCGAAGGCTGGTCCGTGCCCTCCGGCGAGGTGCTCGCCGTCGCCCTCGAGGCGGCGCTCGTGTCCACCGACGACCCCGCCGCCCGGGCGCGCCTCGTCGAGACCCTCGGGCTCGTCCGTGCGCCGCTGGCGACGAGACCGCTCATCGCGATCGCCCGTGACGAGTCGGAGGACGACGCGGTGCGCGAAGCCGCCATCGCCGCGCTCGGCCAGCGGCCCGGGCACCCCGCCGTCGAGAGCACGCTCGACGAGCTCATGGCGACCACGGGCCGGCTGGCGTCCGTGGCGCGGCTGGCACTGCTGGATCTCGTCCCGCCGCGGCCGGATGCGGCCGACGCGCCCCGCACGATCGCGCAACTGTTCCTGCACGCCGACATGGACGCGCAGCTGGCGACGGCCGGTGCCGGCGACAACGGCGGCATCGCGACCCTTCTCGTGCGGCTCGGCGATGCCCTGGTCGCGGATGACTCCGGGCTGGTGGAGCGCGTGATCACCCTCGGTCGTGGCAGCATCGACCAGGCCGCGAGCGACCTTCTCGACGTCGCGGGCACCCGTGGCGGGCACCGCTTCGGACGTGTGCCCATGGCGTCCTCGCCGGTGCCCTCCGCCGCGGCGTGGGGGCTGCGCGTGCAGGCGCGTCGCGGCATCCGCCGGGTGCTGCGCGCCGCGGGGCGCGTGGACGTGCTGCACCTGCGCATGGCGGACGTGGGAAGTCTCGCGGCGGCCGACGTCGCCCGCGAGCTCGGCATCCCCACCGTGTTCACGCTGGCGCCGGACCCGCATTCCGTGATCACCTCGCTCGAGGAGTCGGGTCAGCTCACGCGCGAGGGGTTCGGTGAGGCCGACCTGCGCGAGCACTACTGGTTCCGCGCCCGACTCGTGCAGTCGCTGGCGGCGGGCGCCGAGCACACGGTGCTCTTTCCCCGGCCCACGCTCGCCGACGACATGAAGCGGCTGGTCGGCGTGGACATCACCACGCACGCGGAGCGGCACACGGTCGTGGCCGAGGGCGTCGACCTCGCCGTCGTCGACGACGCCGTCTCCCGTCTCGCCGCCTACGGCGCCGAGGGGGACGCGCCGGAGGGCCTCGCCGAACTCGAGCGGATGCTGGGAGACCTGCCGGAGGAGCGCCGTGGTCTGCCGCTGCTGGTCAGCGTGGGGCGTCTGCACCGGGTGAAGGGCATGGCGTCGCTCGTCGAGGCGTGGCACACCTCTGCGCTCGCCGCGCGCACGAACCTGCTGATCATCGGGGGCGACCTGGCGCATCCGTCGGTGGATGAGCGGGAGCAGCTCGAGCGCATCGACGCCGTCGTCCCGGCCGCCGAACGCGCAGCGCGCGGCCTGCTGCTTCCCGGGCACCGGCCGAACGGCGTCACGGCGCTGTGGCTGGCTGCCGCCCGTCTCGGTCTGCCCGGCCTCGCCGCGCCCGCCGGGGTGTACGTGTGCGCGAGCATCAAGGAGGAGTTCGGCATCGCCCTGCTGGAGGCGATGGCGACGGGTCTCGTGGTCGTGGCGCCGGACGCCGGTGGCCCCGCCACGTACGTCGAGCCCGGTCGTACCGGCTTCCTCGCGCCGACCTGGGATCGCGAGCGCTTCGTCGTCGCGATCACCGATGCGCTCGCGCACGCGAAGGTGGAGCCGGATGCGGTCGCCGAGCGCTCGCACGCGATGGTCGCCGAGCGGTTCACGATCCAGGCGATGGCGGCGACGCTCGCCCCGCTGTACCAGACCGTCGCCTCGCAGGATGCGGATCTCGCCCGTCTGGCGGTGCTGCCGTCGTGAGGCTGCTCGTCATCAGTCCGGACTACGCCTCGCATCTGCTGCCGCTCGCGACCCTCGCGACCGCCTGGCAGGACCGCGGGCACGAGGTCACCGTGGCGACGGGGCCTGCGACGGCGCCCATCGTCGCGGATGCCGGCTTCGCGCATGTCGAGCTGTCGCTCGGACGGGGCGCGAACGCGGGAGTCATGCGCACCGCGCAGCAACAGGCGGACGAGGCCTCCTCGCTCGAGGGGTTCTTCTCCGCGACGCGCCGGGGCATGGTCGAGACCCTCACCTACCAGGCGAGGGAACGGCTCACGGATCTGATGTGGGACCCGGTCGGCCGCGGTCGGCAGACGCTCGAGATCATCGACCGTGTGCGGCCCGACCGCATCCTCGTCGACCACCTCGCCTTCAGCGCGCGGATGGCGATGCAGGCCGCCGGCGTCGCGTACGGGGACGTCGTGCTGGGCCACCCGACGGCGCTACCGGTGCCGGGGGAGCTCTACGGTGTGCCGCCGTTCTGGCCTCGCGCGTTCGACCCGGATCCGGAGAGTCTGGCCGCCCTGCGCGTTCTGGCGGCGGAGGTGTCGGAGCGCTTCACCGCGCAGTGGAACGACGCCGCATCCGAGATCGATCCCGCGGCTCCCGTCGTGGCCGACGCGTTCGCGTCGCACGGCGCCACCGTGCTCTACAACTACCCCGAGCAGCTCGCCGACGGCGACGGCCGGGCCATGGCTCCCGGGGTGTTCCTCGGTTCGACGCTGCGCGAGGAGACGGTCGACCCGTCGATCTCCCGCTGGATCGACGAGGGCGAGCCGTACGTGTACGTGAGCTTCGGCAGCTTCCTCTCGGTGCGCGACGACGTGCTGGCGCGGGTGGTCGAGGCGCTGCGTTCTCTCGGCGTGCGCGCCGCGATCGCGACGGGTGCCGCCGACACCTCGGCGTGGGGCGACATCCCCGCCGACTGGCTCGTGCGCGAGTACCTGCCGCAGGTGCGCCTGCTCGGCTCGGCGGCGGCCGCGATCACCCACGGCGGCAACAACTCCGTGACCGAGGCGTGCGCGCAGGGCGTGCCGCTGGTGGTGCTTCCGTTCTCGACGGATCAGTTCGCGGGGGCTGCGGCGCTGGAGCGCACGGGTGTGGGCATCGCGTGCGATCCCAACCGCGCGACCGCGTCCGAGCTCGCGGATGCCGTCGCCCGGCAGCTGCGACCGGATGCGGCGGCTCCGGCGCTGCGCGATCGGATGCGGCGCGACGGCCGCGAACGCCCCGGACCGCTCCGGGCCTTCGACGCGCTGGCCTGACCCCGCTGTCGGCCGGCCCCGAGTCCGGTGCGCCGAGCCCATGGCGCCAAGCCCGTGGCGCGAGCGAGCATCCGATCGCCCAGTGAGCATCCGATCGAGTGCTCGCTCGGCGAAAGAATGCTCGCTCGGCGAGGTGGCTCTGTGCAGGTCAGGAGATGCCGACGAGACGCGCGATGGCGCCGGGGTCAGAGGCCGCGGCCCGGTAGAGACCCATGCGGGCCTCGTTGGCCTCGTAACCGGCGCCGACACGCTGCTCGGCCGCGTGGTGCAGCGCGTACACGCGTCCCGCATGGCGGCGCGGCGGTTCGCCGAGCACGGCCTGGTGGGTGAGGTACCAGGCGGCGTCCTCGAAGCCCCATCCGCGGAACGCCTCGTCCTGGCCGCCGTGCGCGAACCACGTCTGCGGTGTCGCGACGTAGACGCCGGAGCACGCACCCTCGACGTACTGCTCGACCGTACAGTCGACGAGTGGTGTGCCGGCCGTGTACTCGGCCGAGCCGCTCGCGCCGAGCCAGCGGTACTCGTCGTACGGCAGGTGCACGCGTCCGCTCGTGCGGGCGGCGGCGATCGCGGCGCGCAGCGGCTCCGCCTCGGGGAGGGTGTCGGCGTCGCCGATCACGACGACCGCATCCGGATGCGCGGTGCGCATTGCGAGGTTGCGGCAGGCGGCGAGGACGAAGACGTCGTCGTCGGTGTCGATCGTGCGCACCGACGCCTCGGGCAGATGGGTCTCGTACCAGCGGCGGACGAGCGCGAACGGAGCGCGGCGGGTCGGCGCGTCCCGCCAGGGGATCACGACCTCGACGGGGGGAACGAGAGCTGTGGACATCGCGCTCAGCATAAGTCCGTTCGGGGGTCCCGATGACCCCTTGCGCGCCCCGGAAGCTCCCTGCCCGGGCGCCTCCCGCATCCGTGGTTCGGAGAATCGCGCGAATCTCGGAGGATTCGGGCCGAAACCTCCGAGGCGGGGCGTTTTCTCCGACCGGACGATCGGGATCTGGCCGCCGACGATCCGGATAATCTGGAGACGGCGGCTGTGGGGGCCGCGTCGAACCCTGGGGGGAACATGTCACGCGTCGGCGCGCGCAAGCGATTCGGTCTCTGGACGGTCTTCGGCGGGGCGCTGTGCGCGCTGCTGCTCATCGTCAGCCTGTTCAGTACGGGGATCGGGGGACTGCTGATCATGGCGGGGCTCATCGCCCTTGTCACCGGTGTCTATGTGGTGGTCACCCGGCGACCGAGCTGGGCCGGGCTGCCGGCGATGCGGCGTGCGGGAGCGGCCGTTGCCGCGGGCGGGTTCGTGGTGCTCCTGGTCGGTGCGGCCGCATACGGCGCCATGAATCCGCGCGAGGTGTCGGTGACTCCCGTCGCGACGTCGAGTCCCACCTCTCACGACGGTTCGCAGACCACGCCGCGCCCCACGCCTTCGCGGGTCGTCACCCCGACACCAACGCCGACGCCGACGCCGACGCCGACCGAGGCGCCCGCCGAACCGGCGCAGCCCGCACCCGCGCCGGCGCAGCCCGCTCCCGCGCCGGCCCCGGCGCAGCCCGCGCCCGCCGCTCCTCAGCCCGAGGCGCCACCGGCTCCCGCCCCGGCGCAGCCTGCTCCTGAACCTGCCGCGCCGGCCACCGTGCATCCCGGCGCCTTCTGCTCGTCCGCCGGCGCGACGGGTGTGAGCAAGAACGGCGTGCCGATGGTGTGCACGACCACCGCTGAGGATTCACGGTTGCGCTGGCGCGCTGCCTAGGGCCGTCGCTGGTCGCATCCGCCGGCAGCAGGTCGGGGGATGAACGCTCGCGTGTTCCTCAGTCGCAGATGACCGTGACGCCGGCGGCGGCGAGGGCCGCGGCGAGGTCGTCGGGCGGGGGAGCGTCGGTGATGAGGTAATCGGCGCCCTCGAGGGCCGTCACCTGTGCGAACAGGCGGCGCCCGAGCTTGGTGGAGTCGGCGAGGATCGCCGTGCGGTCGGCGCGCTGGATCATCTCGGCCATCATCGTCGAATCGCCGAGGTTGGATGCGGAGTATCCGGATGCGTCCACGGCGCCCACCGCGACGAAGGCGATGTCCGCGCGGATGTCCACGTCCGGTCCTGCCGAGGTCATCGCGAGGCTCACCGGGCCGGTCGTCGCCTGAGTGATGGTGCGCACGGCCCCGCCGAAGACGTAGAGGTCGCGGAACACGCTCGGCGGGATCTCCGCGGGGATCCGGAGGTTGTTCGTGGCGATCGTGAGGTCACGGTGGTTGCGCAGCGCCCGGACGAGGGCGAGAACCGTCGTGCCGCCGTTGATCATGAGCACCGCGCCGTCGTCGACGAGCTCGGCGGCGAGCTTGCCGATCTTCTCCTTCTCCGGCACCTGCATCCGCAGGCGCACATCCAACCCGCGATCGCGGCCCGGCCCCTCCGACGCACTCATTGCGCCGCCGTGCGTGCGCACGAGCGCGCCCTGGCGATCGAGCTCGTCCAGGTCGCGGCGGATGGTGTCGATCGAGACGCCGAAGTGCGCGGAGAGGTCGGCGACGGTGACCTGCCCGACCTCCTCCACGTAAGCGGCGAGATCCGCCTTGCGTCCGGCGGGCAGTCGGCGGGAGGTGCTTTTGCGCTGCGCGTCCATGGCCTCATATCTAGCACAGGACAGCACAAAACAGCGGAGTCAACCGCAAGCAGCCGCAAACTTCTGGACCGAGAGTCCAGCCGTGCGGGGCGGAGAAGTCCCGTGATTCAGGGGCTCTCGTGACCAATCCGTGTCTTGACGGGATGCAGGGAGCGCTGCATAATCTTGCTTAAACAGGCATGAAGCTGCAGAAATGAGCGGAATGCCGCACCATCTCGAAGAGGAGAGACATGTCCGCATTCCGGCGAGGACGCCGTACCGCAATCATGCTCATGGGTGTCGCGACAGCGACGACCACGCTTCTGGCTCTGACGGGCTGCTCGTCGGGCGGCAGTGGTTCGGGCGACAGCGGCGGCGACGTCACGATCGAATTCGCGCAGTGGTGGGAGCCGGAACTCCCCGACGGCGAGTTCCGCGCCCTCATGGACGAGTTCGAACAGGCCAACCCCGGCATCAAGGTCGACCTCGTGAGCGGCCCGTACGCATCGACGAAGGAACAGCTCTTCGCCGGCGCGGCATCCGGCACGATGCCCGACGTCGTCGGTCTCGACGGGGCGTGGGTCAACGATTTCGCATCCAAGGGCGTCATCACCGATCTGGGTCCGCTGCTGAAGGACGCCGGCTTCGACGAGAGCGAGCTGGCCGCCCAGATCAAGGTCGACGACAAGACCTACATGATCCCCGTCGTCAACTTCGTCTACCCGATGTTCACGAACGACGCCCTGCTCTCGCAGGCGGGTGTCAGCGCACCGCCCTCCACCCGCACCGAGTTCGAGGATGCGGCCAAGAAGATCACCGCTCTCGGCGGCGACGTGCACGGCTGGGTGCTGCCGCTCTCGCTCGAGGCACCGAACGGCGTACAGAACGACGTCATGTCATGGGTCTGGGCCTCGGGCGGCACGATGCTCGACGGCGGCCAGCCCGACCTCACCAACGACGACGTCACGAGCGCCGTCGAGTACATCGGCGACCTGTGGGACGAGGGCGTGATCGCCCCCGGCAGCTTCACCATGAAGGAGCAGGACAAAGTCGAGGAGTTCACCAACGGCCGGGTCGGCATGATGATCGACTCGCTCGCGCACATCAACCTCATCCGCGAGAACAACCCCGACCTGACCTTCTCGATCTCGGCGATCCCCGCCAAGGACGGTTTCACGGGTGAGCGCGGCATCCCCTACGCCTCGTGGGGCATCGGCGTGGCCGAGAACTCGCAGCACAAGGATGCGGCGGCCAAGCTCGTGGCGTTCCTGATGAGCAAGGACACCAACTCGAAGCTGTCGACGATGGCCAAGGCCTTCCCCGGCAACACCGGCTCGGAGCCCGACTTCGTGAACGACGACGAGCTGTTCAAGACCGCGTTCGAGATCTACAAGGCGGGCTACCCGGCCAACGAGTTCACCGGCCTCCCCGTGGCCGAGGACCTCATGCGTCAGCTCGGCGAGCAGCTGCAGTCCGCCCTCGACGGACAGCAGTCCATCCCCGACGCGCTGAAGAAGGCGCAGGAGAGCTGGACGGCGGAGTTCTGATCCCTTTCCGCCACCGGGTGCCGCACCGCGCGGTGCGGCACCCGGATACGTCAGGAGTTGACCGAGCATGACACTCAGAACGCTGACCGCGCCGGACACGGAGACACTCGTCACCGGCCGTCCGCCCGGCAAGAAGCGTCGCCAGTTGCGGCGCACGACGGAGTCGTACGGCTTCCTCGCCCCCACCCTCATCCTGCTGTTCATCCTGATGGTCGTGCCGATCGTCATGGTCGTCGGCTACTCGTTGCAGGACAGCGCGATCCTCGGACCCCCGCCGGAGTTCGTCGGCATCCAGAACTATCTGACGGTCCTCGGCGACCCGGGCTTCTGGAAGGCGACGGGCAACACGATCTTCTTCAGCGTCGTCAGCGTCGCCGCCCACCTCGTGCTCGGTCTCGGCTTCGCGATGATGCTCAACAGCCGCCTGCTCGGCGGCGTCACCCGCACGATCTTCCGCGCCCTCTACGTTCTGCCGTGGCTGTTCACCGCCGCCGTCATCGCGGTGCTGTGGCGGATGCTGCTCGCCCCCAACGGCGTCATCAACTTCCTGCTCAACACGAACATCGAGTGGCTCGCCTCGCCGCAACTGGCGCTGGGCACCGTCACCTTCATCAACATCTGGGCGGGCTACCCGTTCTTCATGGTCAGCCTCCTGGCGGGGCTGCAGGGCATCCCGCAGGATCTCTACGAGGCGGCCACCGTCGACGGCGCGACCGCCTGGCAGCGCTTCTGGAACGTCACGGTGCCGCAGCTGCGTCCGATCATCATCAGCCTGGTGCTGCTGGATCTGATCTGGACCTCGCAGCAGTTCGCGCTCATCTGGATGACCACCGGCGGCGGTCCGATCGATGTGACCGAGATGCTCAGCACGTTCACCTACAAGCTCGCCTTCGCCAAGTACGACTTCTCGCTGGCGGCCACATCCGCCGTCCTCGTGCTGCTCATGTCGATGGTGCTGGCCGTGTTCTACGTGCGCCACCAGAAGGCGAGGGACTGACATGTCGATGACCACTGCTTCGCGCACCCGTCTCGCGCGCACGCTGCTGCTCGTGGGCCTCGTGGCGGGCGCCGTCTTCGCCGCCGGTCCCGTGCTGTGGATGCTCTCGAGCTCGTTCAAGCCCAACACCCAGATCTTCGAGAGCCCGCCGCGGCTGGTGACGGATGCGTTCTCGTTCGACGCGTACGTGAAGATCTTCACGAACGCCGAGACGATGCGGTTCTTCCTGAACAGCTACATCGTCGCCGGAGCCGTCACGATCCTGACGCTGCTGGTCGCGATCCAGGCGGCGTACGCGTTCAGCCGCTTCGACTTCCGCGGCAAGCGGGTGCTGAACGTCGTGATCGTCAGCGTCCAGGCGGTGCCGCCGATCACGCTGCTGATCCCGTACTTCGGTCTGATGGTCGCCCTGGGCCTCTACAACACCTACCCGGGCCTCATCTTCACCTACATGGTGTTCACGCTGCCCTACGCGATCATCATGATGACCGGGTACTTCAACACCCTGCCGCGCGAGCTCGACGAGGCCGTGCGCGTCGACGGGGCGGGCTCGTTCACCGCGCTCTGGCGGGTGCTGGTGCCGATCTCGGTGCCGGGCATCGTCTCGGTCGGCATCTACACGTTCATGATCGCGTGGAACGAGTACCTGTTCGCGCTGACCCTGACCCGCACCACCGACATGCGCACGGTGCCGATCGGCATCCAGTTGCTCATGGGCCAGCACTCCTACGAGTGGAACCAGATCATGGCGATGAGCATCCTCGGCTCGATCCCCGTGCTGATCCTCTTCCTCGTGCTGCAGCGGTTCTTCATCAGCGGCCTGACCGCCGGCTCGGTCAAGAGCTGACCCGCGCCCTTCCCGTTTGTCCCGACGTCCCGTCACCCATCCCACTCAAGGAGAATCCATCGTGCTGTACACCGGTAAGTCCATCCTCGACGTCGCCAACGAGCACAACTTCGCCATCCCCGCGTTCAACATCAGCGACTGGGCGATGTTCAACGGCGTCATGGACATCAGCGAGGAGAAGCAGGCCCCGGTGATCATCGCGATCCACCCGGATGAGGTCTCGCACATCACCACCGACCTGATCGCCGCCATGCACGCCCGCGCCCACCGCTCGTCGGTTCCCGTCGCGATCCATTGGGATCACGGCGGCAGCTACGAGCAGATGATCGTCGCCATCCAGTCCGGGTTCACCTCGGTCATGATCGACGCCTCGCTCCTGCCGTTCGAGGAGAACGTGGCGCTGACGCGCAAGGTCGTCGACGCCGCTCACGCCGTCGGCATCCAGGTGGAGGGCGAGCTCGGCACGATCGGCGCGAACGACAGCTACGGCGAGTCGGGCGCGGCGGAGATCATCTACACGAACGTGGCGGACGCGGTGCGCTTCGTCGAGGAGACGGGCGTCGACAGCCTCGCGATCGCGATCGGCACCTCGCACGGTCTGTATCCGGCCGATAAGAACCCCGAACTGCGCCACGATCTGCTCGAGGAGATCAAGGCGGCCGTCGGCATCCCGCTCGTGCTGCACGGCGGATCGGCGAACCCCGACTCCGAGCTGCGTCGCGCGGTGGAGCTCGGCGTGAACAAGATCAACATCTCCAGCGACATCAAGGTCTCGTACCACAACAAGATGCGCGAGATCCTCGGTACCGACGAGCGGCTGCGTGAGCCGAACGCCATCCAGCCGGGCGCGATCGCGGCGCTGAAGGTCACCGCGGCAGAGAAGATCGACCTGTTCGGAGCGGCCGGCAAGGCCGCGCTGTACTGACCGGCAGGTCACGGGATTCACGAGGAGGCGCCGTGGTGGGAAAGCTCGTCCTGGGGCTCGGCGGCACCGTCGACTACGAAGTTCGATGGGATGCGGCCGTGCTCGAGCAGCTGGCGCGCGCGTACGGCGTGCGCCGGGGCGAGCTGACCACCGCGGCGCCGATCGACGACGAGCGCGCGCTCGTCGTGACGGTGCTCGGCTTCCTTGCCGCCGGCGGCGGCGGGGAGCGGTTCGTGGCCGCATCCGACATCGTGACGCGCTTCGCCGAACGCTTCGAGACGCGCGTTACGCTGGGCGGCACGGGCGTGCGGGCGGGGCTCGCGCTCGCCCGGCTGGGCATCCCCAGCGTGCAGCACCTCGTGAGCATCGACGACAACGTGCGGCGTCTGCTGCCGCCCGAGCTCGCCTACATCTGCTCGGCGACCCGCGACACCCTCGACCCGCACCTCATCGTGCAGTACCCCACGGGCGCGCGTGTCGCCCTCGTCGACGGCGAGGTGATCGCGCCGGCGCCGAACCGGATCATCTTCGCGAACGACGCGCCCAACCGCGAGATGGCGCTGGCGCCCGAGCTCGCCGACGCGCTCGCCGACGCCGGCGCCTTCCTGGTCTCCGGGTTCAACACCATGCAGGACGAGGCGCTTCTGTCCTCACGGCTCGACGACCTGCGGGCGGCGATGACGCGCCTGCCCGCCGATGCGCTCGTCTACTACGAGGATGCGGGCTTCTACCGCAGGGAATTCTCGGACATCGTCCGTGCGCGCCTCGGCGACGTCATCGACGTGCACGGCATGAACGAGGACGAACTGCAGGAGTACGTCGGACGCCCGGTGTCGCTGACCGATGCCGCGGATGTGGCCGCCGCGCTCGCCGCGGCCCAGGGGTTGATCGGCGCCCCCGCGCTCGTCGTGCACACGCGGTACTGGGCGATCGCGACGGGGCCGGAGGCCGGCCGACACCGCGGCGCGCTCGAGAACGCCGTGCGGCTCGCGGCCACCCGCTACCGCCTCGGCGACGCGGCCACCGCGGAGGATATGGCGGCCACGGCCGGGTTCGACCGGCATCCGGACGGCGAACGGGTGGTGGCCGAGGTGCAGCGCCTCGTCCCCGGTGCGGTGGGCGTCGCCGCGTACCGCGTCGACGTCGCCCACCCCACCACGATCGGCCTCGGCGACACGTTCGTCGGCGGGTTCCTGGCATGAACGTCGGCGGGTTCCTGGCATGAGCATGATCGTGCGGCTGCCGTCGAACCGGCCCGCTCGGCGCTTCTACCGCGGCGGGCGGCAGATCACCGACTTCCGTCGCGAGGCGCCCGCGGCAAGTCACGAGCCGGAGGACTGGGTCGCCTCGTGCACGACCGTGTTCGGCGAACGCGAGGTCGGGCTGAGCCGGCTGCCCGGCGGCGCGCTGCTGCGCGAGGAGATCGCCGCCGATCCCGTGCGCTGGCTCGGCGAGGCGCACGTCGCCCGGTGGGGTGCCGACCCGCAGCTGCTCGTGAAACTGCTGGATGCCGGGCAGCGGCTGCCGGTGCACGCCCACCCCGACGACGCGTTCGCCGCCGAACGGCTGGGCCACGCGCACGGCAAGGCCGAGGGCTGGTACATCCTCCGCGGCGGTTGGGTGCACGTCGGGCTGCGCCGTCCCGTCGCGGCCAGCGAGCTGCGCGACCTCGTCGAGAATCAGGACACGGTGGCTCTGCTCGATCTCCTGCACACCGTGCCGGTGCAGTCGGGCGATGTGGTGTGGATCCCGCCCGGCGAGCTCCATGCGATCGGTGAGGGGGTGCTGCTGCTGGAGCTGCAGCAGCCCGAGGACCTCTCGATCCTGCTCGAGTGGCGCGGCTTCGAGCTCGACGGCGCCCGGGACGGGCATCTCGGCCTCGGTTTCGCCCGAGCGCTCGACGCCGTGAACCTGAACCGCCGGGCGCCCGCCGAACTCACGCGGCTCGTTCAGCATGCGCCCTTCGCGGCGCGTCCCGAATCGGTGTTCCCGTCCGAGGCCGACTCGTTCGTGCGGCTCGAGCGGCATCGCGTGACGGATGCGGTGCGTATCGCCGCGGGCTTCGCGGTGCTCGTGGTGACCCGCGGCGCGCTCGAGATCGCCGGGGAGTCCGCGCCGGCGGGGAGCGTATTCCTCGTCCCGGCCGCGGAGGGCGAGGTGGCGGTGGCAGGAGAAGGCGAGGTGCTCGTCGCCCGCCCGCCCGCGCCCTGACCGGGCGTGCCGATCCGTCGGACGGGGGTTGGGTACGCCCTAGGCTCGGGGCATGACGGATGCGCTGCTCGCCCACCTCGCTGCCACCTCGACGGTGACCGTCGTCACGACCCGCCGCGACGGGAACGCGGTGGCCACGCCGATCTGGGCCGTCGTCGTCGGTGACGCCGCCTACGTCCGCGCCGCGTACGGGGACAGGACGGCGTGGTTCCGCCGCGCCGAGTCGGGGCGTCCGGCGGCGTTCACCCTGGCCGACGGTGCGCGTGCCGAGCAGGATCCGGTGGCGGCGCTCGACGACCCGCGGGTCGCGGTGACGTTCGCCCGCGTGGCCGCCGACGACCCGGTGCAGGATGCGGTCTCCGCCGCCTACGAGGCGAAGTACGCGGCCGACTTCCCCGAGCACGTGCCGCCCGTGGTCAGCGCCGAGTCGCTCCGGCACACGCTCATCGTCCGCCCCGCCTGAGGGGCACGGAGAGCTCCGGCATCCGTCGAAGCGAGCGGGCGGGAAATCCCGGCCGGGTCAGCGGCGGTAGCGGGCCGCGGGGTGCCAGTCGGGAAGGCGCGGGCCGTCGGCGTCGGTCAGCATCTCGCGGAGCGTGCCCGTGCGGGGCGTCTCGGGCAGAAGGCCTCGGCGGCGCAGTTCCGGCATGAGCTGGTCGGTGAACTCCGTGTAGCCCTCGATGCCCCCGTACCAGTTCTCGACGAGGAAGCCGTCGACGTCCGTCTCGGCCACGAACGCCTCGACCTGGTCGGCGACCGAGGCGACGGTGCCGGTGAACTTCATGCCGCCGAACGTGGCGGGCAGCGAGTCGAGGATCTCGCCGATCGTCGGGCTCGTGCCATCGGGGTTGCGCCACATGGCGAGCATCGTGTGCCCGACCTCCGTCGAGACGTCATCCAGCGTCGCCTCGGGGTCGAGCTGGGCGAGGTCCACGCCCGACCACCCGAGGAACAGCGCGGCCGTGGCCTCGCGGGTGGCGGTCGTGTTGAGCTCGGCGCGCAGGCGCTCGGCCTCTTCCTCGGTGTCGGCGATGATGAACGACGCCCCGTTGACGACCTTGATGGAGGATGCGGGTCGACCCGCATCCACGGCCTTCTGACGCAGGCGCGCGATGCCCGCCGCGAGGCGCGCGGCGTTGCGGTCCTGCGTGAACACGCACTCCGCGTACTGCGCGGCGAACGTCGTGCCCGCCTCGGAGGTGCCCGCCTGGAACAGTGTGGGCGTGCGCTGCGGCGACGGGGTCGCGGGGAAGTAGCCGTCGAAGGTGAAGTACGTGCCGTCGCGACGGATGCGGTGCACCTTGCTCGGGTCGGCGAAGACCTTGTTCTTCTTGTCGGCGCGGACGGCGTCGTCCTCCCAGGCGCCCTCCCAGAGCTCGAGGTCGAGGTCGACGAACTCGGTCGCTGCGGCGTAGCGCTCGTCGTGCGGGGTGACCTGCGTGCGGCCGAGCAGACGTACGAGCGCCTGCTGGTTGTCACTCGTGACGATGTTCCAGCCGATGCGCCCGCCCGTCAGGTGGTCGAGCGTCGTGAAGGTGCGTGCGTTCAGCAGGGGCTGCTGCGCGGTGGTGGATGCGGTCGCCACGAAGCCGATGCGCGGCGTCGTCGCCGCCAGCGCCGACATGATGGTGAGCGGGTCGTGCACGGGGAACTGCACGGCCTCGCGGATGACGGCCTCCGGCACCTCGCCGGCGTCGTTCATGGGGTAGCCGATGGCCTCGGCCATGAAGAAGAAGTCGAAGCCCGCCGCATCCAGCTTCTTGACCATGTCGGTCCAGAACTCGAGCGTGGCGAAGGCGGCGGTGTCGCCGCGCTCGTGGTGCCAGCTGTTGCCGATGAAGTTGGGGGTGAACTCCTCGAACGCGCCGAGGACGAGCTGTTTGGTGGGCATGCGGCCACGCTAGGAATCGCGTGTTTCGCGGGTGTGACCGGTGCTCGCCGTCGATGTAACGATTCGTGTGAGTTATCGCTGCGTGGTTGTCGCGGGCTCGGCGTCGACGTCTGAGCCGCTGCCATGGCGATGCGTCGCGCCCGCGGCGGTGATGAGCAGGAGCTCGGTCATGCCGTGCTGCGCGGCGGGCACCACCCAGGAGTGCTCGCCGCGCGCGTCGACCCAGAGGGTGTCGCCAGGGTGCAGCTCGACGTCGTCGTGGTCGGCGTAGCGGTAGGTCAGGGAGCCGGAGAGCACGTGCACGATGTCTTCGCCGTCGTGCGCGTAGGTCACGTCCTCGTAACCGGCCGCGAGCTCGAACCGATAGGCACCGAGCTGGCGCCCGCGCGCGCCGGCGATCAGCTGCGTATAGGTCTCGCCGTCTTCCTTGCCGCCCCGGTCGCCGTCGCTGCTTCTGCGCTTGTCAGTGTCGCGCATCGGGATGCGGGAGCCGCCGCCGGCGCGGACGACCTCCAGGCGGATGGGCTGCTCGGGCAGCAGCGCCGCGGCGGAGACGCCGAGGGCGCCGGCGAGGCTGTAGAGCGAGGCGATGCTCGGCATCACCCGGCCGTTCTCGACGTTCGTCAGGAACGGCTGCGAGACCCCGGCGGCCGCCGCGAGCGCGCGCGTCGAGAGCTGACGGCGCGTGCGTTCCTCCCGCACGGCCCGGCCGATGGCGGCGGCGGTGGGTGAGGGCTGCTCGCTCATGCGCCCAGCCTAGGTGAGGCGCGGTGTGCGATTCGTCGCCGCTATCAGATGCGGCGGTCGATGCCGCATCCGTACACTCGACGCGTGACCGATCTCGCCGCCGACGAAGCGTTCCGGGCGCAGGAGTCGCGGATGCGGATGCGGCACAGGACGCAGCTGCTGTGGGCGCTGGTGGGGGTGTGCGTCGTGGCGAGCACACTCATCTGGGCCCTGTGGGCGGTGCCGGTGTCGCAGTCGGTCGCGGCGGCGCAGCCGGTGCCGCTGGGGCAGACGGTGGAGCTTCCCGCGGAGGGGGTGACGGGGGTGTGGGCGTCGGGCGCCGCGCCGCTGCTGGGGCTCGTCGAGTGCCGGGCCGAGACCACCGACGGGACCCCCCTGCGCACCTGGTCGGTGCCGTCGCCGGGGTGGGACGACACGCTGTGGTGGATGACCCACGGCGAAGGCTTCTCGCCCGTGCAGAGCGTTGCGGATGCGGGCGGGGCTGCCGCATCCGTCACCTGTCGGTCGCAGATCGACGCCTACGACGGCGAGTTCCTGCTGGCCGGCGACGTGACAGCCGGTGGCGGCGGGATCGGCCTCGGCCGGATGGGCAACGTCGACTATCGCACAGGCACGCTCCTTGCGCTCGGCGCCGTGGGGCTGCCGCTGTTCGCGTTCGTCATGACGATCGTGCTGCTCGTGCAGGGCCTGCGTGCCCGCCGCTCGGACCGATAGCCTCGATCGGTATGAGCGCCGTCACCTATACCTGTGTCGAGCCGGACTGCGGATGGCGGCAGGCCGTGCCCTCGCGCCGGGCGCGTTCGACGGATGCGGTGCGTGAGCGCACCGAGCACGGTGGCGTCCACGGGCATGACGCGCGGTTCGACGTGCGGGAGCGCTGGGCGTGGCTGTGGCCCCTGTTCGCCCTCAACCTCGTGTGGCTGGCTGTGAGCGTGTACGCAGCGGTGACTGGCGACTTCGCCGTGAGTGTCTTCGCGCCTCAGGTGGCGATGCTCCAGGCATGGTGGATCGCCGCGTTCGAGATCGTGATCATCGCGGTCGGTACCTTCTCCTACGCGTCGACCGTGCCCGCCGGCGCGTCCTTCTGGCGTCGCGCGTTCGCGGGACTCACGATGTCCGCCTTCCTCGTGATGATCGGCAACGCCGTGGCGGCCTTCGCGCTCCTGTTGTTCGTCGGCTCGTTGTTCGCGTCCTCACCGTGACGGCCGCGTCCGCACCCGTCATCGACGTGCACCGTGTCGCATGCGGCACGGCCTACACGCGCGTGTCCTCCATCCGGGCGGAGGGGGAGCGTGCCTTCGTGCTCGTCGCGGGGATCGGCGTCGCGGCGACCTACTTCGAGCGCCTGGCTCCGCAGCTGAACGAGTTCGGCGCGGTGCACGCGCTCGACCTGCCCGGGTTCGGCGGCGTGCCGCATCCGGAATCCGCCATGTCGATCGCGCAGTACGCGGATGCGGTGGAGGCGGTGCTCGACGAGCTCGCCCTGGAGGACCCGGTGCTCGTCGGGCACTCCATGGGCACGCAGATCGTGAGCGAGGTCGCGCGGCGGCGGCCGGAGATCTCGACGCTCGTGCTCATCGGCCCGGTCGTCGACCCCGAAGCGCGTCGGCTACCGCGGCTCGCGCTGCGGTTCCTGCGATCGACGTGGCACGAACCGCTCAAGATCAAGGTGCTGGCGGTGGGCGCCTACCTGCTGTGCGGCCCGCGATGGTTTCTGCGGGTGCTGCCGGAGATGATGCGGTTTCCGATCGAGGAGCTGTTCGCCGACATCCGTGCTCACACGCTCGTCATCCGCGGCGAGCACGACGACGTGGTGCCGCGCGCGTGGGTCGAGCGCGTGGCGCGCGAGATCCCGTTCGCGTCGACGTGGGAGATCGGAGGCGCGGCGCATTCCGTCATGCACGGGCATGCCGAGGGCGTCGCGCGGCTGTGCGTCGCGTTCGCGCGGACGCCCCGAGACACCGACGGCGAACTCAACCTCATGCCGGATGCGGAGGCCGAGACGCCCGAGCCGCGCGCAGCGAGCGTGTCGGCCGCGTTCCGCGCGTTCGCGGCTCGGTTCGTCGAGTTCGTCGGCGTGCTGCGCCGTGACGATCGCGAGGTCGCGCGCGGGAAGACCTCGCACGCCCGGATCATGAAGGAGCAGCAGGACTGAGGGCTGCGACGATCTCCGCCTTGAAACCGGCCGAGTTCTCCACCCAGCCCGCGTAGTGATCGGGACCGCCGGCGTGCGGATAACGGTCGTGGTACAGCGGCCGCCACCCGTGTGCCCCCGCATCCGCCATGATGGCGTCGACCTCGTCGGTGGTGTCGACGGCGAAGGCGAGGTGGTTCACGCCTGCCCGTCGGCGGTCGTGCTCAGGGTCGGAGAGCGCGGGCGAGGTGGTCAGCGTCAGGTATGCCTCACCGAGCGACCAGGACTGACCGTTCGCCCACTCGCTCTGCCGTGTGGAACCGAGTCGTGTGAGTAGCCAGGCCCACTCCGCGACCGTCTGCTGCAGATCGGCGACCCAGATCTCGATGTGATGAATTCGTGCCACTCGACGATTGTGCCGGGCATCGCAGAGGGTGCTGAATACTGGGCGCATGTCTGCTTTCAACGACCTGCTCGGACTCCTGCTCGGGCCGTCTCGTGAACCACGAGGCGGGAAGAAGGAGGAGGGACGCCGTGCAGAGCTCCGATCCAGACGGACTCCGGAGGTCGTGACGCAGCTCGCCGACGACGAGGTGTTCGTGTTCGGCAGCAACGCGGCGGGGGAGCACGGCGCAGGTGCGGCGCGCGCCGCTTTCGAGAGCTTCGGTGCCGAGTGGGGGGTGGGAGTCGGGCCGACGGGGCGCTCCTACGCGATCGACACGATGAGCGGCTACGACACGATGCTCGAGCAGATCGTCGACTTCCTCGATTACGCGTACGCGCATCCCGACACGACCTTCCTCGTCACGCCGATCGGTACGGGCATCGCCGGGCACAGGGTCGAGAACGTCGCGCCGCTCTTCCAGGCCGCTCCCGAGAACGTCGTGCTTCCGCAGGTCTTCGTCGACGCGTTGGGCGCGCTGTGACCATGCCTACCTTCTGCGACCTCCGTGGCCGTTGCGTACGGCCGGATGCCGCGATGTCGGGGCTGCTGCCGTGACCGCGGAACCATCCCGTCGACGTTTCCGGCCGCCGCACGTGGTGCTGTGGCGGTTGTTCGCGATGCAGGTGTGCGGCGTGATCCTCATCGTGGCGGGCACCGTCATGCGCGTGCACCTCGCGGTCGTGTTCATGGCTTCTTTCCTCGTCCTCGTCAGCCTGCTGCGCGTGTGGTGGGAGCCGTTGCCGACGACCCGCTGGATGGCATGGATCTCGCCCGTGCTGCTGGTCGCGGCCGTCATCGTCTGGCTCGTCGCCGGCTGAGGGCGGGGCTGCCCGTATCCGTCGGTCGGTGGGGCTGCCCGCATCCGTCGGTCGTGCGGGATGCGGGCTCCGCGACCGGATGCGGGCGCCGCGACCGTTGCGCTCGACGGCTCACTGCGGCACCTTGGATGCATGCCGTTCCTCGCGTTGATCATCTTCGCCGTCATGGTGGTCGCGCTCATCGACGCCATCACGCGCCGCGAGGACCAGATCCGGTTCCTGCCCAAGGTCGCGTGGATCTTCTTCATCGTGCTGCTGCCGCTCGTCGGCTCCATCCTCTGGTTCACGCTCGGTCGCGAATGGAGCGGAGGACGCGAGGCCATGAGCTTCGGTGACCCGCGCCGGTGGTCGAGGGACGAGGCTGCGCCCGCTCCGGCGCCGCGGCCGCGCGATACGCGCACGACGGAGCAGCAGCTCGCCGACCTCGAGCGCGAGGAGCGTGCCGCCGCCCTCGAGGCCGAGATCCGGCGCCGGCGGGCCGCGAAGGACAGCGGCGCCGCGGGCCTCTAGGCGCCGCGCTCTCTGTCTCTCTTCTTCTGTCTCTCTTCTTCTGTCTCTCTTCTTCTGTCTCTCTTCTTCTGTCTCTCTTCTTCTGTCTCTCTTCTTCTGTCTCTCTTCTTCTGTCTCTCTTCTTCTGTCTCTCTTCTTCTGTCTCTCTTCTTCTGTCTCTCTTCTTCTGTCTCTCTTCTTCTGTCTCTCTTCTTCTGTCTCTCTTCTTCTGTCTCTCTTCTTCTGTCTCTCTTCTTCCCCGCTGCCTCTTCTCTCGCTCTTCCTCCCTCGACGACTTCGGCGGCGCGCGGGGGTGGTCCGAACTCCTGCAGAACTGAGTGCGGGGTCGGGGTGTGAGGGGGATCCGGCGGTTTTGCAGGAGTTCGGGCGCGTTGGGGAAGCAGCGGGGACGGGTCAGGCCTGGCTGACGGTGTAGGGGTGCTGGGGGACGTCGAGCGTGAAGGTCGTGTGTTCGTCGTGGACGCTGTCGATGTGGATGTGGCCACCGTGAGCCGCCACGATCGCGCGCACGTTGGTGAGGCCGAGCCCGAATCCCTGGATCGCCTGGGCGCGTGCGTACGGCGCACGGTAGAAGCGGTCGAACGCGCGGCGCTGTTCGCCGGGCGCGATCCCGTGGCCGGAGTTGGTGACGGCGATCGTGACGCGGCGTCCGACGAGGCCGTAGCGGACGGTGACGACGGCGCTCTGATCACCGAACTTGATGGCGTTGGTGAGCAGCTCGGCGATCGCGCTCGTCAGCTGCTCACGGTCCGCGAAAACGGGCAGGGTATCGGGTCCGGTGGCCTGAACGACGACGTCGTGGCTGTCGGCGAGACCACGCGTTCTCTCCGCGGCATCCCGGACGAGCACGGCGGCGTCGTTGCTGGCCCAGTTCGGCGACTTGGCTCCGTCGTTCGCCGACAGAAGGTCCCGCACGCGGTCGAGCAGGTCGTTGGTCTTGCGGGTGACGATGTCGATGTAGTCGTGCACCTTCGTGTCGGCGGGGTCGACGGCCTCGTCGATCAGATCGAGGAAGCCGGTGATGCTCGTGATCGGGCTGCGCAGCTCGTGCGACACCGTGCGCAGGAAGTGTTCGCGCACCTCGATCGCATCCGCCAGCTCGGTCACGTCGTAGGCGACGACGACGGTTCCGAGCAGCACGCCGTCCTCGCGGTGCACGCGTCCCGATGAGGCGATGATCGCCACCTGCGAGTCGGGTGGACCGATCCACTCCAAGTGGTCGGCGATCGTCTCACCGCGCAGGGCCCGCGGGATGATCTGCTCCTCGTCCGGGATGCGGGTGACGCGGTCGGCGCTGAAGGCGTGCTCGCCGCTGTAGGGCGGGGTGTCGAGTCGGAAGCCCGCGACATCGGTCATCCGGCGCGCGGTGGTGTTCGCAACGTCCAGGCGGCCATCGGCGTCGTAGAAGGCCACCCCCGCGCTCACGGTGTTCAGGATGCCGCGGGCGATCGCCTCCGCATCCCTCGCGTCGCGGAGCGCTTCGGACTGCGCACGGGACGCTGCGGCGAGGCGCGCGCCATTGCGACGCAGTTGGTTCGCGGCGATGTAGACGATGACCGCGACGCCGAGGATGAGGACGGGAAAGGTGACGACGTTCGCCCACTCGGCGGGGTTCGAGGGCCAGCGCGCGACGTACACGAAGCGGAACGACGTGATGAAGGCGGCGCCGATGACGGCGACGATCATGCCGTACCAGCGGAATCCGTAGGCCAACCACAGCAGGGGGAAGAGGGCGAGGATCGTGACCGCGGGCACCAGCGGTGCGAGTTCCGCGCGCAGGAACGCGACGGTGACGATGTCGAGCACGGCGATCGAGATCATGGCCGCCGGATGCAGGCGCTCCCACGGGACGGCGATGGCGGCGCACGTGGCGATGATGGTGAGCACGAAGCCCGTGATCATGGGCCAGCGCCCCAGCAGGGACGCGTCGACGAGCGCGGCGACGGCGGCGATGAACACAGCGCCGAGGGCGAACGGCAGCTGCGTGCGCCCGAAGACGCGCATGCGGCCCCGGGGGCTCGCCTCCATCTCGAACAACGGCATTGCTGCTCCTCGGATCACCCCGTTATGAGATGACCATGCCACTGCCGGCGCGCGAGCGCCACAGCCGACGAGCGGGCCGTCGCTGCGCTAGGGGCGCGTGGGCTTCGGGTAGGCGGCGCGGAGGTAGTCGGACTGCAGGTAGTCGGAGACGCCGATCAGCAGGATGGCGAACACGATCTGCTCGCTGATGACCCACCACGGGTAGAGCCCCGGGATCGCTGCGAGGACGAGGGCCACGATCGGGAAGATCCGGCTGAACAGCTGCAGGCGACGGATCGCCCAGTACCAGCCGGCGCGCGCACGCCACAGGAAGTAGAAGAGGGTCGTGGTGATGCCGAGGACGACGAGGCACCGCATCCAGACGGCGAAGCCCACGTCCTCGCCGGATGCGGTGAGCCAGGCCGACGTGACGATGGTGGCGATGCCGAGCAGGAAGCACACGACGAGCAGGATCGTGATCGCTCGGAAGGCGCGGCTCACACGAGGGTCGTCGGGGCGGTCGACGCGGTAGCCCGCCATGCGGCCGCCGGCGAGACGGTCGAGGCGGAGTAGGAAGGTCTCCATGTCCTCAACCTTACGCCTTACTGAAGGTTGGTGGGAGGGGCAGGGGAAGGCGGGGACAGAAACCGGCGGGGAAGGTCTGTGAACGGGCAGAGCCACGCGCGCCCCGCCCGCCGAAGCGGAGCGGGGCGCGCGTGGCCGTGCGGAATGCTCAGCCCGCGAGGTCGGGGAAGAGCGTTGTCGGCCGGCGGTGCTGGGTCTGCTGCTCGTACGCGTAGGCGAAGCCCAGGAGCTTCGACTCCGAGTACGGCTCGGCGAGGAACTCCAGACCCATCGGGAATCCGCTGTAGCTGGTCTCGTCGAGCGTCGAGTCGGCGAAACCCATCGGCACCGAGACCGCGGGGTAGCCGCTGAACGCGCTGATGCGGTTGTTGCTGGCCGGGGAGCCGACCGTCCCGCCGGTGCTCGGGTAGATGACGGCATCCAGGTCGTACTGGGCCATGAGCTGATCGACGCGGTCACGCATCGCCTGCTGGGTGCGGCTGAAGTTCGGGTAGGCCGCATCCCGGGTGGCGTCGCTCGTCGAGGCCCAGCCGCGCACGGTGGCCGCCGACCAGGTGGAGAGGGTCGGGCCGCCGCTGGTCGCCGCGTCGGTGACCCGCTGCGCGAGGTCGGCGAACGTGTAGCCCGGCCGGTAGTAGGCGTTCAGGTACTCGTTCATGTCGTGGGTGAACGAGGAGCTGCCCGGCAGGCTCCCGAGCCCGTAGCCGTTGACCGTGCCGAAGCTCCCGACGTCGATCACGGTGGCGCCGGCGGCCTCCAGGTCGGCGAACGCGCCCCGGACCAGGCGGAATCCGACGGCGTTCTGGTTGCCGGAGACGAGGCCCGAGATGTATCCGATGCGCTTGCCCTGCAGTGCCTTCGGGTCGAGGGCCTGTGCGTACGACAGCGGCTTGACGCCGTCGGCGCCGGCGGTGACCGCATCCATCGGATCGCTGCCGGCCAGAGCATCGAGAGCGAGTGCCGCATCCGAGACGGAGCGGGCCATCGGGCCGACCGTGTCGCGGTAGAGGTCCAGAGGGATGACGCCCTCGCGGCTCACGAGTCCGATGGTGGGGCGGATGCCGACGAGCGCGTTGAACGAGGACGGGACGCGCACGGAGCCGCCGGTGTCGGTTCCGAGTCCGAAGACGCCGAGGTTGGCGGACACGGATGCACCGGTGCCGCCGCTCGAGCCGCCCGGGTCGCGTCCCAGCCCGTAGGCGTTGCGGGTCGTGCCGTACTTGCTGATCGAGGATGCCGTGGACTGGGCGAACTCGGACAGGTTGGCCTTGGCGATGACGATGGCTCCCATCGCCTTCAGCCGCTCCACGGTCTCCGCGTCGGTCGAGGTGCGGTTGTCTGCGAGGCAGGCGCAGCCCGCTGTCGTGGCCATGTCGAGCGTGTTGATGTTGTCCTTCACCAGCACCGGGATGCCGTGCAGGATGCTGCGCGGACCGGTTGTGGCGCGTTCGGCGTCGAGCGCCTTCGCCTCCGCCATCGCGTTCGGGTTGGTGGCGACGATCGCTTCCAGCATCTCGGCCGGAGTGGCGGGGTCGATGCCGGCGACGCGGTCGTAGGCGGCGATGCGGTTGAGATACTCGGCGGTCAGCTGCTCGGAGGTGAGGACGCCGGCGGTCATCGCCTTCTGGACGGCGACGACATCGGTCTCCAGGATCTCGAACGGGTCGTCGTCGTACAGGTACGCCTTGGAGAGCGCGGCGACGTCGAGGACGGTGATCACGCCGTCGCCGTCGGCGTCGGCCGCGGCCACGGTCTCCCAGTCGGCGTCATCGGACGTCTTTCCGACGGCGGTCATCAGGATGGCGAGGTCGTCGGTGTCGACCTTGCCGTCGCCGGTGAGCTCGCCGACCTGGTACTCCGGCGCGAGGTAGCTGACCGAGTCGTCGGCGGCGTAGGCGGGCGTCGCACCGGCGACGAGGACGCCGACGGTGGCGAGGCCGATCCCGGCGAGCAGCGTCGCGCGGCGGACGGGGGCGATGGATACGTGCGTCATTCGCTCTTCTCCTTGCTGCGGTTGCGGGACATCGTGAGGGCGATGACGGCCGCGATGAGGACCACGATCAGTGCGATGACGACCCAGATCCACCAGGCGAGGCCGTCGGCGGAGCCGGCGGACGATGCCGCATCCGTGTCGACCTCGGGGGCCGCGGTGGCGGAAGCGGTCGGGCTGGCCGTCGGTGTCGGGAATGCGGTCGCCTCCGCGATCGTGATGGGGAGGGTCGCCGCCACGGCGTCGTCGGCCAGGACGACGATCTCGTGCTCGCCGGTGGGGGCGGTCTTCGGGATCGTCGCCGTGAAGGTGAACGAGCCCGCCGCGTCGCTGACCGCGGTGCCGAGCACGATCGGGTCGGAGTGCAGCTCGATGCGATGTGCCGTGTTCGCGGCGAGGCCGGTGACCGTCAGTTCGACGGTGTCGCCCAGTCCGGGCTTCGAGGTCGATGCCTCGATCTGCGCCGTCTGGTTGGTGGGCGCGGCGCTCGACTGGGGTGCGGCGACGACCGTGCCGGACGAGGGCTTCGCGACCGTCGTGCCGTAACCGCTGGCCGAGATGACCGTGGGGCTGCTCGGAGTCGCGGGCGGGTTCGGTGTCGTCGGCTTCGTCGGCTCGGTCGGCGCCGTCGTGGGCTCCGTGGGGGGAGTGGTCGGTTCGATGGGCGGAGTGGTCGGCTCCGTCGGCTCCGTCGGCTCCGTCGGTGGAACCGTGGGCTCGGGGGGTGCGGGAACTCGGAACGTGAGGGTCGTTCCGGGCTTCTGCTCGATCCGGCCGAGCTCGCTGTCGACGAGGGTCACGGCGTCGATCGTGATCGCGGCGTCGCCCCACGCGGCCGAGGTGAAGCCGAGCTCGCCGAGTGAGAAGTCTCCGACGGCTCCGCTCGAGGTGCCGAGCCGGGTGAGCGTGAAGTCGAGGTGGCCTTCGTCGCCGACGATCTCGCCCACGACGCTGTACATGCCGGGGAAGTCGCTGGTGACGGCCTCCTCGTCGAAGGTCAGGCGAGACGCGTCGAAGCTCAGGCTCACGGCGGCGGCGTAGACATCGTCGGCGTCGGCGGTGTCGAGCGTCAGGGTGAGCGCGTCGCCCACGACGCCCTCGGTAGCCGACAGTGTCGCGATCGCGGTGGTCTTGGCGTTGGCCGAGACCGCGGTGGCGACGGCGGTGGCAGTGAGGGGGGCGATCACGAGGCCGACGAGCGCGGCGATGATCACTGGTCGTCGGAGGCGGGGGCCGCTGCGGGGGCGGCGGGCGCGGGAATCGGGCATGGATGTACAGACCTTTGCTGCCGGAGCGTTCGGGTGACGGTGTCGGTGGAGCGGCCTCACCGTGTCATCGCTATGTGTCCCTTGTGTTTCCGCTGGGAGTGGCGAGGTTTCGCCCGGTGCTTCGTGGAACGCGCGCGGGGCGAACGCTTCATCAAGAAAGCGGTTCTCACCGGGCAGTCACGTGGGCATGATGTTCGCGCCGAGGCGGTGTCGTGCGGGAGTGCCCGCGGGCGCGGATCGACCCCGCACCCGCTGTGAGAACTGAGCAGTTCTACGTGATCGCGATGAGCGGGGATGCTGCCGGCCGGGTTCAGGCGGCGTTCTCCCAGGGCGGCGGGTCGTCGTCATCGTCATAGCGCGATGGCACGCCGAGGGGAATCTCATCGGGCACGAAGTGCACCGTCGGCGCGGGCGGATGGTCGAGGTAGGGGCGTCCGAGCGGTGAGGTCCAGGCGAGGATCCCGTCACCGATCTGGGTGACCTTCCACGCGGTGAACTGCTTCATCGAGTGGTGTCGCTGGCAGAGCCCCGAGAGGTTGTCGAGCCGGGTCTTGCCGCCGAGTGCGAAGTCGACGGTGTGGTCGTGCTCGCAGCGGATGGCCGGCACCCGGCATCCGGGGAAGCGGCAGTGCGCGTCGCGGGCGCGAAGCCGGCGGCGGAGGTCGGGGGTCGGCTGGTAGCGGTCGGTCGCGAGGATCTCGCCGCTGACGGGGTGGGTCAGGATGCGATCCCAGCCGGACTCTGCGCCGACCAGCTGCCGGGCCGTCTCGGCGTCGACCGGGCTGCGACCGGCGAGATCGGCGGGATGCTCGTGCGTTCCCGCGATCGCGAGCACCGGCACGACGACCTGCACGTGCGCGCGGATCGCGCCGAGCGCGCCCGGGCGGTCGTCGGTGCGCGTGGGGTCGGCGCTGGGCTGAGCGGTGAGGAGCATGTCGGCGAAGATGTCGGCGCGCAGCTGATCCATGGTGCGGCCGTCGGAGGCGAGGACCTCGTCGGCCTCGGATGCGGGCCGGTCCGCCGCGCGGGACTCGCGCAGGCGCTCGACCGCCCGCATCCGCTCGTCTTGGAGGGCTGTGCCCTGCTGGGTGAGTCGGTTGTGGATGCCCTCGCCGAGGATGAGGGGGAGGATCGCCGTGAGTTCGCACATGCCGTCGTCGAGCGGGTCGAGGGTGACGCTTCGCGTCTCGCGGGCTTCGATGTGGCGTTCGGTGAGCGTGCGCGGGTGGAGACGCTCGGCGAGCATGCGCAGGGCGGGGCGCACGCGCCCGACGGTGTCGTTCTC
The DNA here is from genome assembly GCF_021398715.1 of Microbacterium binotii. Taxonomy (NCBI): domain Bacteria; kingdom Bacillati; phylum Actinomycetota; class Actinomycetes; order Micrococcales; family Microbacteriaceae; genus Microbacterium; species Microbacterium binotii. The sequence continues at coordinate 2,715,077 of NZ_CP090347.1, read as the reverse complement.
GCACTTGCGGAGCGCTGCCGCCTCGAACTCTGCGCGCGCCTCGCGGGGAAGATGCGCGCCCGCGTCGGCGATGGCGTGGACGTGCCCCATGGTGATCCGACCGGCGGCGAGGGAATCGAGTGTGGCCGGGTACTCGTGCGCGATCTCGGCGGCCTGGGTCATGCGCCGCTGCATGGTGCGGTCGGCGATGCGAAGCGGGGTGGCGAGCTCGGAGGCGATGGCGCGGTGCGCCATGTCGCCGGCGGCGGCACTGCGCGTCGCCCCGGACGACTGGCGGCAGGCGAGCTCTTCTGCCCGCGCGAGCTCGCGGGTCATGCGCGCCTGGAGGGCGGCGAGATCGGCCTGGGTCTTCTCGACCGCCGCGGCGATCTCGGCGAGCGTCGCCGCATCCGCGTCGGAGAACCCGACGGGGCGATACGCGTTAGAAGACATGTTCGTATTCTAACGCGATGTGAGCCTCATGTATAGTACTAATGTTCGAATCAAGACGTGCTCACGGACGGAGGTTTCTCTCCGCATCCCTCAGAGCAGATCGAGGATCATCGACACGAGCCCGAGCGCGATGAACGCGGCCGGCACGATCGTCGAGGCGACCGCTCCCCAGGAGGGGCGGGCGCGTAGGCGGCGACCGGGGATCGCGATGGCGGTTCCGGCATCCGCGTGCTCGTCGCGATACAGCTCGGTGCGCGAGCGCATCTTGCGTCCGATGAGGTCGACGAGCGAGATGAGTCGTGTGAAGCCGCGCGGCGTCGAGAGGCGCCAGGGGTGTCCGCTGTAGAGCACGAGCCAGCCGTCGATCAGCTCGGCTTCGCAGTCGGATGCGAGATCGATCATGAGCGCCATGAGGTCGGGCGTGAAGATGTAGAGCGCGTCGGTCTCGTAACCGCGCGGGCAGAAGAGGGTGAAGGTGCGGTCGAAGTCGCCCTCCAGGCGCAGTCTCTGCTCGCCTCGGAATCGTCGGCCGGTCGTGCGCAGCACGCGGGCGCGCCGGTTCTCGAGCACGATGTGGGGAGTCTGCCGGTCGAGGGCGATGGCGGCGATGCCGTGGCGACGGCGGGTGCCCGCGACGTGCGGGGCGAGGGTCGCGGCCATGAAACGGGGGAGGTCGTTGTCGGGCGGTCCCCCGCTCAGGACATCGGCCGTCACGACGAACGCGTCGGGGCTCGCCATGACGGAGCCGGGCAAGCGCAGGCCGACCGTGCCGCGGTCGCTGTAGGCGAGGTGGTTCGCGCCGGCGGTGCGGAAGATGCGCGCGGGGCGCGCGGCGTTGCGCCAGATGACGGCGCCCAGTCCCAGCGCGTACAGGCCCGTGAAGACGAGGAAGCCGCCGTACACGGCGTCGGACAGCGCGGCGTCGAGTCCGAACGCCGGCATCATGACCTTCAAGAAGATCGCCTCGGCGGCGAGCAGTGCTGCGATCGTGAGGGTGACCGACCACCAGCGGCGGGCCACGGGCACCCCGGTGCGTCGATAGAACTCGTTCACCTCGCGCAGCGAGACCGGTCCCGTCAGCCCCGCGAGATCGAGCATGGCCGCAGTCGGTGTGATGCGGGATGCGGGCATGGTGTCAGTGTATGGATGCGCCCGAGGCGCCTCATCCGTGAGAGCGCGACCGTGCGAGGGTGGCGGTCAGGCCTTCGCGAGCGCGGCGGAGGGGAGCATCGTCGCGAGCTCCAGGTTCAGCACGAGGGCGAGCGAGACGAGGGTGTGCAGTCGCGGGTTCGCGGGGCTGCCCGGGTTGGATTCGCCCTTCTCGAGCTTCTGGTAGGTGAATGTCGCCAGACCGGCAGCGCGCGCGACCTGCTCCTGGCTGAGGCCTCGCGCGGCGCGCGCCGTCGAGAGATTCTCGCCCAGCATCCGGCAGTACTGCGTCCACTGCTCGGCCGTGGTGATCGTCATGGATCAACTCTGAACCATTCACGCGGACGAGGAAACTGCTTGTGGAGAAGGCGCTGCGGGCAAGGCGTGAGCCTGTGCTGGCTCCCCTTCGCCGTGCGAGGGGGTGAGCGCGCGAAGGGGAGCCAGGCGTTGCGCCCCACGGAGACCGCAACGCGTCCCTGGATTCCCACGTCCAGTGACCATCGCTGTGCCGCCGGACCGCCGCGACACCATGTTTACATGGTACATGGGGACGCGCCGGGTGGGGGAGATCAGTCTCCGCCGCGCGCGCGTCCGGTGCGGGCTGTGTGCAGGATGTCGCCGAGGGCGGTCTGCAGGCGGCGGGCGCTCTCGGCGCTGAGGGTGAGGCCGCGTCCCGCGTCGTCTTCGGGGCCGATCCACACCCAGAGCTCGGCGGCCGACTTCTCGAGTCCGACGATCAGGTTCACGGTGGCGGCCTGAGGTGCGTTGCCCACGGGATCGTCGACGCGCTCGACCGCGGGTACCGACGTCGCCTCGCTGCGGTGCGCCAGGCGGAGATCGTCCGACAGTTCATGATCGCCGGTGCACCAGGCCGGGCACAGTTCGTGGTCGTCGCCGCCGAAGTAGTCGCGCATGGGCGGTCATCCTCTTCCGGGTCGGGATCGGGCGGCGAGGTCGCTCGTCGGTGCGGGAGATTGCGGTGGTTCTGTGCTGGTCACGTCCATTTGCCCGACCGCTTTCACGCCATGTATACATGGTGTGAAAGAGCAGTTCTCGTGCGAGCTCGGATGGAGTCGCCATGGCCGGTGCATCTCACAAGATCGACGGGGCGCGGGTGCTTGACGAATATGTTGGCATGGCCTGGCGCCCGGTCGACGATCGGGTGCGCTTATCTCACGACGTCGCGTTGGCGATGCGTGCACGCGGGGTGACGATGGTGCGCGTCCGCACGGGCTGGAACCACGTGCGGGAGGTCTCGCTGCGTCGTTACCTCGACACCGCGATCGTGCGGGGGCGCGGCGAAGGACGCTGACACGTGCTCGTGGGGCCCCTCCCGCGAGATGCGGAAGGGGCCCCACGAGGTCCGCTCAGCGGCGGCGAGCTCGACGCACCGCGCCGACGCCGAAGACGAGCGCCCCGAGCCCCGCCCCGAACAGGAGCACCAGGGATGCGGCCTCGATTCCGGTGGTCGGCAGCGCGCCCGACGCTCCCGGCCCCGCGGCGATCGGAGCCGTCGGGTCGGTGACGGGTGCGGGGTCGGTGCCGGTGACGGGTGCGCTGATGAGCACGTTGCTCCAGCCCAGGATCGTGCCGTCCGCGGTGTAGACCGCGAGACGGTGCACGCCCAGCGGGAGGGATGCGGGCGTCACGAGGCGCAGGGATCCGCCGTCGACCGTCGCCAGCCCGAGGCCGGTCGGCTGGGAGAAGAGGAAGGCCGACAGCTTCTCGCCCTCGTGTCCTTCCGGCACGCGCACGCTGATCGCCTGGCCCGGCACGAAGTTCTCGGGCGTCACGGTGATGAGGCCCTCGAGGCTGTCGGTCAGGTCGCTTTCGACGGGGCTCCAGGCGGAGTTCTCACCGATCGTCACGGTCGCCTCGAAGGGCGAGCCGGAGCGGGTGCCGATCGCCTGCGTGAAGGCGAAGGCGTGTGCGCCCGAGCCTGCGACGGGTGCGTCGAGAGTCGCCTTCCAGGTGCCGTCCGGCGCGACGACGGTCTCGCCGAGGCGCGCCTGTCCCGCCGTGACCGTGATCTTCGCGCTCGGGAAGCCGGTGCCGGTGAACTCGGTGATCTTCGCGTCGTGTGCGAGCACCGTGCCCGTGTCGGTCGTAAGGGCGAAGTTCGCGCCCGTGCCGTCGATGTCGACGCGCTCGGTGAGGAACTGGCTCTGCGAGAGGGCGTGATCGACGATGCGGGTCTCGCCGACGCATCCGTTCCAGCCGTGGTCGGGCTCGGTGTCCCACGTCGACGTGCCGATGATCCAGGGCATGAAGTCGGCCGCCATCATCCCGCCGACGTTCGAGGCGTTGCGCAGGACGGGCACGCCGTCGACGTACATGATCACGGTGCGGGCGTCGGGGTCGTTGACGATCGCCACGTGGTGCCACGAGCCCGGCATGATCTCGCCCGACCAGTTGGTGTACGAGTTGCCCGTCGTGGTGTCTCCGGCGGAGAACTGGTACTCGCGCAGGCTCGAGATGCCGAGCCAGGCGGCGCCGGCGCCCGGGTCTGCGGAATCGCGGATGCCGGTCCACTCGCGCGAACCACCGCGGGTGATCGCCGCGCCCCACCGGTTGGCCGTCTCGGTCCAGCCCTCGTCGAGCTGCAGGAAGCTCTCCAGCGTGTAGCCGGTCGAGGCGGTCAGGTCGGCGAAGGTCGCCGGCGCGCCGTACTCGGTCGACAGGAACGACAGGTTGTCGGGTCCGGAGGCGTTGCGGTAGACGTTGCTGAAGCAGACCGCGCCGAAGTCGGACGAGTAGTAGGCGTGGTTCTCATGCGAGACCTTCACGTCGTCGAGAGCCTCGTTCGCGTCGGTCTCATCGATCGCGTTGCGGTACATCGGGCTGTCGCCGGCGACGTCGGGGACCACCGAGTTCTCGTCGACGACGCCCTCGGGCACTCCGCCGAAACGCCAATGCGCGACGGTGCCGTCGACGTGGACGTAGTCGTTGGAGGCGCCGGCGACGGCGCGAGCGGTGCCGCCGTTCGAGCCGTTCCAGCCCTTCGACACGATCGCCTTCGCGCGCGCCGAGAGGTCGACGTCGTCTTCCTGCGACGCATCGATCGTCCACCCGAAGCGGGAGCGGAAGTCGAGCGGCATCGTGATGCTCTGCCCGGAGCCGGTCAGCACCGGAGCGTCGGTCGAGGTGACGGAGTTCGCGTGCTTCTTGGGCACCCACGGCGAGATCGTCGATAGGGTGATGTCGCCGCCCGAGAGGTTGAACTCGAACAGGCTCATGATGCCGTTTCCGCCGTCGGCGGCCATCTGGTAGTCGGTCAGCACCTGGTACACCGGGTGGCCGGCGTCGTTCGTGCGGGTCTGCGACGTGGAGCCGTGGAAGTGACCGTTGACGGTGAGGATGATCTCGTCGTTGCTCTTGATGAGGCGGTTCCAGAGCTCTTCTCCCCACCACCAGGATGCCGGCGACACCTGGTCTTCGGCGATGCCGATGATCGCGTGCGAGGAGAGGATGACGGGGATGCCGGGGTGCGCGTCGAGCACGCCCTGCGCCCACGCGAAGGTGTCGTCGGAGGCGTTCCACGCGATCGCGAGCGACATCCACGTGTGCCCCTCGGCCTCGAAGAGATAGGCGGAGGAGAGCCCGTTCTGGAAGGTGCCGATCAGGCCGTCGCCCGCTTGGGCACGCAGCTGGGATTCGCCGAAGCGGGCGAGGTAGCTGCCCGAGATGCCGACGGAGGAGCGGGCGTTCATGTCGCTCACGTCGTGGTTGCCGGGGAGCACCGAGTACTCCATGCCGCCGTCGGTGAGGATCTTCATGGCCTTGGCGGCCGCATCCCACTCGCCGCTCTGCCCCTGCTGGTCGACGACGTCGCCCACGTGCACCGTGAAGGGCATGTTGAGCTCGCGCTGGTTGTCGACGATCCACTGCGTCTGCACCTCGAAGGGGTTCGTGCCGTACTGGGGCACGAACTGCGACGCGCTGTAGCGGGAGTAGAACTGCGTGTCGGGCAGCACCGGCAGAACGAAGCTGGAGCGTTCGCCGGTGGCGTCGGATCCGGCCGTGGTCGGTGCGGTGGTGGTGCCCTGCGTCGCAGCGGATGCGGCCGTGCCGCCCAGCAGCACGGAGCCGGCGATGGCGGTGATGGTCGCGACGGTGACGGCGCGGCGGGTCGTTCGTGACATGAACGAGGACTCCTCGGTGGATGTGGCGGTGAGAGGCGCAGCGGAGCGGATCATCGTGCGTCTCCCGCCGTCAGGCCCGAGACCTCGATCTCGGAGAGGGTCATCCACGTGCTCGCGGACTTGTTCGTGATGATGACGCGCACGCCGGTGGCGACGACCGGTTCGCCTGCGACCTCGAGGCTGAGGTCTGGTGTGGGGTTGGTGACCGGCCAGTCGGTGCCGGGAAGGTTCGCCCAGCCGCCGGTGAGTGTGCGGTACTGCACCGTGACGGTGCCGATGTTCTGCTTTCCGGCGATGTCGAACACCGAGGCTCCGGTGACCTGCTGGGGCTCGTCGAGGTAGAAGGTGATCGTGTTCCGGTTCACGCGGTTGGCTGCGCCGCCCGATCGCCAGTCGGAGAAGCCCGAGACGTTACGCACCCCGTCGGTGAGCTGGAAGTTCGAGCCGTCCATGTGGGTGACGGTGTGGTGCACGCCGGTGCCGCGCAGGACGTTGGTGGTGGCGGCGGGGGCCACGGTGATGACGAGGTTGGCCGTGAACCCGCTCTTCGTGGAGGCGGGCACGGTGACGGTGCCGGGGGCGGCGAAGTCGGCGTCGGTGACGCGCGACCAGTCCCAGGTGACGGGGGCGTCGACGGTGGCCTCGGAGCCGGAGACGCCGCGGACGACGGTACGGGGTGCGCGCATCTGGAGCTCTTTGACGAGCACGCCGGCGAAGGTCGTGTAGGCGGCGTCGGCGCCGTCGGAGAGCGAGCCGATGAGGTAGCGGGCCTCGACGGGCACCTGCTCGCCGAAGTAGCCGATGCCGGTGCCGGTCACGGTGACCGTGCCGTCGGTGTTCCAGACGTTCTCGTCGGGCAGGTTCCAGGTGAGCGTCGTCATCTCGAATCGGGTGCCCCAGCCGTAGACGGCGCGCAGCAGGGTCGGCAGCTGGGGTGCGGCGCCGGGCTGGACGATGACCGTGTCGGATGCGACGGTGGCGGCGAGGGGGTGGATCTTCCACTTCTGCACGGCGGCGCCGCTGAAGGTGTAGGTCTGCACCTCGGAGGCGTCGGCGGTCTTCCAGTTGTAGAGGTCGAGGGCCGCGATGGCGCCGCCCGCATCCCGCTGCACGTTCTGCAGCGAGACCTCGCCGTTTCCGGCGTCGACGGCGGTCCACTGCGCGTAGGGGTCGGTGGCGGCGTCGTCGATGGTGCGCTCGGTGAGCTGCAGGTAGCGGAAGTCGCTCGCGGCGTTGTCGCGGCGCGAGAGCACGCGGCCGTCCTGGGTGGAGATGACGTAGGTGTCGGCCCGGGCGGTGACGGGGGAGAACACGACGGCCTGCTTCTGCGTGAGGGCGGCGACGCCGGAGATCGTGAACACGGCGGCGCGGGCGGGGTAGGTCGCTCCCGCCGGGCCGGTGGGCTGGGCGGCGGGGTTGCCGAGCTCGATGACCTTGCCGGGCGCGTAGGACGACTCGATGAGGCGCAGCTGGCCTTCGCCGACGAGCGCGGATGCGGGCGCGACCCGTGCGGTGGACGCTGCCGGGGTGGCGGTGACGATGAGCCCGGTTGTGACGGCGGTGACGATGGAGTGCGCGGGGGCGGCGACCGTGATCAGGCCGGTGGTCGGAACGGGCGTCGCCGGTGCGGCAACGAGCTCGCCTGCCGCGCTGGTGGTGTGCACGGTGGTGGCCGCGGCGGTGTGATCGGCGAAGGAGCGCACGTCGATCTCGACGGTCGCCTGGGCGCTGGAGGTGTTGGCGAAGACGACGGTGGCGGTGTTGCCGGCGAGGGCGATGAGCGTGGTCTCGTCGGAGGACGCGAGCAGCGGGGTGCCGGCGGGGATGAAGTCGGCGAAGTGCGCGCGGACGGTGTTCGCGGCGGCGGGGAGCGTGTTCCCCGCGAGGGCCTGCGCGCCGGTGCGGGCGGTCGCGACGACGGATGCGGCGAGCTCGCTGGCCCGGCCGGAGTCGGTCGCGGTCGAATCGATCGCTGCGGGGTCGATCGCGGGCCACGCGGGCGCTGTGCCGGATGCGGCGGCGGGGTCGATGACCACCGTGCGCGAGGGTGTCTCGGCGACGGACGGCGCGGCCGCGGCGGCGGAGATCAGCGCGAGTGCAGCGGCCACGGCGGCCACGCTCCACACGCGTCGGGTCGGGTGCTTCATGAGCTGTGAAGATCCTTTCGGCGGCCTCGGGACGGGCCGAGAAAAGGTCTATCCGGGCGAGGGTCGTCGACGGTGTGCACTCGGTGAACCGCCTATGAACGCGGGTGCGCCGGGGCGGGAACGCCGCCGCATCCCGGGATGCGCTCGTCACGATGCCGGCGCAGGAGGGCGACCACGTGCGCGTTGCAGAGTGCGCCAACATCCCGTTGCCCGCCGCCGAGCCGCGGCCGTCGCTCGCAACCGACCTCATCCGGCTCCGCGGGACGGACGGCGTCGGTGCCCGTGACCTCGTCGGGCGGCACGATGACTCCGCGCAGGAGCGCATCGCATGCGTACGGGTGCCAGCCTCGCGGCTACACGTCGCGGTGACGTCGAAGCATCACATGGATGCGGTCGACCGTTCGGTCACCGCCGCTCTGCCCGAGGAGCGAGCGAAGTCTGGGCGTGGCCGGCGTCAACCCGGGGCCACCTCGTCGTGCCACAGGCGCGGGTTACGCGAGGGGTGCACAGGAGGTCTTCAGGGCGCGGGGCCGAGAGGGACGTGATAGCCGAGATCCACCGCAGCCCCAAGTCCGTCCACGTCGGGTGAAGCCTGAAGTGCGGGGGCGGCATGCCTCCAAGAGTGGGAGCGCGATTCGCGATAGGTCAGTCGCTCGCAATTGTTGCCTCAAGAGGCTCGACGAGCGGAAGAATGCTGAGCCGGAATGTGGGGCCCAGAGCCGATGCCACCGAAGACGTCAGATGTTGTGTGTCGACATAGGTCGGTGCATCCCCGATGACGACGGGGCAGGCATTCCCGTCGCAGACCCAATCCGTTGGGTCGATGAAGACCGCGCCGGCCGCGGAGGCTGCCGCAGCCTTCAACCCGTTTATGGTGGCCACCCTCTCCCGGTCCGACGCGCAGCCGGGCCCAAAGCTCCCTGACGCATCCACGCAATCGATCAGAGCCTTCTCTACCCCTGGGACCTGACCGAGATAGACAACGTGTCGGACCTGCGACGTGTAGCTCGCCAGTTCGCTCGCGATGTTGCAATCGCGAGTCTTGCGGTCGATGTTCTGGTCGATATAGGCGTAGTCGCTGATGATCAGCAGATCAACCTGCTCCCCGGTGATATCGAAGATCTGGGGGCAATCATCAGCGGCCCCAAGCTGACACCCTGATCGCCACTTGATCCGAACCGTCCAATCCTGCCCGGGAAACGCTTGTTGCACCATCGGGTACATCATGTCGGCGAACGAGTTGCCGATCAGCAGCGCATTCAGCGGACCATGCCCTGTCGTACACTCACGTGCGCTGCAGGAGCCGGGTTGTTCGCCCTTGCGGTCCGCAAGTTCAAGCAGCGAGGGGCTGAGGGAGGAGGAGATGGTCGTCAGGCCCACAGATGCACGTACCTGCGTTCGCCAAGCGTCTGCGAGAACACCGAGTTCTTCAGCCGACGGCGTCACGGGAGCATTCGACGCGGTCGAGTTGTTGGGGGGGCGGCGTGTAGGTGGCCGGTTCAGCACGTAGCGAGAGGCCGTGCGCGTAGGCGGTCTGTTCATACGCGACAGGAGCGAAGACTACGACTGCCGCCAACGCGAGTGCAGAGCTAAATGCGATCGCAGTTAAGCGAGGTGCGAGGGGCCCTGACGTTGACTTCGACGCTTCGAACGAGAACTTCGGAAGGTGCGCGAGGGTGGGCTTTTCGACGAGGTAGTAGGAGACGGTCGCTACGCCAACGGATGCTGCAGCGAGAACCAATGCGCGTGGCCACATGTCCCAGTCAGGCATGAGTCTGGAGAACAGGACGATGATCGGCCAATGGAACAGATAGAGCGAGTACGAAACCAGGCCGAAGAATCGAAGGGGCGCAATGTTGAGGGCGGCGTACACAGGCCCTTGTCGTGCAGCACCCGATGCCAGGACGAGCGCCGTCCCGACTACGGGGAAGATCGCCACCCAGCCTGGGAAGGGCATTCCCGCTGGCATGAACACTAGCGTCGCGATGATCGACATCGCGCCGACGACCCCCCACCAATACGATGGGGCTCGCCTGGTCATAAACACAAGACACGCCGTTCCCGCCCCGATGCCGAGTTCCCACGCTCGCGTCAGAGTAGAGAAGTACCCCACCTGTGGCTCTGTCGTCGCACTGATCACTGACCAGACAAATGAAGCCACAACAAGGATGCAGACGAGGGTGAGCACGCGGGTGCTCCACCGGAACTGACGGCGCCTCACCGTTAGTCCGTGCAGTGCCAGCACCAGAACTATCAGGGTGGGCCAGACGATATAGAACTGCTCTTCTACGGCGAGCGACCAGAAGTTCTGAAGGGGCGAGACGGCGAACCCCTGCTGAAAGTAGTCCGTTGATGACGCGATGAGGTCGATGTTCGCCGCGAAGAGCAACGACCACAAAGCGTCCCGCTCGACCTCGGCGGCGGCCCCGCTGTTCAGAATGGCGTTGGCCACGGCAACTGTCAGCACCAGGCAGAGGACGGCGGCGGGCAGTATTCGCCTTGCGCGTCTCGCGTAGAAGCTGCTCAGCGATACCCGACCCCCCTGGCCGGTTTCCAGCGACGCTCCGTACTCCTTGAGCATCAGTCCAGTGATCAGGAATCCGCTGATCACGAAGAATACGTCAACTCCGACAAATCCGTTGTCGAATCCCAAGTTGAGGTGCGATGTGAGTACCAATAGAACCGCGACGCCGCGCAGACCACCGATGTCGCCCCGGAACCCGCTGAACGGCGTCATCTCGACGTTCCTGTTGGCGACCCGGCGGTCGGCTCGACCTGAGCGGCTTGTCCGCCTCTCAATGTCCGGCGTGATGCGATTCGTCATCGTCCTATTCGCCCCCAAAGCAGCTCACGAAGCATGCCGTCGTCCCCCGTTGACCACGACGCCAGCCGTGGTGTCATGAGCGCATAGTGCCAGCCGCGAGTTACGCGCGTGTGACGTCCTTCAGCGGCGAAGCGAGAACGCACCGACTCACTCTGAATGGTCGGCGCATGGGGTGCCGAGAGCCTTGATGAATGCGCCTGTCTGGTAGAAGAATTGCCGACCCCACTCGAGGAGGGGGAGATCACGTTCGACGGCGACGACTTCTACATCGATCTCAGGTGCACATCGAGCGAAGATGTAGCGCGTCCTGGCGACATGCGGAGTAACGGTCAAAACGACGACCTTCTTGACTTCGTGCTCTTTGGCGTAGGCGGAGAGCATGTGAGCCTCGCCTTTGGTCGTGAACGGCGAAGGAGTCGAGCATTGCACACCTTCTCGTCTGCAGAACGTTAGCGAGGACTCACCAAAGTTCGCATCGCCTTCTGGCGGCGAGACGGAGATGAGTGCGTTCTTGATCCCCTCCGAGGACATCAACTGTTCCGCGGCGGTTATGCGTGCGGCTGTGGGAGGGCCGATGACATACACCAGGTCGGCATCGCTTGGGTCGCCAGCGGGAGGCAGCGCGTAGATCACTGTCCCAGCGCCGATGAAGGCGCCGATCACGCTCAGCCCGAACGCTAAGAGTCGAATCAGCTTCCTCCACCAAGGGGAGCGCCGACGGGCACGCATCGCCGATTCCTCTTGAGTGTCGCGGTGATCCGGAGCTCGGTGAGGTTTTCTATGGGCGTCCCATGCCCAGGTAGGTCCATCCGGCGGCGCGCCAGGCAGCCGCATCGAGTCCGTTGCGGCCGTCGACGACGACTCGTCCCTCGGTCAGAGTCGACGCGTGCTCGGGGTCGAGTTCGCGACGATACTCGTCCCACTCGGTCACCATGATGACCGCGTCGGCGCCGCGCAGGGCCTCGTCGCGATCCTCGACGTAGTTCAGCTGCGGGTGCACACGACGGGCGTTCTCGATCGCCGCCGGGTCGGTCACGGTCACCCAGGCACCGAGACCGTGCAGGCGGACGGCGACGTCGAGCGCGGGCGAGTCGCGGATGTCGTCGGAGTGCGGCTTGAACGCCGCACCGAGCACGGTGACGTTCTTCTTGAAGACCGACCCGCCGAGGCCCTCGACCACGAGCTGCACAGCACGCTCACGGCGGCGGAGGTTGATCTCGTCGACCTGGCGGAGGAACGCGACGGACTCGCCGCGCCCGAGCTCCTCAGCTCGTGCGCTGAATGCGCGGATGTCCTTCGGGAGGCAGCCGCCGCCGAAGCCGATGCCGGCGCCGAGGAAGCGTCGCCCGATGCGGGCGTCATGTCCGATGGCGTCGGCCAGCTGCGTCACGTCGGCGCCCGTGACCTCGGCGATCTCGGCCATCGCGTTGATGAAGCTGATCTTGGTCGCGAGGAACGCGTTCGCCGAGACCTTCACCAGCTCAGCCGTCGCGTAGTCGGTGACGATGAAGGGCGTGCCCTTCGCGACGGAGGGGTGGTAGACCTCGCGCAGCACGGATGCCGCGCGCTCGCCCTCATCGCCGGCGGGCACGCCCGCGACGAGGCGGTCGGGATCGACGGTGTCCTGCACGGCGAAACCCTCGCGGAGGAACTCGGGGTTCCACACGAGTGTCGCGCCCGTGGCGGTCACGCGCGGGGCGAGCCCGGCGGCAGTGCCCACCGGAACGGTCGACTTGCCCGCCACGATGTCGCCCTCGGAGAGGTAGGGGAGCAGGCCGTCAACCGCTGCGTTCACGTAGGTGAGATCGGCTGCGTAGCCGTCCTTCTGCTGCGGGGTGCCGACACCGACGAAATGGACCTTCGCCCCCTGTGCGGCGGCCATGTCGGTCGTGAAGCTGAGATTGCCGGACGCGATCCCTTCGGCGAGGATCTCCTGGAGGCCGGGCTCGAAGAACGGGGCCTCGCCCTTCGACAACGCGTCGATCTTGCGCTGATCCACGTCGATGCCGACCACTTCGTGGCCGATGGATGCCATTGCTGCCGCGTGAACGGCGCCGAGGTACCCGCAACCGATGACCGAAAGCTTCATGAATCTCCCCGTAGATTTGGCTCGCGGCCGTGGTGAGGACGAATCATCCTGGGCTCGCGCGCTCAATCTGTCTACCAGATGCACGTATACGGCCTGTTACGAAGGACGCACGATGACTTTCCTCCCGAGAGAGCTTTACGACCGCATCGAGCAGTCGGTTCCGATCGCATGCGTCGACTTCGTTCCCGTGCGCACGAGCCGCGCAGGATCGCGCGAGATCGGACTTATTCTCCGGGAGTCGCCCCACGGGCAGGTGTGGTGCCATCTCGGCGGACGGATCCAACGCGGAGAAACGATCGCAGACGCCATTCGTCGCCACGCGACAGAGACCGTGGGGGTGGCGCCGGAGCTCTCCCTCAACCCTCAGCCGGACTACGTGTACGAGTGGTTTCCCGCAGAGCTTGCGCCGACCGACGGCACCGTATTCGGTGACGACCCCCGCAAGCAGGCGATCGGTCTGTCTTTCGTCGTGGAACTTCCGACCGATACGCGCCCGGCTAACGAGGCGCTCAGATTTGAGTACTTTCCCGCGAGCTCGCTGCCGTCGCCGCTGTGGCCGGGTTGCGCCGAGCTTCTTCAGCGCATGGGAGTCATCACCGCTCAGGCGATGTAGTCGCCATTCCACCAATCGGCGATGCGGGACATCTGCTCGGCGACGCGCATGTGCTCAGGGTGGACGCGAAAGTCGTCGAATGCGTTGCGATCCGCGAATGTCGCATCTTCCACGATCACGCGTCCCTTGCGCGCGTCGAGCGATCTTTCGATGCGCCATTGCGCGACACCCGGCAAAACTGCGAGTGACCGAAGCGCGTCGATCGCTTCGGCCACTCGCTCGTCTGCTACGTCGTCATGGACGCGGAACAGCACGATGTGTCGAAACACCGGCTACTCCCTGATGGAGTCCACGTGGTCGCGGTACCAAGCGACGGTGCGCTCCATCCCCTCTTCGAGGCCGATCTTCGAGGTCCATCCTGCTTCGGCGAGCTTGGAGACATCGAGGAGCTTCTGCGGCGTGCCGTCCGGCTTCGTGGTGTCCCACTCCGTGTCACCCGAGAACCCCGTGACCGTGGCGATGGTCTCAGCGATCTCACGGATCGTGACGTCGGAGCCGGTGCCCACGTTGACCTGGTCGGGTCCGTCGTAGTGCTCCATCAGGTGCAGGACCGCGTCCGCCATATCGTCGGCATGCAGGAATTCACGCCGCGGTGTACCGGTTCCCCAGTTGGTCACGGAGGACGCCCCCGCCTTCGCCGCCTCGTCATACCTACGGATCAGTGCGGGCAGCACGTGCGAACCCTTCGGAGAGAAGTTGTCGTTCGGTCCGTAGAGGTTGGTCGGCATCGCGCTGATCCACGGCAGCCCGTACTGACGCCGCACCGCCTGGGTCTGGAGGATGCCGGCGATCTTCGCGATCGCGTAGGCATCGTTCGTGGGCTCGAGGTGACCGGTGAGCAGCGAATCCTCTCGGATCGGCTGCTCCGCGAACTTCGGGTAGATGCACGACGATCCGAGGAACAGCACTCGCTCGACATCGTTCGCCAGCGCCGCATCCAGGACGTTCACCTGGATGCGCATGTTGTCGCTGAGGAAGTCGACGGGGAAGGTCGAGTTGGCCATGATGCCGCCGACCTTCGCCGCTGCGAGCACGACATACTTGGGCTTCGTCTTGCCCATGTACTCGAAGACCGCGTCCCGGTTCTTCAGATCGAGCTCAGCGGAGGTCTGGCCCACGATGTTCTCGAAGCCCGATGCTTCCAGCCTGCGCCAGATCGCCGAACCCACGAGCCCCCGGTGGCCTGCAACGTAGAAGGTCGCATCACGGTCGAGTTCCCCGGGCGTGTACTGCACGCCGTCGACCGCAGTCGTCACTTCGTGCCCCACGAAGCCAGCTTCACGGTGTCGATCCAGTCCGAGCCCTTGTCCAGTGCTTCCACGTCGGCGTCAACCATGAGCTTGGCCAGTTCCTTCCCGTCGATCGTGGGAACCCATCCGAGCTTGTCGGCGGCCTTCGTCGGGTCGCCGATCAGCGCGTCGACCTCGGTCGGCCGCAGGTACCGCTCGTCGAACTTCACGAACTCCTGCCAGTCCAGCCCGACATGACCGAACGCGGTCTCCAGGAAGTCCTTGATCGTGTAGCCGACGCCGGTCGCGAGCACGAAGTCCTCGGGTTCGTCGGCCTGCAGGATGCGCCACATACCCTCGACGTACTCGGCGGCGTAGCCCCAGTCGCGGATCGAGTCGAGGTTGCCGAGGTAGATGTCCTTCTGCACGCCCGCCTTGATGCGGGCGACCGC